>JAJFLV010000191.1 GCA_021772535.1 Opitutales bacterium | reverse complement strand
AAGCGATGCAATTCCTGCCCAACCCTCCGCCATCGTCCGGAAGACATATTTCGAGTCGAACCCACGCTTCCCGAGAAACCACTGGCAATAGCCTGCTTAACGCTTACATCACCATTCCTGTAAAAGCGGGCCTGCAACTCTGCCGAAACACATTCCATGCGCTTCCGGGCTTTCCTAACCGAAAGTGGAACACCGTCGAGTCGGCGACTCACCTCTCCGCCTAGTGCACAAGTCACGTCCCCATAGAGTAATTTCATCAAAGTGCTTTTTCCCGACCCGTTGGGACCCGTTATCGCCCAACTTTCCCCAGGCCGAATTCGCCAATCGATTCCCTGCAAAACTCTTTGCAGATCTCCTCCTTTCCCATCCAGGTAAACCTCCGCCCGGCTAACCTCAATATCAATAGCTGAAACACTGTTCGCTCTCCGTAAAGGAGAAACAGGTTTGGGCACAGCTCTGCTGTAGAGCGTATTTGTCCGCCGGTTGATTTTCCCCTGCCGGGTAATTTTTCCATCCGCAATTTGCGCAAAATGGGTCAGGCCTGCAGGGATTTCCTCCTTGCGATGGGCGGTCAGGACGACTTGTGTTTTTCCCTGCTGCAAAATCTGGTCAATGAGTCCCAATAGCTCGATCCTCGAATGCGGATCCAGGCCATGGCAAAACTCGTCCAGGAGAAGAAGCCTCGGGTTGTCCGCCAGAGCGCGAGCCAAAAGAATTTTTCGCAACTCCCCATGAGACATTGTCTGGAAATGTTTTTTCGCCAAATCCTTCAATTTCAGCATTGAAATGAGCTCCCGGGCCTTGCGGATTTGAAGATTTGACGGCCGCTCATAAAGCAGTTCGGTATTGGATAATCCCGTCAATACGATCTCCTCGCCCGACAGATCCCAGTCCTGTTTCAGGTAATGCTGTTGGGTTTCAGCGGAAAGAAAGGTAATTTGCCCCTCCAATCCGACCGGGCTTTGGCAGGCCTCATTTTCGAAATGATAAAGCCGCTCACCTCGACTTTGCGGAGAAGGCCAAAGTTGACCGCCGATTACCCGCAATAGAGTCGTTTTGCCGCAGCCATTGGGTCCGAAAAATAACCAGTTTTCCCCTTTGTGCAGTCGCCAGACGATGTCTTGGAGGATATTCTTCCCCTCCAAGGCAATATCGATACGATTGAGTTCCAGCAAGACTTCCGACGCCATAAAAGGCCATCAAATTGCCTTTTGCCAACAAGGGGCAAATTGTTTTTTTATCCAACTATGGATAATCCAGAATCTGTTCAGGAATTTTGGGACGGCCGTTATCGGACCGGCGATACTCCCTGGGAAAAAGGTTTCGGCGCCCCGCCTTTGGCTGAATACCTGGAGAGATCCACTTTTTCCGGGCGCATTCTTGTGCCAGGCTGTGGTCATGGCCACGACGTCCGCCTGCTGGCACTGAAGGGGGCAGAGCCTTTGGGACTGGATATGTCTCCCACGGCTTTGGCCAAAGCCAAGGAATATGCTCCTGCGGGAAAAGAAGACTACCTACTGGGCGACTTGTTTCAACTGGACGCTAACCTTCAAGGTTCCTTCGACGGAGTTTTCGAGCATACCTGTTTATGCGCCATTGACCCTGCTCATAGGCAAAAATATGTGAAGGCCGTGGTAGGCGCCCTCAAGGAGGTCGGTGAACTGCTGGCCATCTTTTTTGTCCACATCGAAGACCCGGATGGTCCGCCCTACCCCATATCGATTGATGAAATCGACGAACTTTTTCACCCCTTTTTTGATACCATTGATCAGTGGTGGCCAAACAAGGCTTTCTCCGGCCGGGAAGGCCGCGAGCAAATGCGTCTGCTACGTAAACGATGAGTGGAATACCCAAGTCAAGGTCCATTGGCAGGGGCAAACCGTGCAGCAAGCTGGGCCTGGGCTGCTGGTCTTTCGGCGGGATCGGCTGGGGACCGCAAAGCGAGGTTGATTCAATGGCTGCCCTGGCAGCAGCCTGGGATAAGGGCATAACCCATTGGGACACCGCTCTTGGTTACGGCCAGGGCAAATCGGAAAGAATTTGCGGGCGATTTTTGAAAGGAAAACGGGACAGCGTCTTCCTGGCCACCAAAGGGGAAGTTGGCAAAAAACCGGCCGGAATCGTCAAAGCTCTTCAGCACAGCCAGGGAAACCTGGGCACCGAATTCATCGATCTCTACTACATCCATTATCCCAAAAGCGGCCTCGATATGCGGCCACACATGGAACTACTGGAAAAAGAACGGGAAAAAGGGACCATCGGAGCCATCGGGGTGAGCAATTTTTCTGTGGCTCAAATGGAGCAAATGAGCGAAGCGGGAACTATCGATGCCCACCAGCTTGGCTACAACCTGTTTTGGCGCATCCCGGAAGATGATATCATTCCCTACTGCCGGGAAAAAGGCATTGCCGTGGTCGCCTACAGTTCACTCGCATTGGGGATTTTGACCGGTAAGTTTCCAGCAAATTCAAAATTTGAAAAAGGCGATGTTCGGCCTCTCAGCGTATTTTTTCGAGAAGAAGTATGGCCCCATGTGCATGCCGCCGCCGAGCGATTCAAGGCATTGGCGGCCCGGACCGGAAGACCTCCGCATTACTTGGCGATCCAATGGCTGGCCCGTCAACCGGGAGTCGAAGTTATTCTGGCCGGCGCCCGCAACGCCGGGCAAGCCAGTGACAATGCGGCCGCCCTGGCGGACAAGTTCCCAACCGAATTATTGGACGAAATGGATGCCTTAAGCACCGATTTGCGCCTCCACTATCCGAACGAAACCAATCTCTTTCAATGGCATCCCTGAATACCGATTTTCCGTTTAATTCGTTTCCAAGGGATTAAGAATGCGGTTTAAGACTCTTAAGAAGACTGGTTATCCCCAGGGGACATTCCCCAAGTTCAGTTTGCTTTCCCATATTATAACCCTGTAAATTGTCTTTTCTGATCTGCCTCATGAACTCAAAATACCTTGCTTTGATTCTAGTTCTTGCGACTGCGGTGGTCGCTTTTGGTGACTCCCATTTTTCCGAGGAAACCGTCAAGGCCCACATGAAGGAGCTCTCCGAGAGGGGGCTCAACCGAGCCATTGTCGTTGGGATTATCAATCCCGAAGGAAAACGCTACTTTTACGAAGGCACTTTCCGCGAAGGAGATACGCGCAAGGTAAACGCCCGCACCATCTTCGAGATCAGTTCGCTGACACAAGTCTTCACCGGTCTTCTGGCTGCTCAATTGATTGACAAAGGTGAATTCGATTGGGACACACCCGCAGCCCAATACCTCCCTGAGGATATTAAATTGCCGAAATTTGAAGAGAACGAAATTACCTTGGGTCACCTTCTTGAACACACTTCGGGGCTGCCCAAGTTGCCTGCCAACTTGCAGCCCGCCAGTAGGCTCAACCCCCTGGCCGACTATACAAGGGAGGCTCTGGTGGAGTTTTTAGGCGGTTTTGAATTAAAGGAGGCGGCGGGAAAATCCTTCAAAATTTCCCGCATCGGCTATGGGTTGGTTGGAAGTGCCCTTGAGCAGCAAACCGGGGAGACATTTGAAGCATTGGTCAAATCCCGCATTGGCGACCCGCTGGACATGGAAAATACCACCATCGAATTAAACGAAGTCCAACGCTATAACCTTGCACGCGGCCATCAGGGACAAACCCAGTCACCCCTTTGGGATATGCCGGCCTTTGCCGGTTCCGGCGCTTTAAGGTCCGACGCCCGGGACATGCTTCAATTCCTAGGCGCAAATCTGGGCCTCATCGAAAGCTCCTTTCTCCCTGTCCTGAAAAAGACTCACGAAACCAGACTGCGTTCGGAAAAAAACAACATGGCCGTGGCCACTGGTTGGGTTGTCCTTAACTCCAATGACTCCCCCCTTCTTTACCGCAGCGGACTTAGCGGTGGCCATTCCAGCTTTGCCGGATTTCGAAAAGATACAAATACCGGCGTCGTCGTCCTCAGCAATTCCGCCTCCTCCGTGGAATATTTCGGATTATACCTTCTTGACAGCGAAAAATTCAAGCTCAAGGAATTTGTTCCCATGATAGAAGTCTCCGATGCCGACCTGCGTCAATATCCTGGCGTCTTCCAACTCCCCAACGGCTTTCGGATTCTATTTTACATGCAGGAAGGACACCTCACCGTCCAATTCGAACAAAGCGCCCGTTACCGCCTCCAGCCGGTGGCAGAGGACACCTTTTACCACCCCAAGTTGAAGACCAACCTAATCTTCCAAAAAAACCCCAAAGGCTTCATCGACAAAGTCAATTTCAAGCAAGGAGAAGAAGAACTAACCGCCGTCCGCATCCGCATCTGAACGCGCCTTTTCCAAACACAAAAGTCTCGCAGGAATAAGTCCTTTTAAGCAGTAGTATTGGAACCATCCCGTACCCACTACATCAGCCGGCCGGATTCAGTTTTGCTATCTTTTCGGTTATTTCCTCTTTGGTGGGATGTCCTCTCGAACCATACAGCCTGCATGCCGGATATTCCGTAGGCTCAGCTCCAAATAAATCAGTCCCGTTGACCAATATGGTTGGACTTCCAAACTTCGAGACGTATTCCGGCGCTTCAGGATCGTTGGAATTCCATTTCTTAAAATTTTTCGGCATACCTCGCTCCTCCAGCGCCGCAGCCAAATTCTCCCCCGCTATCCCGGCATTGGGGCATCCCTCGAAATAAATTAATTCAATTTCGCTCACACGCTCATCCTTACCTTTGGTCAGTGTTAGCAAATCTTCGTTAATTTTGAAAAGATCAAATCTTCGATCAGCAGGGGCTCCGGTATTTTCAGGTAGTTGATGATACCAAAAGGCAGGTTTTGGAAAAGTCCTATCGTGCCAGACCGAATTTTTTTCATAAAACAAATAAACATCCCACGCTTTCCCGCTGAGTTTTAAAGATTCCGCGGCCCGACTGGCAATTTCCCCTTCGGCATCCCAGTATTCTTTCACCCCTTTGTTCAAAAAGACGGGCCGTTGATGATTCGGTGAATCATTATCCAGTATGGGAGTCCAGATTAATATGATATCCATGATTTCGGAATCAATTCTGTCCGCCAGTTGCACTATTCCCTGGATACAGATGGGGCACGAGGGCGAAAGGATGGATAGCAGTAATGGCTTCCCGGAACTGGTGAATTCCTTTTCCAGTGAATCCATTCCACCCAACTGAATGTCGCGCCTTTCGAAACGAATATCGCTGGTTTTAACATGGTTAACCGAGCATTCCTTATTGCAGCAACAGTCCGAACCGGCAGAAGCATCAGCAATAGCAGAAAGGGCCAGGATCAATAAAGATTTCCGAAGAATTGTCTGAAGCATATGGATAAGAGTGAAATTCGGTTAAAATATTCCTTGGCCGGGATAATGAGACTCCGGCCAGTCGCCGTTGCCATAAAACTATATTTCAGATTTGGTCTTTCTCCGAATTGTGGGTTGAAATCCGGTCAATCTTCTGCAATTCGGCTCGGAAGCTGCCCCACTTCACCTTACTGACGATCTTGAGAGGGAGCTTGCGGGCATCGGCAGAAACCCAGAATTTCAGGAAGGATTTTTTTGGTGTTTCGAAGACAATGCTAACATCCCGCAAATCGGGCTGCACCAGCAGCGCTTCCAACGCCCCCACTTTGGTGCGGAGTTTTTTTTGCTCAACCACTTGAACCGACACTCGGCGGTATTTTTTGCCATCGGTCATGAGAACCCGCCGGGCCAGGCCAACCTGCAATGGCCATAGCCGGGCAGCAAATATTGAAGAGAGCGGATCGTAGGCGTCACCGGGCAAAGCCAACGGTTCACGGGTTTTTCCGCGCAGGGAGTACTGCGCTTCTTTCCTTTCCCAGTCGAAGACCACCTCCGATTCCCTGCTCTTGTTTTTGTGCATTTCCTTTTTAGACAGGTAAAGGGTACGCGTAAAGTCGAGATTGACATAGCTGACATGAGCATCCCGGACACGAAATAGGGCGTCGGCAAATCCGTTTGTTCGCAGATCGAAATTCAATTGATAAGCCGGTTCTCCCGCAAATTCGACCGGTCCGCTGACGGAAAGCACACCGGTGCCGACATGAAAAAATCCCCAACTGAGCTTGTAGGTTAAGGTCTCGCCGGATGCAAACGGCAGCGGGGCGATGGCCAAATCGGCGCGTGCGGTGGTCGCCGGGACAAAGAGAAGTCCAACCGTTACTAATATTCCAAAAAAGTGTTTTTGCATTTCGAAGGCGTTTCCTTGTTCAAGGTTCCACCGGAAGAGGATCGAGGCGCCAAACTTCCTTGGCATACTCGCGAATGGTGCGGTCGGTGGAAAATTTACCCATGCGGGCCGTGTTGAGGATGACCATACGGGTCCAGCGTTCCTTGTCGCGGTAGGCCAAGTCGATCTCTCTCTGGGTTCGCCGATAGGCATCGAAGTCGGCCAGTACGAGAAAAGGATCGCCGCCTTCCAGCAGGTTTCGGCGCAGTGAAGCCAAGGCATAAGGTTCCTCGGGAGTGAAGTGATTCGAGCCCAGCCAGTCCACTGCATGACGCAATTCCTCATCCGCGTAATAGATATCGAAGGGGTTGTATCCTTTCCTTTGCAACTTTTCCACCTCCTCCACCGTATGGCCGAAAATAAAAATATTTTCCTCCCCCACTTCTTCCAGGATTTCCACATTGGCCCCATCCAGGGTTCCAATTGTCACGGCACCGTTGAGGGCCAATTTCATATTTCCGGTTCCGGACGCTTCCTTGCCGGCAGTGGAAATCTGTTCCGAAACGTCGGCCGAAGGGATAATACTCTCCGCCAGGGTAACGCCATAGTTTGGCAGAAAGACCACCTTGATTTTGCCCTTAATACGAGAATCGTTATTGATTACGGCCCCCACTGCATTGATGGCATGGATGATGGTCTTGGCCAAATCGTAGCCCGGCGCAGCCTTGGCCGAAAAGATAAAGACCCGGGGATGAATATCGTAATCGGGATCGTTCAGAAGCCGTCGATAAAGAGTCAGGATATGAAGCAGGTTAAGATGCTGCCGCTTGTATTCGTGCAAACGCTTGACCTGCACATCGAAAATGGCTCGGGGATCGACTTCCACCCGGCACAATTCCTCAATGATGGAGGCCAGCGTCTCCTTGTTGCGTCTCTTGGCATCCATGAAACGCTGCTGAAAATCCTTGTCATCGGCAAATTTTTCCAGACCACGCAGCTTATCCAGGTCGACCGGCCAATCGCTGCCGATAGTTTCGTCGATAAGTTCAGATAAGTGCGGGTTGCAGGCCTTGAGCCAACGGCGGGGAGTAATGCCATTGGTTTTGTTATTGAATTTGCCGGGGTAAAGCTCATGGAAATCAGGAAAGAGCCGGCTTTTGAGCAATTTCGTGTGCAGGGCAGCCACCCCGTTGACCGAATGACTGCCGACCACGCTCAGATGGGCCATCCGTATTTTCTTGGGGTTTCCCTCCTCGATAATGGAAAGTTCACCCTTCTTGCGGTTGTCCCCCGGCCACTTTGCTTCCACCTCCTCTTCCAGAAAACGGCGGTTGATTTCGTAAATGATCTGCAGATGCCGGGGCAGGACTTTTTTGAATAATGGCACACTCCATTTCTCCAGTGCTTCCGGCAACAAGGTATGGTTGGTGTAGCCGAACACCCGCTGGCAAATCTCCCAGGCCTGATCCCATTCGAGATGCTCCACATCGATAAAAAGACGCATTAATTCGGGAATGGCCACCGAGGGGTGGGTGTCGTTGAGTTGAAGAGCGATTTTTTCAGAAAACGCATCCCAACCTGCGTTGAGGTTGCGGTAGCGGCGGAATATATCCTGCAAAGAGCAGGAGACGAAGAAATACTGCTGCACAAGCCTCAATTCCTTGCCACTCTCGGTTTTGTCATTGGGGTAAAGAACCTTGGAGATAGTCTCACCTTCGGCTTTTTCACGCACCGCCTCCACATACCCCCCCTCAAAGAATACGGCCAGGTCGAACTCCTCTGAAGCGCGTGATTCCCACAGGCGCAGAAAATTTACCGTGTTGGCGCCATAACCGCAAATGGGCAGATCCCAGGGCACCCCCAAAACGGTTTTTGCGCCTACCCAAGCCGGAAAGCCCTCGCCTAGGTCGTTGAAGTGGTTTTCCACATGCCCGTAAACCCTGACCTCCGTAGCATACTCTGGTCGCATGACTTGCCATGGGTTGGGGAATTGGAGCCAGTTGTCCGGATGTTCAACCTGTTTGCCGTTGAGGATCTCCTGGCGGAAAAGCCCGAATTCGTAGTGGATACCATAACCTATGGCAGGCAATTCCAGGGTGGCCAGCGAATCCAGGAAGCAGGCCGCCAGCCGGCCCAATCCCCCATTGCCCAGGCCCATCTCCACTTCCTCATCACAGAGGCCCTCCAGGCTCAAACCGAGGGAAGCCAGAGCTTTTTTGGTCGCTTCGAAAAGACCGGCGCTATGCAGGTTGTTGGAAAGAAGCCGCCCCATCAGATACTCCAGCGAAAGGTAATAGACCCGGCGGGTGTTCTCCTCGTTATGGGCGTCCATGGTCTTGATGAAGCGCTCCATGATCCGGTCCCGCACTGCCATGCTGGTGGAGAGGGACCAATCCCGCCGGGTAGCCGTATTTGGATGCCGGGCCAAAGTGTACTTTAGATGATTCAATATCGAGGTGACGAGACTTTCGGGATCACTGTCGATGTTGAACTTGAAACCATTGGTTGGCTTGAGGGCCAATTCGGAAAGATCGGTCTTTTTATCTTTTGGCTTGGTGGACCTGACGGAGGCTGTCTTCATGAATTTTGGGGACGGGCGGCGAATGTTTGCAGCTACTGTTTATTACCTTAATAAAGGCGAGGTAGAATAAGTGCCTTACAACGGGTTGAAAGAATTTAATTTAAGCATTTTTGGACATCTTTGAACAGGCTTGGTTCATTTCCCGAATTTTTTCTCCAGGTCGCCCCAGGAAATTTCGAAAAAAGTAGGCCTGCCCCTATGGTCATTAAGGGGATTCCGGCAAGTCATCAGGCGTTCCGCCAGACGAACCGGCTCTACCTGGCCGAAAAGCCGGGAGGTTTGTGCCAGCCGGTCGGAGGCCAAGCGGGCGATTTCCTCCCTGGCCGGTTCAGGACGGTTGGGATTCAATCCTCTCTCCCTCAGAAGGCTGAGTAAATCCCGGGCAAACCCTTCCCCCAAACCGGGATCGAGCCAATCAGGCAGGGATTCGATGCGGTAATAGTTTCGGCCGAATTGTTCAATTTCGAACCCATTGCTTTGAAAAAAATCCAAATGCTCTTCCAGGGCAGCAGAAGCCAGAGCATCAAGCTCAAAAGCGATAGGAAAGAGTAGTTTTTGGCAATTCTGGGATTTCCCCTCCAGACCGGCCAAAATATCCTCGTAAAAAATCCGACCTCTGGCCCCGCGCCAATTGAGAAGAACCAAGCCGTTGTCCGTTTCAAAAACCACATAAGAGCCATGGGCTGTGCCGAAATAGCGCCAATTCAAACTCCCTTCCATGGCGGGCGTAGCAATTTTGAAAGGCTCTGGCGGCACCGCAACCGGGGCGCCGTCAACATTTCCCTTTTCCAATTGAATAGGCGCCCCCGGAGCGATTGGCCTGGAAACTGTAGCGGGAGAGCTGGAAATTCCGGTTAATCCCTTGCCGAAATCAGGGACGGCCCGGGCTTGGAGGTTTATCGGCGTTGGTTTCGGTTCCTCACTTGCGACTCCCACTGCAGACACAGTAGCGGCCTCCCGGAGTCGGTCGAGCACGGCGCGAATAAAAAAATGCCTCAGCCTTCCCTCCTCCCGGAATCGCACCTCGCGTTTAGCCGGGTGCACATTGACATCTACCTTGGCCGGATCTACCTCGAGAAAGACGAAGGCCAGAGGATAGCGGCCTTTCGGAATATAGGTGTGGTAGGCTTCAATGAGGGCGAAATTTAGGGTGCGGCTGTCAACAGGCCGTCGATTGACATAGGTCACCAGCTCGTGCCGGGTGGCCCGCCCCACTCCCGGTTTGCCGATAAGTCCGGTCAATTTGTAATCTTCCTCTTCAGCCTCGATCTCGATTAACTGGCTTGCAATCTGGCGACCAAAGATTTCTCCCACTCTCTCCCGCAGGCTCTGGCATACCGGCGAGCGGAAGAGGGTACGGCCATTTTCCAAAAGAGTGAACGAGGTATTCGGGTTGGCCACGGCAAAAAGCCGGGAAAGGTGAACGATGTGGGCTGCCTCCGTGTTGTCGGTTTTGAGGAATTTTCGCCGGGCAGGCACCGTGTGAAAAAGATGGGCCACCTCAATCTGGGTTCCTCCCGGCATCCCGCACTCCTTGGCATGAACGAGCCGGCCTCCATTGACGAATATTTCGGTTCCGTGAGGCCGCTCTTCCGTTCTGGTGCGAAGAGTAAAACGGGAAACGCTGGCAATCGATGGAAGCGCTTCGCCGCGAAATCCATAGCTGCCGATTTTGAGAAGGTCGGCCGCTTCCCTGATTTTGCTGGTGCCATGACGTTCAAGGGAAAGTAAAGCGTCATCGGGACTCATGCCATACCCATTATCCTCTACCCGGATAAGGTTTTTACCTCCTTTGCTGAACTCGATTTCGATCCGCCGGGCACCGGCATCGAGACTGTTTTCAATCAATTCCTTGACCACTGCCGCAGGGCGCTCGATCACCTCGCCGGCAGCGATTTGGTTGGCGACAACATCGGGCAATATACGAATGGCAGGCATTTTTTTTTGAAAAGCTACTCTGGCCCAAAGAACTAATGGTTGAAAGAGAAAAGCCGGGAAAAATTTGCTTTTTTACTCTCCTACCACCAATGCTGCATTTTTCCGATTCGGTATTCTCCGCAAAAACAAGAACTCCATGCCAAATCTCCTCGCCAAGGAAAAGAGCCTTTATCTACGCCAACATGGCGACAATCCAGTGGATTGGCGGCCCTGGAGTCCAGAGGTTTTAAAGGAAGCACAAGCCGCAGACAAACCACTCCTCCTGTCCATCGGCTACAGTTCCTGCCACTGGTGCCACGTCATGGCCCACGAGTCATTTGAGGACGAGTACATCGCCGGGATCATGAACGAGCACTTTGTTTGTGTTAAAATCGACCGCGAAGAGCGCCCCGATTTGGACAAAATCTACATGGAAGCGGTGCAAATGCTCAATGGTCAAGGTGGCTGGCCACTCAATGTGTTCTGTCTGCCCGATGGACGTCCCTTTGCCGGGGGCACCTATTTCCCTCCCTCTGAGCGTGGACAAGGTCTTATTCCCTGGCCTCAGTTGCTGGTTCGAATTTCTGATTTTTACTGCCGGGAAAGGGAAAAACTGGAGGAAAACGCCGAGGCAATCCTGCAAAATATGGCGACTGCCGTAAATACCGCCGCAAAAGCCGAAGGAAACCTGAATCAACAACAACTCCTCGCCGCCAGCCATGCCATTTGCGGCAACCATGATGATGAATGGGGCGGATTCGGCGAAGCACCCAAGTTCCCACCGTCCATGACCCTTAATTATCTGCTCGAAATGCGCAATACCTCCGCCATTGATGAGCGCAATCCCTCTTTTGCTAAAAGAATTGACGAAGTTGTCCAGAAGTCCCTCGACGCCATGGCCCTGGGCGGAATCTATGACCAGATCGGAGGCGGTTTTGCCCGTTACAGCGTGGATCGCTACTGGCGCATCCCTCACTTTGAAAAAATGCTCTACGATAACGCCTTACTGCTGGATGTTTACACAAAAGGCTGGCTGCGTTACCGATCTCCGCTTTATCGAGCGGTGGTAGAGGAAACCATCGGCTGGCTGGAGCGTGAAATGATGTCCCCGGAGGGCGGCTTTTTTTCCTCTCTGGATGCAGACAGTGAAGGAGAGGAAGGCAAATTTCAGGTTTGGTCCCCGGACCAGGTGCGGGACATCCTTGGCCGGGATGATGGACAGGAATTCTGCCGGGTTTACGGAATTACCGAAGAGGGAAATTTCGAAAATGGATTCTCCAACCCCGTTCTATCGCAAAACGATTTTGAAATACGGGAGTCGCTCGCACCGCTGAGGGCGAAAATGCTCGCTGCCCGCCAGCAAAGGGTCGGTCCGGGTAAGGACGTCAAACAGTTAACGAGCTGGAACAGCCTTCTTATCCGCGGGTTGGCTGAAGCAGGTTATTATTTCGGGAATAAAGATTGGCTCCTCGCTGCAAAAAGGACCGCCGACTGGATTTGGGAAAAGTTGAGGTTTGAGGAAAACCGCCTTCATGCCGCCTATCACGACGGCGAGGCCCATTTGAACGGTTATCTTGACGATTATGCTTTCTACGCCGAAGCCCTGCTTGGACTGGCGGCAAAAATCGATTGGATTGAGGACGGAGCCAGCCGAATTTACATCGAGAGGGCGCAAAAAATAGCTGACGCCGCTTTACAGCTCTTCGACGACCCTAGCGGAAAACCGGGCTTTTTCTTCACCAGCCAAGATCACGAGCAGCTTGTATTTCGACAAAAGGAATGGTGGGACAATCCCATGCCGTGCGGTAACTCCAGCCTCATTCACTCCTTGTCTTGCCTGTTCGCATTGACCGGGGAGGTACGCTACATAGAACACCTGAACAACCTCCGGACTGCTTATCCTTTTTATGTCCAACGATATCCCAGCGGAATAGCTCACGCATTAACCGGCTTTTCCTCTGATGCCATTGGAATCGTCGTCATTAAGCTAAAAGGACCGGGATCCCTCGATCCCCCCCAAATATCCTTGTCGGAAAAATCCTGGCGCCGGGTTTTCCTAATCCGATCGGAGGAAGAAGCTCAACCGGAAGGCTACCAATTATGCGTCGGCACCCGTTGCCTTGCCCCAGTTGCTGAATGGGACGCAATTCTCCAATATATCTGACTTGGCGCTTGAAAATCCATAACCGATTTCTTTTCATTAATGAATGTTAGCAGGAGCGGTGAGATAAGTGTTGGTGATTAACCGGCCACCTGCTCCAATTAACCATTGAATCATAAAAATAGAGGAATTATCATGTCAAAAATCGTCCCCCTGATCAGTTCTGGCACCTGTGGACCTCTCGGAGTCCTGCATCTTCCACGTCTCTGGCTGAAAGCTTCCCTTGGAGCCACCGGGCAGCTTCACAATGATTACCCGGCTTGCGGTGAAGGCTATGACTCCATGGTCCTCAATGGTCTGGGACTGGACCGCGAGGCATTTTTGAATTTCATTTCTGAAAAAAGGCCGACCTATTGTGAAACCGAAGCCTGGATTCTGGAGCAAAAAGGCGGCTCCCTGGATCCGGTCGCAGTCAAGGAATTGAATGATGCCATTACCGGGTACATTCACGAAGAAAATACACGTGCGGAAATCCTCGACTCCTGTTGCATCAGTCACGAAGGCGCCTGCCGGGACGCTGTAAACCTGAACAACCTGGACGATTGGAAAATCTTTCACGAAACGACTTTGGCCTGATTTTTCGATTCCTTTGTTGAGGAAAGGTTCGCTGCCATAGCCTTATTCTCCAATTCGTCTCATCCAGCCTTAGCGACAGGAAAAGGCTTTTGATTTCCTGTTATTAATCCGAATTCCCATGGAAACTGTCCTCACTCCTTCCGAAGCCCGAGTCCTCGGCTGTCTTCTGGAAAAGGAGATGACCACCCCGGAATACTATCCGCTCACTCTCAACAGCCTGGTCGCCGCCTGCAATCAAAAGTCCAACCGCGACCCGGTGGTCGATTTCGGTGAAACGACGGTGGCGGAGGGGCTCGATGGGTTGCGGCAGAAACGGCTCGCATTCCGCATCGACATGGCCGGCTCACGAGTCCCGAAATACCGCCATGGCCTGCCCTCGATTATCAAATTGCCGGAAAAAGGCGCCCCACTCCTCTGTCTGCTCTTGCTGAGGGGATTTCAAACGATCGGAGAACTGCGCCAGCGATCCAGCCGCATGGC
>JAJFLV010000020.1 GCA_021772535.1 Opitutales bacterium | reverse complement strand
AAAACCCTCGATTATCTTCGCATGACCGGACGCTCGGAGGAGCGGTTGGACCTGGTTCGAGATTATTTTACGGCCCAGAAAATATTCGGAATACCTCGCCGTGGGGAAGTGGATTACACCAAGAGCCTGGAGCTGGATCTCGCCTCCATAGTCCCCTGCGTGGCCGGTCCCCGCAGGCCTCAGGACAGGATTGATGTTCCAGACCTGAAGAGTTCATTTTTGAATCAACTGCAAGAAGAAGAAAGCGCCGGCGGGTTTGGGCTGGAGTCCGGGGAACTGGACCGAAAGGTCAACCTGGGCGGCAATGGCGAGACTCCTGCTATCGGTCACGGTTCGGTCCTCATTGCGGCTATCACCAGTTGCACCAACACCAGCAATCCCAGTGTTATGGTGGCAGCTGGTATCGTGGCTAAAAAAGCCGTCGAACGGGGTCTTAAAGTCAATTCTGCGGTTAAAACCAGCCTGGCTCCCGGTTCCCGGGTGGTCACCGATTATCTGGCCAAAACGGGCCTGCAAACCTACCTGGACCAGCTTGGGTTCAATCTGGTCGGTTATGGTTGCACCACCTGCATCGGCAATAGCGGCCCGCTCGACGAAAATGTCGAAAATGCCCTCAAGGAAGGCAATCTGGTGGCCGCCAGCGTGCTTTCCGGCAATCGGAATTTTGAGGCCCGGGTACATTCATCCATTCGGGCCAACTACCTCATGTCCCCGCCTCTCGTGGTGGCCTATGCATTGGCTGGGAGGGTGGACATCGATCTTGAGAATGAACCTCTGGGGGAGGACAAGGATGCCAAGCCGGTTTATCTGAGAGACTTGTGGCCTTCCCAGGCGGAGATTCAGGAACAGGTTGCGTCCGGCATCAAGCCGGAGATGTTTGTTCGCCAATATTCTGATATTCTGGAGGCCAACCCGAATTGGAGCGCCATTGAATCATCCACCGGCGCACTTTATTCCTGGGACGACAAGAGCACCTACATTCAGATTCCACCCTTTTTCGATGATTTTACCCTTGAACCCGGATCGATCGGAAAATTGGAAGGAATGAGGGCGCTGGCCATTGTCGGGGATTCGGTCACTACCGATCATATTTCACCGGCGGGAGCCATCCCGGCTGACGGACCCGCTGGAAAATACCTGCTCAACGCTGATATTGAGGCAAAGGATTTCAACTCCTTCGGTTCCCGCCGGGGAAACGATCGAGTGATGACAAGGGGAACTTTTGCCAATGTTCGGTTTAATAACCTCATGACTGACAGTCGTGTGGGAGGATGGACCCGGCTGATGCCGGAGGGATTTTTGATTCATATTTTTGACGCCTGCCAGATTTACACGGAACGGAAAGTGCCCTTGCTCGTTTTCGCCGGCCATGATTATGGCATGGGCAGCTCCCGCGACTGGGCGGCTAAGGGGTCTTCCTTGCTCGGGGTCCGTGCCGTCGTGGCCAGTTCCTTCGAACGCATCCACCGCAGCAACCTCATTGGCATGGGCGTCCTGCCCCTGCAATTTAAAAACGGCCAGACTCATCAAAGCCTGGAACTCACTGGAAGGGAAGTATTTGCTCTTCATGGGCTGGGCGAGAACCCGCAACCACGGCAGGAAGTTACCTTGGAAATCACTCGTCCTTCCGGTGAAATTGAAACGGTCCCCCTGATTGCCTGTTTGGACACTCCCATCGAAGTCGAATATTATCGACATGGAGGTATTCTTCCATATGTTTTAAGAAGCATATTAGGTTCTCTCGATTAAACCTTTGCTCATGTCCTTGAACAAGGAATCGGCCTTCCTCGTGAAGGCCTACGCTGAGCCCATCGTTATAAAAATCAATGGACGGGCCAGCTATTTGAATTGTGCTCCCGTGAGCGATTTTTTTGCTCGCATGATCGAGAACGGAAAGAAAAGCTTTGTTATCGATTTTCAGGAATGCCAAACCATGGATAGCACCTTTTTAGGCATTATCGCCGGCCTTGCCCTTGATTTGCGCAAAATGCAACCGCCCGGCAGTGTGTCCCTCTGCCGGTTGTCAAAGCGAAACCTCGAGCTGGTCCGCAATTTGGGGTTGCACCGTATCATTAATGTCGGTTCTGAGGAATTCCCCATGGTCTTTGGCAATCCAGATGAAAAACTAAACCCGGTCAAAAGAAAGGAAATCGATAATGCCAAAATGATCCTCAAAGCTCACGAAAATCTGGTCGAAATTGAGGATACCAACAAATCAAAATTTCAGGACGTTATTGATTTTCTAAAAAACCAGGTTAAACCGGAATAAACCTGGATCTGGAGGACACGACCCAATGATGTGGTTATTTTTGCTTGGTCTGGTACTGGGTATACTCGTGGGAGGGATCTTTTATCTATCCTCCCGGCGCGAAATAACGCGCTTGGACGAGCAAAGGCAGCTTTTGCACCAGGAACAGCAGATCGTCCTCGAATTCATGCACAACATGGTCGAGGCCATCGGCGAAGGCGTCGATCGAACCGAATTGCTTAAACGGGTGGTCCATGCCGCCATCCTCAGCACAGGAGCCTTGAGCGCCTGTGTATTTGAAAGAAGCGACAGCGGACACCTCCGCGGCGTGGTGGTGGAAGGGCTCTTTCCCCCGCAAAAACCACTCCCCTTGAGCACAGCCCTGAAAATTACCACGAGGACCAAGTTTATCGAACAGGTGCTTCGTTCCGAAGTGCTGGAAGTGGGTGAAGGATTGGTCGGTGAGGTGGCCCAAACCGGCCAGGGCGTGCTCATTGCGGATGCCTCCAGAGATCCACGAGTCGTCCATCATGAAGACCCCTCGCTCACAGTGCGGTCTATGGTGCTGGTGCCTATCCGGTTCAAGGAAAAAAATCTGGGCGTTCTCGCAGTGGCCAATCCGGCTGATGGCCTCTCATTCAACGATACGGACTTTTCCTTGGTCGATTCGCTGGCCGAGCAGGCCGGGTTGTCTATTCACAATGCCGATATCATGAATCTGCAGATCGAAAAGAGCAAACTCGACATCGAACTGTCGCTGGCCAGCAGTATTCAGGGGATGCTGCTGCCGAAAAATTTTCCTCAAAAACCCGGTTTGCAGGTCGATGCCCGTTACCTGCCGGCCCAGAAAGTGGGCGGCGACCTTTATGATGTATTCAGTGTTGGCCGCGATAAATTGGGCGTGGCTATTGCGGATGTTTCCGGGAAGGGCATTCCTGCTTCCTTGCTCATGGCAATCTGTCAAAGCAACCTGCGGCATTTCGCCAAAAACTGTAACTCCCCGGCCCTTGTGCTTTCTCGGCTCAACTCGGTTCTCAGCGAAGAGATGCGCAAAGACATGTTCGTGACCCTGATCTATGCTATCGTTGATCCCTTAAAAAACGAAATTATCATTGCCAGGGGTGGTCATGAATTGCCCCTGCTTGGCCATCTCGATAAAGAGACCAATCTCTTTCGCACTTCTACCATCGGCTCGGAAGGCATAGCCTTGGGTATGGTTCCATCCCCGCTGTTCGAGGAGGTAATCGAAGATAAAAAAATACCTTTCCAGAAAGACGATATTCTTGTTCTTTATACCGATGGTGTTACCGAATCCTCCAATTTTGAGGGTACTGAATACAGCGCCGAGAGATTGGCGGACCGGATTAAAAAATTGCGCAACCGGTCCGCCTCGGATTTGAACCAGGGAATACTCGACAGCGTTGCCCGGTTCTCCGGTTCAAGTGGTCAAATAGACGATATTACGCTTGTCTGCGTAAAACACACCTGAATTTGAGCAGCCTATTCTTCCTGATAATAAATTATTTTTCTACCAAACCCCATACGAACAAGCCATGCCAGTATCTGCTCAAGGAACCCCTATCGATCGATTTTCCCTGCCCGACGATCGCGGCCATTTTGGTCCTTATGGCGGAATGTATGTGCCGGAGACCTTAATGACGGCTCTCTACGAATTGCAGGATGCCTACCAGGAGGCCAAAGAAGATCCTCTTTTTGCCCAGGAGCTTAAACGGCATCTGAAGGAATATGCAGGACGGCCGACCGAGCTTTTTTATGCCCGCAACCTGAGCGAGCAATTGGGGGGGGCGAAAATTTACCTCAAACGGGAGGATTTGCTTCATACCGGAGCGCACAAGATAAACAATTGTCTGGGACAGGTCCTGCTGGCTCGGAGAATGGGCAAAAACCGCGTTATTGCGGAAACCGGGGCTGGTCAGCACGGTGTCGCAACAGCCTCCGTTTGCGCAAAATTCGGGTTACGCTGTGTCATTTACATGGGGGCGGTGGACATGGAAAGACAGGCCCTCAATGTTTTCCGCATGCGCCTTTGCGGGGCCGAAGTACGTGCCGTCGAGGCCGGTCAAAAGACCCTCAAGGAGGCCATCAACGAAGCCATGCGGGATTGGGTGACCAATGTGCGGGACACCCATTACATCCTCGGTTCGGCTCTCGGTTCGCACCCTTATCCAATGATGGTGCGCGATTTTCACCGCGTCATCGGCCAGGAAACCCGCCGCCAGATAATGGAATATGAGAACTCCCTGCCGGATGAGATGGTCGCCTGTGTCGGCGGCGGCAGTAACGCCATAGGATTTTTCTGGGATTTTCTGGAAGAAGACTCCGTTCAATTGGTTGGAGTGGAGGCGGGCGGGTGCGGTCCCGGCCCGGGACGCCATGCCGCCCGTTTCATGGGAGGCCGGGTCGGTGTTCTGCATGGCTGCAAAACCTGGATATTGCAGGATCCTGACGGCCAGATCGAACCGACCCACTCGGTTTCCGCGGGTCTGGATTATGCCGCCATCGGCCCGGAGCATGCTTATTACCACGACTGCGGGCGAATCCGGTTCGCTCACGCCACCGATGGAGAGGCCCTGGAGGCTTTCCAGAAACTTTCCTCTACCGAGGGTATCATTCCTGCCCTGGAGTCCTCCCACGCTCTGGCTTATGCCATCAAACGCGCTCCGCAAATGTCTTCGGATCAAATCCTGTGCTTGAACTTGAGTGGCAGGGGGGATAAGGATGTGGATCAAGCAGAAAGAATATTGTCCTCGAAATAACAAGAATGAATAGCATGACTGGATATGGCCGTGGCTGCGCCGAAAGCGATGGCTTGAATTTGGTCGTGGAAATCACCTCCGTCAACCGGAGGACTCTGGAAACCCAAATTTCCATCCCTAAAGAGTGGCAGGCCCTTGAGCGTTCGATCGTTGCGGAAGTCGGCGCCGTAATCAACCGGGGCCGGGTGCAGATAAACCTGCAATGCCAGGAACCGGGCTCAAACAACGGTCTTTCCTGGGATGAAGAAGGAGCATCGTCCTTGTTGAAAAGTATAACCAAGTTTGCCCAGGGTGAAGAAATCCCCTTTGAGCCGGATGCCCCCTTGTTGTTTAAACTGGTTCATATGTGTCGAAAGAATTCCAATTTGCCTGAATCCGAAGAAGCTTGGCCCTTGGTTAAAAGCGCCCTCAACGAAGCTCTCCAGGAGGTTAATTCCATGCGTCAGCAGGAAGGCGCAGCTCTTAATACGGACCTTTCACAGCGTCATGAGAAATTGATCCACCTATTGGAGTCAATCCGGCGGGATTCCAAAGGCGAGGTCGCCCGTTATCGCGAGAACCTCTTCAAGAGGCTCCGTCAGGCGGGACTCGACCTCGACCTGGAGGACGAAAGGGTGCTTAAAGAAATCGCTCTCTTTGCCGACCGCTGCGATATTTCCGAGGAGGTAGTGCGGCTCGATAGTCACCTGGAACAGTTTGCCGAAATTCTGCCTCAGGAAGGGTCCATCGGGCGCAAGCTGGAATTTCTCCTGCAGGAAATCCTCCGCGAATTCAACACCATCGGATCGAAAGCCCTGGCGGTTGCCATAAGCAAAAATGTTCTCAACGCGAAAAACGAAATCGAGCGCATTCGCGAACAACTGCAAAACGTCCAATAAGACCCAACCCTAAATGGCGTTGACCCCATTTGGGAAAAGTGGACATCGAAAGGGTTTGTTTTATCTGCCTTTCAATTTTTTCCGTCAATAATTGACACCGTTTTAAATTGTCTTACAGTGTAAGACATGAAGACTTCAGTATTGACAATCCGAATGGATGAGAAACTTGAAATGCTGCTCAAAAAAGCGAGTGAGTATTCCGGAAAAAATCGCAGCGAAATTGCGCGGGAAGCACTCGAGAGACAGTTGCGCCTGATCCAGTTTGAAGAATTGCGCCTTCGAAGCATGCCGTTTGCCGAAGCCAGGGGGTATTTAACTGATGAGGATATATTTAAAGGCATCTCGTGAAAGTCTTTTTGGATACCAATGTGATTGTCAGTGCATTTGCCACCCGGGGGATATGTGCGGATTTGTATTGTGAGGTAATTTTATCTCATAATTTCATAACCTCAAAGACTGTAATTTCGGAGTCGAGAGATGTATTCGAGCGGAAATTATCCATTCCCGAAAACCTCATAAACGAGATACAGAATTCTATCGAATCTAATGCTACCATAGAAGATTCAATTATTCGACACAACATCCCTATTACCGACAAAGCTGACCGGATCTTACTTTTCGAAGCCATTGAAAGCGGATCGACGGTATTCGTGACAGGCGACAAAGAAATCCTGGTACTGGAAAGAACCCATTCAATGGAAATCGTTTCCCCGCGACAGTTTTGGAACAAAATCACCCATTGGAAACTGGAATAAAGCCACGTTTCAGGTGTTTGAGGCTGGTCCGTAGTGAATGCTACGGGCGATTTCTTCCGCCTTTTTCGGGCTCTTCAAAAGCTTGACCAATTCGAGCGCAAATTCTGTGGCCGTTCCCGCTCCACGGGAAGTGACCACTCGATTATCCGTTACCACTGGCTTATCGGTTTGCATTCTGGTCAGTTCGTTTTCCACACTGAAATGAGCGGTGTAGCTTCTATCCTCAAGTAAGCCTGCTTCAAAGAGCACGGCCGGTGCGGCGCAAATGGCCCCGATCAGGCGGCCCGAAGCCTCCTGTCGGCGAAGCCGCTCGATGACCTTCCGGTCTAATCTCAAGCGTGTATGGCCCGGACCTCCCGGCAAGACAATCAAGTCATAATCGTTTTCAATCACTTCCTCCAATGCGCAATCTGCCTGCAGGATTATTTTGCCCCGTCCAGTTACTTGCAGATTACCTGTTTGGGAGGCGATGGTGACCTCTACTCCGGCCCGGCGCATGAGATCAATAGGCCCGATGGCCTCCATTTCTTCAAATCCCTCTGCTAAAATAACCAACGCTTTTCGTTCGGACATGATCCATTTCGTTTAAATATTAGAACCTATCTCAAATTCGCAGATGAATGATGTTTGTAGCGCCACGGTGGCAGATACCAGGCGGCTTTGCGCCTGGATGGGCTACAAGCCCCTCGGGCGCAAACCAACGCCGCAGGTGCTGCCGTGCCGCACAAATC
>JAJFLV010000190.1 GCA_021772535.1 Opitutales bacterium | reverse complement strand
GAAAATTGAACAGGTTGCCGCCCAGACCTACACCATTCGCGAATTCACCAAAACGCCCGGCGAAATCAGGAGGAGTTTGCGTAAATTAAAAGAAATCGGCTATGGCGCCATCCAGGCTTCTGCCATGGGACCCATCCCGCCAACGGATTTGAAGCGCCTGTGCCATGATTACGGCCTTACCATTTGTGCCGTCCACGAACCCTCACAACAGATTTTGGACGATCCCCAATCGGTTATCGAAAAAATGCAGGCCTTGGAGTGCGATATTGTCGCTTACCCCTTTCCCCGGGACATCGACTGCGGCTCGGAAGAATCCGTCAACGAGTTGATAGGGAAACTGCGCAATGCCGGAAAAGCAATGGCTGCCGAGGGGATAGCCCTAAGCTACCACAACCACCACCAGGAGTTCCGCAAATTAGGGGGGAAACTCATTTTGGAAAAAATAATGGAGGGTGTCCCCGCTGACTGTCTTTCATTTGAAATAGATACCTACTGGGTGCAGTACGGCGGTTGCGATCCCGTTCGCTGGTGCGCTGAACTTGAGGGCCGCCTGCCCGCCATCCACCTCAAGGATTACCGAATCACGGATGAAAATAAAATCGATTTTGCCGAGGTCGGAGAAGGCAACCTCGATTTCAAAGCCATCATCTCTGCCGCGGAGTCCAGCGGCTGCCGGTGGTTTATCGTGGAACAGGACACTTGCCCCGGCGACCCCTTCGACTCCCTTGCCCACAGCTTCGATTACATCCGCGACAACCTCTGCGACTGAAACGATCATAAATCGGTTTCTCTGGTTTTATCTTTTTTCAAAATTCGGGCCGGAAACCTAGATTATTTTTGCATTCCGGGACCAGGCCGATTTAACTTCATTTCATGGAAGCGGGTTATCAGGTAATTGCGCGCCGGTGGCGTCCCAAGCAGTTCGACGAGTTGGTCGGGCAGGATTATATCGTTCGCACGCTGAAAAACGCCATCAGCGGAAAACGCATTGCCCATGCTTACATGCTGGTGGGGCCGAGGGGAACCGGTAAAACCAGCACGGCACGGCTCTTTGCCAAGGCCCTCAACTGCGAACAAGGCCCCACCGTCACCCCCTGCAACCAGTGCCCTTCCTGTGAGGAAATTACGGCGGGTAATTCCCTCGATGTGATCGAAATTGATGGAGCCTCCAACAATTCCGTCGAGCAGGTACGGGAGCTTCGGGAGGATTGTCAGTATGCACCCACCCGCGGCCGTTACAAAATTTACATTATCGACGAAGTGCACATGCTTTCCAATGCAGCCTTTAATGCTCTCTTGAAAACCCTGGAGGAGCCGCCTTCGCACGTCATTTTCATATTTGCCACCACTGAGGCGCGCAAAGTCCTGGCCACAATCGTCTCCCGCTGCCAGCGGTTCGCCTTTCGGCCCATTGCCGATTCCGTGATTGCGGAAAAATTATCCAGCATCGCCCAAACGGAGAATATTTCGGTGGAAGACGAGGCCCTGCAAACGATTGCCCGCCTGGCCAATGGGGGAATGCGCGACGCCCAATCCATTCTCGACCAAATGATTTCTTTCTGCGGGGACGCCATCAAGGAACAGGATGTTCTTGATGTTTACGGTCTGGCCCCGCCAAAGGTGGTAGAGTCCCTGCTCAAGGCGGTGGCGGCTGCGGATTACAACAAAATAATAGACCATGTGGAGGAACTGGACCGGGAAGGCCGCGACCTCTACCGGGCGTTGCTCGATTTGCAGGACCTCACCCGCCAGGCATTGCTGGAGGCGGTCCGGCAAAATGGTTCCACCTCAAGCCTGGGCCGGCCCTTGAGAGCAGAGGAATTGATGCGGATGCTGGAAGCCCTACGGGACAAAGAGCATTCCGTGAAGATGGGCCTCAGCGAGAAAGTCAATTTTGAGGTGGCCCTGTTGAGTGCGGTTGAAGCCAGCCGCGCCCGGGCCATCGATTCGCTGATCCGCGAAATTTCCGGCTTGGCCAAGGAATTGCCGGAGCCCGAGGGATCGCCTAAAAAAAAAGTAGCTCAAGCTGAGCCATCCGCCAATCCCGAACCCTCTTCCTATAACCAACCTCAATCCAAAGAGGAAGAGGAGAAGGAAAAGGACACAGAGCAACCGACGGAGCAGGAAATCGTCAATGAATCCATTGCGGAAGAATTAATGGTTGAAGAACCGCCCCTGTCCTCTTCTGCCGCAGCATCCGCACCATCTACATCCAATGAAGAACTGGTCCTGCCTGAAACCCAGCCTGAACTGGAATCCCTCGTTGCCAAAATCCCCCAATCGACCAAAAAATTCATCGAAGAACAACTGAGAGGACACTTCCGCGAAGTTCAGAAAATCGACACCGCGAAATTGATTTAGGGGAAACAGGTTTCAGGGTGAAGATCGCTACTTACCTCGAAAATGTGTCAGGACTCTTCACTGCTGCCACTGATTTTTAGTTTTGGTTTCCTCAATCCACCTGCAAGCCTTCCGGAACACTGAAGAGGGAGCCGTCGTCGAGGCGTTGGAAGAATCTGCGGTCGGGGGTGTTGTCGCCGAAGGTCCAGATCCAGCCGGGGGTGTCACTGAAGAGGAATTGCCAGCGATAGGTGCTTTCGTTGAAAAACAGCCATTCCTGCAAGCCTAGATCAAAGAGGAATATAACTTCGGAAGTGCTGCCGTCGAAAACGAATTGCCAGCCGTGTTCGTCGTGGAATATCCAGGGCCATGATGCGGTGTTGTAATTGGCGTACCAGGGAAGAAGTCAGAAGCTAGGAGACAGGAGATTAGAATGGAGGGGGGATGATGGAAGATTGTTGCTGGATACTGGATGTGGGAGTGTGGATGGGAAATTTAGGAAGAAGAAGATTTTTTGGGGGTTTTGGGCGTAGTTTTGTGATTTTCGTCACTTTTTTTTTATTTTTTTATTTTTTTTCGATTTTTGAGCCAACGCATCCAACGCAGCCAACGTAACTATTGCCAGGTCTCGAATTTTATGTTATTTGTCGTGGTATGAGTCTACGACTCTTCAAATACAAACAGGCTAATCTGGATTGGGCTTGACGGGGTTAAATTTGGCTTGGTAAACCCCAATATTTCAAACGGCTTCTTAATGGCGGGTGATAAACATTTTATAATGAAAGAGTTATGATGCAGAACTGGTCAAACCTGGACGCCACTCACTGAATGTAAGGATACGAAAATGCCCTTAAGAAGCCTAAAACCGACAAGCGCGAATAGCCGTCTTTCTTTTCAAAGAGATCGTTTTTTTGGATAATCGTATGAACTGTTTCATAGGACTGGTAGGTCAGTAAGACCGCGACTTCAAAGTGTCTGAGCGCATGAAAGTAAGCAGATAATATCCCCTTTTCTTCTGAAGATAAATCCCTAAAAAATCGCGTCCTTCATGGTACTCCTGAAACGCTCCTTCCACTTTCTTTAGGAAATGTAGGACCAACTGGCGTTTACGGACATTGATACGCACTCCGAATATTGTATTCAATATAAAATTGTTAACCCAATGACAGTATTCGTCTGTACAGCCTTCTAAATTAGGCGCACCTAATGTGGTGAGTTCAGAAAGGTGAGGCGAAACAAAAGAATCTAGAGAGTAATTTGATAGAGGCACGGTTAAATTTACAAACCGAGTTAATTTTTATTCTTTTTATACCATTCAAAGAACTTTTTACCAATTGTCCTAGTATTGTAATTTGAATGATCTACATCAATGTTATTTTCGTCAATAAATTGAGCCAGTATATAGCGAGCAACCTCTTTATCAGTAGTCTTCAAATTAAATACTTGAATTTGCGTACTATCCCTTCTTATTACCCGATACTTATTCCCATCACTTATTTTGATAATGGCCTCATCAATGATCTCACCGATATCTTCACCAGTACGCATTGTTCTTTTTCTTTTTACTTCTGTGAGAAAAGAGGAATGTTTAATAAAAGCTTTTAAAGTATGACGCATATACTCATTAATAGGATTTATAGATCCTTGAACTTCAGGCTTTAATATTTCTTTGATTATAGATAGAACCCCACCGCGCCCGTCTTTTCCAATCCATTTAATCCATTTTTTAGTGTGTGAAGGATTGTGCAATAATTCCAGGTTTTCATATTCCTTCTGTAGTTGCTTTGCTTTAGAGTCAGGTGTTAAGAAAATAATATGTAGATTATTTAAATGTTTTTCATCTTCAAGAATCGCTTGATAATAGTCCTTAAGCTGCTTGGGATTTGCAGCATTAATCTTTATCTTATTTTCAATGATTATTCTATGCGCCTCTTGTTTTTTATCATTTAAGACAATTACTTGAATATCAATGTCTTTTCTTTTTCCTTTTAATTGATAAGGCTCTTCAAGTGATACTTGTGAATTTATGAAATCATATTTCAATAAATTATTGACTAATGGGTTTTCTTGATATTCAATAAATTTACGTATGAAGGCATCGCCTAATCCGTGATCTTTATTACTATCCAAAAGATATCCCAGCATCGCGGACATACTTGGTTCGTGTAACCTAGATTTACCCTGACTTAACACTTGAAATATATTCATTACTTATAATACCTTTCATGGCTATATGTTGGTGGGAAATAGGTGCAATATTCTTAGGACCGATATTTACAAGAATATTTGCGATTCTTTGACGAACAATAGGATTGCAACGTGTTTCCTGGAATTGAGCAATATGAGGTTCTCCACTTTTTCCAGAACTGGTGCTCCTTTTAATAATGCTGATTTATATTATCACGGCATTCCCACTTATGGGTACTAAGGGTCGTTCCCCGTATGTGTAAGGTATTTTTCCGCTCAAATTAAGGAAATCCCTTATAACCTTTCTAGACGCTGTTCCATTGACAATTACGAAATACTGGATATACTCTAGACTATTGGTTATTCCCCCCTGAAAATGAAAGGTCATCTTATGAAATTTAGCAAAATTTTCCACTTAGAGTCCATCATGGTCAATCAGGCCGTTCCTGTCTTTATTGCAATTCAAGTGAGTGTCGTATTTTTCTTCGTTGTATGTACCTCTGGGTGTGCGGTTGCAATGGCTTCAAAAGGTCCAACCGAAAAAGATGTATCTGTATTAAATGTTGGAACGGAGCGAGAACGCGTTGTCGCCGAATTAGGGGCACCAGTACTTTCTGATGATAAAGACGGTAGAAAAGTGGACACCTTTAATTTTATCCAGGGATAACTCTAAGGGTTCAAAAGCTGGGAGAGCTTTTTTTCATGGAGCCGCCGACGTTCTTACAATTGGACTTTGGGAAATAGTTGGAACCCCCATTGAGGGTAGTTTGGAGGGAAATGAAGTACAAGTAGTTGTTTACTATGACAATAATGATCGCGTTGAACGAATAAAGGTTTTTCAGGGTGAAGAAAAGTTGAAAGGTGTCAACAGCGACAACCTTCCAAACCTCGATCCTGATGGGGATACAATGAATATACAGAAACGTAATCCTAACCTAATAGGAATATTAATTGCTCATCATTTTCCTACTTCTCCCCCACTAGGTAGCCGGTAAATTTTACTAGAGCAAACACTGCCGTCCAAAATAAGTTGGATTGTGCGGTCCACTTTTTCCAGTGCACATCATAAAATGGGGAAAGGATATCAGGCGAGGGTGAAGTTGGGGAGGTTTTTAGCTGCGGTTTTGTCGAAGGTTATTGTTGTGGTGCAGCCGTATTTGGCTCCTACCCGGCCGATCAGGGCGTCGGTGAAATCGACTTTGGAGGAGGAGCGGTAGGCTTTGAGGGCGGACCAGACGGATTCTTTGTGCTCCACCATCAGTTCGGGGGCTGTGAGAATGACGTTGATTACTTCGGCAATTTCTTGCCGGGAGAAGCCATAGGCGGATTCCAATGCCCACAAAAACTCGAAGAGCATTCCGTTGACGATGAAACCGGGTTCTTCCTCGGTGCAACTCTCAATGATTTTGGCCGCACGGGAGAGCTGACCGGAATCATCCTCAACAATGTAGCGCAGGAGGATATTAGTATCCAGATTGATCATGGCTATGGCTGGAGCGACTTGAGGGTTTTCTGAGCCACCCGTTGGCCGATGGCTTTTTTAATCTCTTTATCCGTGAAACGCTTGTCGGTCTTGAGCATGCCTTTCAACCGGAGTACCGAGCCCATAAGGGGAATGATTACCGCCTTGCCGTCATCCTCGATAAAAAACCGCACTTTATCGCCGGCTTTCAATTGAAGGTGTCTGCGGACTTCGACCGGGATAGTGGTTTGGCCTTTGCTGGTGATGGTTGATATATCCATTTTAAATCCTTACTTTATATTATTATATCTTACATAATAGTATGGAATTAGGATTTTGTCGATTGATTTTTTGAAATTCATTAATCCAACCGCGAATAATAAGAGATGGTCCATGCTGGATACTGGATGCTGGATATTTGATGAGGGGGGATGGAGGGGGATTGATGCTAGATACTGGATACTGGATGTTTGTTAGCTGCGAATGAACGCTAATAGACGCGAATGTTATTTTCGGGGCATTTAGTAAATCCGCAAATGAGGAGATGCTGGATGGGAAATCAAGATGGGGGGGGGTTGGGGGTATTTTTGTGATTTTGGTCACTTTTTTTGGATTTTTTGCATTTTTTTTCGATTTTTGAGCCAACGCATCCAACGCAGCCAACGTAACTATTGCCAGGTCTCGAATTTTATGATATTTATCGTGGCATGATCTACGACGTTTCAAACACAAACAGACTCGGTTTGATTGATTTTGGCTTGGTTTCCTTAGACACTTTGCTTCACAGGTTGAGCAGGGTCGCTTTGACATGCCGACGCTGGTGCGACGGTGGGGAAATTGGTGTCATATTTTTGCAATCCGCTCGACCTGCGGCGCGGAAGGGGCAAAAATTGGAATTTCTGGAATATACCCCCAACCCGGAGCATCGGATTGACAAACCCCTTTCCGAAGCTAGAACCTACCTCAAATTCGATGATGTTGATGCAGAGAGCAATTTTCGTCTGCGAATTTGAGATAGGTTTTAAAAAAGAGCCTCCTTATCTTACCCTTTTAATCAATGAATGCCCCAACAGATAGCAGCGCCATGCCGCCGACCACTCATATAGACAGAAGTTCCCTCAAGGAAGAGACGATCAGCGATGCGGTGATCCGGTTTGCCGGGGAATCGCAGGACGGCATCCAGAGCATTGGCGGATTTTTGGCCCGGCTGGCCGGCCGGAGCGACCAGGAGGTGATGACTTATATGACCATCCCGTCCACGATTTCGGGCGGTCCTTCCATTTTCCAGGTGCGAATGGGAACGGGTGAAATATTGTCGGCGGGGGATTCGGCGGATTTCCTGGTGGCCTTTTATCAGAACAGTTACGAGGAGCATATCGAGCATTTGAAAGATGGCGGCGTCCTCATCTACGACTCCGACCATGTAGAGCCAGATACCCAGGACCGCCGGTTTATTTATGTGGGGGCGTCCATTACCGGCTTGACCATTGAGGCCCTGGGCGGAAACGCCAAAACGAAGGGGAAAAACATTTTCGTCCTCGGGCTGCTGTCCCGGATTTTCAACCTCGATGTGGGCAAGTTGAAAGATTTGATGCGCGAGCGATTCGGGGGAAAGGGCGAGGGCATTCTGCGCAATTCCTACCTCGCTTTCGACGCCGGTTACGCCTATCCGGCCGATAATATCCTGGGTCGTTATTACCAATTTGAGAAAACCGCCGCCGATGCGTCCGGCAAACCGCAGGTTTCGATGGACGGCAACCAGGCGCTTACCCTCGGATTGATCGCGGCGGGGGTGCGTTTCGGGGCCGGTTACCCAATTACCCCCTGGTCGACAATCATGGAGGCGTTGCGCACCGAGCTGCCAAAATACGGAGGCACCTTTATCCAGGCCGAGGATGAGCTGGCCGCCATTTCGATCACTTTAGGGATGGCTTATAGCGGATACCTGGCGGTGACGGGGAGTTCCGGCCCTGGTCTTTCGTTGAAAATGGAAGCGTTGGGCTGGGCCTCGATGGCGGAAATACCCCTTATCGTGATCAATGTGCAGCGCGGAGGGCCGAGCACGGGCCTGCCCACCAATGTCGAGCAGAGCGACTTGATGCAGGCGATTTACGGGAGCCACGGGGATTCGCCGCGGGTGGTTCTGGCCCCGCGCAACGTCGAGGATTGTTTTTACATTGCCCTGGAAGCTGGCCGCATAGCCCGCAAATATAGCACACCGGTGATCATTTTATCGGACCAGGCCCTGGCCACCCGCATCGAGGCCTTCGACAAGCCCGATCTGGAGGAGTTGATGCGCGACCCAAGGCCGGACCTGGTGCCCCGGCAGGAGGACTTTCTGCCTTACGATCTCAAGCAAATCACCCGCCACGCGCCGCCCGGCACGATCATGCAAGGGGGTAAATATCCGGTTGTGACCGGTCTGGAGCACGACGAGTCGGGGCACCCCACCGCAAACCCGGCCATGCACATGTTGATGACAGCCAAACGCCGCAACAAGCTGAAGGCTCTGGCCAAAGACATCGGCAAAACGGACGTTTTCGGAGATCACGAGGGCGATGTTTTGCTGGTTGGGTGGGGCTCCACTTACGGACCCATCCGGGAGGCCGTCAAGCGGCTGCGGGCCAAGGGTGAACAGGCGGGCAGCGTGCATATGCATCACTTGCATCCTCTGCCGGCGGGGATCGAACGGGTCTTCAGCCGTTTCCGCCATGTTTTCGTGGTGGAAATGAACGATGAGGGACTTTACGGCTACGGCCAACTGGCCGGAATTTTAAGAGCCTGCTACCGCCACCCGGCCATCCGCAGCATTACCAAGACGGACGGCCTTACTTTCAAGGTCAGTGAAATCCTTTCCGGGGTCGAACATCTTCGGGGCGATGCCGTGGCCACCTATTCCTCCTATCCTTATCTCTAAGCGAATTTCTATTCACTTTAAAATCGGAAACCAACAACAATGGCCCCTACAGCAACAATTGAAATATCTCCCGGCAGCGAACCGCGCGAAAAACTGACCAAGAAAAAGCTCACCGCCGATCACCCGACATGGTGCCCGGGCTGCGGGGATTTCGCCGTGCTGTCGGCCTTTTACCGGACGCTGGAAAAGCACCAGTTTGCGCACGAGAAAATCGTCACTCTGGCCGGGATCGGGTGCTCTTCCCGGTTTCCCTATTTCGTCAACACCCACGGAGGGCATTTCATCCATGGGCGGTCTCTGCCCTTTGCATCGGGAATCAGCCTGGCCCGCGATGACTTGCATGTCTTCGTCTTCGGCGGCGATGGAGACGGTTTTTCGATGGGCGGCAACCACCTCGATCACACGGCGCGCAAAAACTTCAATCTCACTTACGTGATCATGGACAATTTCGTCTATGGGCTGACGAAAAAACAAACCTCCCCCACTTCACCCCTCGGATTTAAATCCAAGACCGACCCCAGCGGATCGGTGGATGAGCCGATCAACCCGATGAAAAAGCTGGTATCGAGCGGGGCCACGTTTATCGCCCGCACCCATGCCTCCCAGGTTAAACACATGATGGAAATGATGGACCGGGCCATCGAGCATGAAGGCTTTTCGGTTATCGAATGCCTCTCCGAATGCGTGGAGTTCTTTCCCGGCGCCTTCGACGCCAGCATGCCCCGTAAAGGCGGCGAATTTGTCACCATTGAGGAGAAAACATTGGACGGCACACCGGAGGATGAATCAAGGCATGACCCACTGGACGAGGTGGCGGCGTTTAATTTGGCCAATCTCGAATGGCCAGGTGTGTTCGGCGTTTTTTACGAGAAGCAGCGCACCACCAAGAACAAAAACGAAGCGGAATTAGGCAATAAGGCGCGGGCAAAACACGGCGACCTGAGTGACCTGGAAATCCTCGAGCAATCTTTCAACCGCATGATTTGAGGGCGGAGGCGGAGCTTAATGAGCGAAGACAATTTCGGAGATTCCATCACCTTTTGAAGTATCAGTTATGGCTAGAATCAACGTGATAATACTGGGTTCGGGCCTGATCGCGGCCATGCACATGCGTGAAATGCTGAAGGGCCCTAGAACTACGCGCATCCAGGCCTTGATCGAGGTGAGCCCCTCCTCCCGCGAAAAAACAACAGCATGGTTTGCAGAGCAGGGGAAACCCTGCCCGCCTTTCTATTCCTCCCTTAAGGAATGCCTGGCCGGGGAACCGCAACCGGATGCCGCCTTGATTGCCACACCTCATAAATTTCATTTCGAACAGGCCCGGGATTGTCTCAAGGCAGGCCTTGATGTGTTGGTGGAAAAACCAATGGTGATGAATGCAAGCGAGGCCCACCGGCTGATTCGCGTTCGCAACCAGACCGGGCGGCTCCTGGTTGTCGGTTTCAACGGGAGCCTGTCACCCGCCATTATGAAGGCAAAAAAACTGATCGCCCAAGGAAAAATCGGACAGGTGACCGGCATCTCGGCGCTCGTGCACCAGGAATGGAAGCCCTATCAGAAAGGCACCTGGCGTCAAGATCCGGAGATTTCCGGGGGAGGATTTCTCTTTGATACCGGTTCGCATATGCTCAATACGGTGGTCGATCTGGCGGGTTCCGATGTGGCTGAGGTCTCCGCCATTTTGGACCGGAGCGGAACCCCGGTAGAGATCAACTCCGCGGTATGCGGACGTTTTCGCAATGGAGTAGTCTTTTCATTGGGCGGTTTCGGCGATTCCACCAATTGCAATTCCGAAGTCCGCGTGATGGGGACCAAAGGAGTGTTGAAAACGGGTATTTGGGGTGAGTGCCTGCTTTTCCTGCCTGCCGGCGGTAGCGAATTCAAACCACTCCTCCATTCTCCCAAAGGCAGCACCTGGTCGCAATTTGTCAAAGTGAGAAAGGGCAAGATGGAAAATCCCTGCCCTCCCGAAGTCGGTTTGCGTCTAGCCCGGCTCATGGATATGATTCGTCAAAGTGCCGCCAGCGGCCAAATGGTGCGGAAAAAACGGTAAGCTTCAAAAACCGGGCACCATTGGAGCCAGGCAAATAAACATCAGGGCCAGAAGGACGGAACCTGCCAGCACCTTTAGCTTGTTCATCGATTTGACCGTGATTGGCTCCGGTACTCTTTTGCCGAATAGAGCGGCCAGGACAACGTAATAGGCCCACCAGGCAAACGAGCCGAGGCCCACCCCCACCCCGATTAGCACGGCGTTGCCATAGTCGATCTGACGGACATGAAAATTCATTGAGATGAGCAAGGCCAAAAATCCCGGAAGCCGCATCGGCATGGCCAGGGCGATGCCGAAAGTGCTCCTGAAAATTTTACCAATGCCTTTCAGGTCGCCTTCGTAGCGAAGGGATTTTATTTTTTCGGCCCCGAAAACCGTTGTGCTCATATAGACCAAAACCCCGGCTGCAAAAAAGCGGAACATCCAGTCCATGGAATCGCTGAAAGGGTAAAGCCAGAAAACCATGACGGCAGCTAATGAGGACCACAGGGACTGTGCCACTGCGATGCCAGTGCCGGCGCTCAATCCTGTGAGGAAGCCCCTCCGAAGAGTAATTTGCACGCACCATACCGCACCCGAAACGATGGTGGTGGAAAAAACAAGTCCCAGGATAATACCAAAATAAAAAAAGAAATTACTCATACTTTGACCAGGCTCCGTCTTTCAAAATCGAAACCGGCGATGGTGCGAGGCAAAAAAAGAACTTTGAGAAACGCTTGTATCAAATCAGCGGACCATGACCCGGACCGGGATGCAGACCTCTGAAACTTGAACGCTTCATCCCGCTATCGCCACAAAAATATCGATGGGCCGAAATGATTTCAGACAGTGTCCTCGCTCAAATCTTCCAATGGAAGGAGGAGAAGAAAAGTCGCTCCCTGGCCCTCTTTGTTGAGCACCCCCAACTGGCCACCATGATCCTCGGCGAAACATTTGGCAAAATAAAGGCCAAGGCCCATACTTCTCAATTTTCCCCGAGTTGTGAAAAAAGGTTCAAAAATCTTTGGCACCAGATTGGCGGCAATTCCTCCACCGTTATCGGAAAAGGAAAGCTCGGCTGCCTCAACCGGCAATCCGAAATTTTCGGGAAACACCCCGTCTCGTTTTGTCCTTCCCGCCTCAACCCGCCGTAAGGAAAGTTTGATATAGCAAAGAGAAGACTGCTCGCTCCCGGCATTAAGGGCAAAATGTAATAATACCTGTTTGAAAGAACTTTCATCGATTCTGACTGGCAATATTGAATTCGGGGCATCCACATGGAGGCTAGCTCCTCCCGGCAGCACAACACGCAACAATTTTTCCTGCTGAGGAACCAATTGGGACAAATCCGCCAAGTTGTGCACATTGGGTTTTGACCGATTGATTTCGGCAATACTACGCATCATATTCTGTGCTTTAGTGGCGTTTTCGCTGATAAGCTTGAGATTGCTCTTTAAGGGATTGTCCGGATCAAGGGAGTTTAAGGAGAATTCGCTTAAGGCGCAAATACCCATCATGGCGTTGCTGAAATCATGCAAAAGGCCGTTGATGGCCGCAATCCGTGACTGATTTCGGGAGGCAGTTAACAAGGCTTGATTAGGGTAAATTTCTTCCACTGGAATCTCCCTCCTATGTGACGCCGCCACCATGGCCTTGGCTCCAGGTTTTCAATTTCCCATTTAAAAAAAGAAGATTCATTAACGGTTGAAAAGGTCGGTATTCTCGATCGGGAGTTAATGGTAATTAGCTATCTTGTTCCTGATAAAGCTTTAATTTGTTGCGGAGGGTTCGGCTGGTGATTTTTAAATGTCTGGCCGCTCTCGTTCGATTGCCCTTAGTAGCTTCCAAGGCATGCATTATATAGCGTTTTTCAAGTTCTTCCATCGACATGAGGGATTCCGGGTCCGGCATCTCATCGGCGACTCCGTTAAAAAAATCAACCCCGGTATTGGCCATGTATGGATGCTGTGCCGGGTCCCCTGCGCCAGATTCTGATTCACCGCGGTGAATTAATCCAAGTGTTGAGGGTTCAATGAGCCCGCCCGGTTCAACTATGATGACCGCCCGTTCTACGGTGTTTTGCAATTCGCGGATGTTGCCGGGCCAGTCGTGGGAAAGGAGGCTTGATTTAGCAGAGGGTGAGAAGCCCGCGATTTTAACGCCGTGCTTACGCTGTAAACTATCCAAAAAATGTTCTGCCAATATGAGGATATCCTCCTTTTTTTCGCGCAGGGGAGGACTGTAAACAGGAAATACGTTGAGCCGATAATAGAGATCTTCCCGAAATTCTCCTCGCGCGACGCTTTGGGCCAGATCGCGGTTTGTGGTGGCCAAAACCCGCGTATCCACCTGGATGGTTTTATGGCCGCCGACACGCTCAAACTCCCTCTCCTGCAAGACCCGCAGGAGTTTAGCCTGCAGGGCGGGAGAAATTTCGCTAATTTCATCCAGCAGAATGGTACCGCCGTGGGCCAGTTCAAACCGGCCTCTGCGTCTTTCCACAGCTCCTGTGAAGGAGCCTTTCTCATGCCCGAAAAATTCACTTTCGATAAGGGTTTCCGATATTGCCGCGCAATTGACTTTGATGAATGGAGCTGCTGAGCGCAGGCTGGCCTTGTGGATCTCTCCTGCAATGACCTCTTTGCCGGTGCCGCTTTCACCATGGATGAGCACGGTTGCCTGGGTTGGTGCGACCTTGCTAATCAATATTCGCAATTGCCGGGTGGCATGGCTATTACCGATCAACTTTGTTTTCTGGAAATCGCTTTGGCTATAGAAACGATTGACATTAAGTAAATGGGTATATTTTTCGGCCTTTTGGATTAATATCTCGATCTGGTTGGTGGAGAAAGGCTTGATAAGGTATTCATAGGCCCCCCCCGCATGCAGTCCACCGCCGATTCCACAGTTGCATATCCGGTCATAATGACAATCAGCGGAGCATCGGGCTGTTTGGAGACTTTGTTCAACAAGGAGATCCCATCTCCGTCGGGCAGTCGCAAATCCATAAAAATCAGATCGAAGGCATCTTTCTCAAGGTAATTCTCGGCGGCTTTGATGGTAGCTGCAGCAGCCACTGAGTAGCGTTTTCTCCGCAAAACTTCCTGGAAAGATTTGCGGATGATAAGGTCGTCATCCAAAACGAGTATTTTTTCAAAGGCCATTTGCCGCTGCCAACTGGATTCAAGAGTAAATCGATCTAACAGTGGATTACCGGATGCGAAATCAACTAAGATTTAGATTTAATCTTTATAAAACGCATATTCCACCAAATAATGACTCTATCTTTCGTTATCGTTACTTAAATAGGGAGAAACCCCTAATCTGCGAGGAAAAAATCCCATCGTGCCTATGCCAAATTATTAACGCGGCACGGCATTAATGCAACTTGTTAAATTTAAAAGGGCGGATTAATACAGCCTGCCGAGAAATTCGGCATCCAAATGATTTGCTTTTTTGAGAGGAAAAGGCAAATTCTTTGCCATTCTTGAATTGGAATGGACCGAGCCTCAGTGACAGCTAAGAATTTTTGTAAAAAATCGGTATTAATAACTTAATTAATGGACTCCCATAATTTACCCCCGGATTCTCTTCGTAAAATAGTCCACGACTTGAATGGAGAATTATTCCTCATACGCGGTTATGCCGACCTCACCCTGGGAAAAATCGAAGCACATAATCCCATCGCGGAAAATATCCGAAAAATTATTCGCCGAACGGATGAACTGGAGAATATTGTTCAAAACCTCCGTCGCAAGCAGCAAGCCCTGGAACCTGAGAATTGAACTTGGGTATATCCCGGTCGATTGGTGCTGGGAGCAGTATTTTTAAGGATATCGGGTTCATTCCTGAAGCTTGAAACTTGTTCCTGCAAGCTTGCGAATGGGGGTGTGACTGCTGCTTGACCTAATTTATCGATTTTTTTAATTTTTAATTAAGAATTATTTCAGTTTGCCGATGAAGGTGGTGTATATTCATATCCATGATATACGGCGTCCAACCCAAGGCACTTAACTTTGCCGAACCCCCCCCCAGGTAAATCATGCCCACCATATCCAAAAAAAATAAAACAGTTCCTGACAGTGATCATCAGATAATCCGACCCGAATTTGTTGCCAGGGGTAAACTCCTGGCTCAAGATCCCAATTATCCTGACCGGAAAATAATCAGAAATATTGCCAAGAAATTAGTCGCCGAAGCTATTACGGAATAGCGGGGATTTTCCCTCTTTTCTTCCTAAATCAGATTTCGCACCCGCCATTCATCCTTTCGACAGCGTCATGTGAGTTGTCTGCGGATTGGCTGTATTGTATATAGATACTGTATTCAGTCGATTAGAACCAGGGCATCGTGCAATTCGTTGACGTCTCCGTCCTCCCAAGGCAATGAGCCTTTCAACTGCCTGCCAGCTTCGGAAATGATTTCGCTGAGAGCGTCGGAAGGATGATTTATGCGCAAACTATCGGTAAGTTGTTTGCAAAGGTCGTCAAGAAATGATTGCCCAAGTTTGTCGAGGATATTCTGGTCGCCTAGCACCATGGCGGTTCGCTCGAACAAAGATACGTAAATAAGCAGACCCGATCCTCCAGCGGTATGATGGACTCTGTTGTCGAAAAACACTTCCCGAGCCTTGGCGGTCACTTCTTCCTTCATCTGGTTTCTCGGGGTGAAGAGCCTGCGGAGCCACCCAATCCGGCTTCCGGCCACAGCTCCGGCCATAAAGGCGACTACAATTCCGGTAACTACCGCCAGCAGTTCAAGAATCTGGGGCATGGAGGAATCCCAGCTTCCCGAATTACCACTTTGGCGTGGGAGTAGCAACCAAAGGGTTATCACCACGAGAATCGACAGCCATAAGCCGATAATATCCTCAGCCCGGTCGTAACGGCCCGAAGCGGTCGCCACCACCGGGACAATTTCACAGGAGGTTTCTTTTTCTGCTTCGATCACCGCCTGTTGGACCAGCTTGCGCTGTTCCTCATTAAAAAGTTGGGATTCTTTTTGCATTGGATTTTCTGTTTACCAAGAACCGCTTGCTCCGCCACCGCCGGAAAATCCCCCTCCGAAAGAGCCGCCGCTGAAACCCCCGCTGGAGCTGCTTCGGAGCATTTGCATGAGCAAAAACCCGAGCAAGGTGAAAACCGCTCCCCAAAACAGCCAGGCCCATCCGCTGGCACCCCGCTTGATAAGTGAGACAATGGTGAAGATGGCCAATCCGATAAATCCAACCACCAGGGCAAAATGCCACCAGGGGCGCGGGCGGGTAGGCAGTTCAAGTTGGCGGGCCATTTTGTCGAGAGCTTCCACCCCGGCTACAATTCCTTCGGAAAACCGCCCCTGTTTAAAATGATAAATGATATGCCCGTCCATTATCCGGCGGCTCTGGGCATCCTCCCGGTGCCCCCACCCGGCGCCCAATTCGATTCTGGCCTGACGGTCGCCCTTCGAAACCAGAAGTAGGATACCGGTATTCCAATCCTGCTCCCCCAATTTCGCATGCCCGATCTCCCATTGATTGAATAGCAGGGTGGAAAAGGTTTCAATGCGCATACCTGCACCGCCATGCAATGCCATCGAATCGATGGTTACGACAATGATTGGGGTTGCCTTGTCGGTCAGCAGTTTGTCACACAATTCACGGATGCTTTCAACCTCCGGAGGATCGATCAGGTTGGCCAGATCGCGAATAAATTCCCGTTCCCCGGGCCGTTCCAGGGATATTTCCAAAGACCAGACGGCAGGCCCGCTCAACATTATTAACAAACAAAAAGCAGCCAAACGGCTCGCAATTCGATTGATGCCTCCAGTGAGTGCCCGGTTCATTTAATCCTGTCTGGGTTTGGAACCAAATATTACGTTTTTGATGACCAGGAATAAAGTGCCGAATAATCCCAGGAGGCAAAGCACGGCCCCTGGAATTGCGATTATGTTCAAAGCTTCTTTGGCCTCGCCTGTGTTGCCCAGTACGGGGGCCTTGAGGGCTGCCAGCAGCCAAAAAACCGTGTAAAGAAGCGCTCCCGTGCCAAAGGCGGTGGCGGTAATCTTTTCCACCAGGCCAGCCCGGCCGGACAGGGCCAGTAAAAGGATGCAGCTCAGGGCGGTTGTTCCGATGGCGCCGCCGTGAAGATGGGCTCGCTGTAGATAGGTCCAGGATTTATTAACGATGGCATTCCTTTTCTTGATGCTCCCTTTATAAACCGATTCGAAGACTGGTTCGGTGGATTCCTTCAAGTAGCTTATTACCGAATCTTCCGCCGCCCCGAATATACCCCCAAGACCAAATCCTATAAGGATAGTTAGAAGGGCAAAAATAATCCCTGGCGCAAAAGGTTTTAACATGCTGGCAGATAAACTTTTTCTCATAAATTGATCTCAAGACTATAAGTCTCTCTAAAGGAAAAGGCAACTCCTAAGTAATATCCAAAGATTTATGAAGGACATCATTCCGTTTGGGATAAAGAATATAGGTGCTTTTGGTTTAGGCCTGAAGTAATTCGGGAATTTCATTAGTGGAATTTCCATGTTTATTTACTCTTTATTAGCAATACAGTTAAAAGATTTTTTCCATAAAGTGGACGCGAGGCCGAATAAGTTCGGATATTGTAAAAAAAGCAACTTTAACATTCGCTGAATTTCCTTGATACTTTTCGCCAGATACAAACCTGCCACCCGATGTCGGAAATCATCCCTTAGACAATGAAATTCATGGAAAAACTGGAAGCTCGCTGGAAAAAGAGCGATTCCCTCGTCTGCGTGGGATTGGACCCCGATCTTGACCGCATCCCGGCACACTTGATATCGGGGAAAGACCCGATTTTTGCCTTCCTTCGGGAAATCATCAAGGCGACCGCTGACCTGGTCTGCGCCTACAAGCCCCAGATTGCTTTCTTTTCAGGACAAGGAGCGGAGGATCAGCTTCAACTCACCATGAACTACCTGAGTGAGCATCACCCCAGGATACCGGTCATTCTGGATGCCAAACGCGGCGATATCGGAAGCACCGCCACGATGTACGCCAGAGAGATATTCGACCACTACGGGGCCGATGCGGTAACGCTCAACCCTTATCTGGGCGGTGATTCGCTGAACCCGTTTTTGGAGCGATCCGAGAAAGGAGTTTTCATTCTTTGCCGGACATCCAACCCTGGTGCGGCGGATTTGCAAAACCTTGATTCAAACGGCAGGAAACTTTACCTGAGAGTCGCTGAAAAAGTGGCCAGCGAATGGAACCGGTATGGAAATGCGGGTCTTGTCGCCGGGGCGACCTACCCTCAGGAATTGGGGGAAATCCGGAGCGTTGTTGGGGACCTGCCTCTTTTGGTGCCGGGGATTGGCGCCCAGGGTGGCGATATCGGCGAGGTCATGCGGGCTGGCCTGGATTCCAACGGCGAGGGCTTGATCATCAATTCCTCCCGGGGCGTTCTCTATGCCGGTAAAGATGAAGGGTTCGCCCAGGCTGCGCGACTGCAAACGGAAAAATTACGCAGGGATATCAACCGGCATCGTTGATTCTGGCTACTTCGGCAGCTTGCGAAATGTAAGCATTTTCAATGTTTAGCGACTTAACAAAATTGGAAAACAAGAAATTATCATGAATACTTTAAAAGTTTTATCGAAAGGGTTTATCGATTTCCATCGGGGAGTCCTTAAAATGTCGATTTTATGGAAGCTATGGCTGGTTTTGCTGGTGGCGGCAAATCTGGTTGTGCCGCTCCTGTTTTTGGGGCGAGTGGAGGCCCAGGTGGTTTTAGTCGCCTTTCTGGGTGCTTTTCTACTGATGGTGGTGCTGACGGGATACACGGGTTTCACCCGCTTGCTGGGGCTGGGACATCTTGTTTTTTGGACTCCGGCGGTCGTTTATCTTTTCACCCGCCTGGATCATGTCCCTCCCGAAGACTTTTTCGAAATATGGCTGCGCGTTTTGCTAACCGTGAATGTTTTGTCCCTGATAATCGATGCGGTGGACGTAATTCGCTACGCGGCCGGAGATCACTCGGACACCGTAGCAGGCCTGAGAGGAGATAATGATCTCCCGCAAGAAGACCCAGCTTAAGAATATGATTGGCTGAGTGAGTGGACCGGAATGCAGGACGGTTTCGAAATTACGCTGTCCCCAACGCTTTTTCCCGTTCATCAAGCTTTCCCGCCCGCTGGTCCAGCTCTTCCGCCAATTGTTCAAGCTCGGTCTCCCTTTCCTGTTGGGCCATAACCTTTTCGAAGAGAGTATTCTCGCTCGTTTCCAGAAATTCTTCTCGCTCCAGAAGCATTTCTTTAGATTCCTTGATAGCCGCTTCCTCCATCTCCAGCTCGGTTTTCAATTTCTCCAGGGCTTCCTTGGCCTCCGCCGACATTTCCGTTTTACCGCTGGCCGAGTCCTGACTGCTGGCTTCTTCAACTTTTTCCCGCGCCTTGACCACCGATTCGGATTCGAAGAGATCGGTCACACCGGCAATCTTGGCGGCCTTCTCCTTGTCATTATTGCACAAGCGCAATAATTCCGCGACATAGGCCTCTTCCCGGGCCAGCAGGTAGGCCTTCAGATTGGGCCATTTGCGGGTGTCGCGTATGCGCAAAGGGAGCTGCTGTGCGTTGATCAACCGGTTATGGGAAGAGACCACCACGGCAGTGAGCACATTGGAGAGTTCGATCAGATTACCCGGCCAGGGATAATAATACATCGTGGCTTCGGCATCTCTGGAAAACTTGATTTGAGAAGTGTCGAAAAAAGGATTGTCCGCCCTTTTCAGGATATCATTGATGAGCAAGGGCAAGTCTTCCCGCCTTTCGCGCAGGGGTGGCAAGGTAATGGGCAGGGTGGCAACCTTGAAAAAGAATTCATCGGCCACGTTTCCCTGTTCGAGGCGGCTCTCAAATTTAATCTCACTTGCGCAAATCAACCGGAACGAACCGCCGGAAATTTTTAGAACTTTGGCCAGGAGGGATTGAAGCTCAACCGGAAGCTTGTCGATATTCTCAAAAAACAGGGTTCCTCCCTCCGCCATCTGAATGAGGGAGCCGGCAGTGCCATCTCCATTGGCGAGGCCATGCTGTAATTCCTTCGGGTCCGCCAGCCGGCAATCGATACCGATAAAGGGGGCTTTGGGGCCTGGGCCTTTTTGGTGAACAAGATCGGCCAGGCTGCGTTTGCCGGTGCCAGTTTCGCCCTGAATGAGCATCGGTGTTTTAGCTCGCAACAGTTTCTGAACTTGCTTGTTGACTGCCTTGATGGCTTCACTTTCACCAGTAAGAACGCCTGCAACTTCTTTATCGGCCCGCAGCGGTCCCTCCACCTCTACTGCTTTGACCCCCGTTCCTTTCTTCCTGGCATCGACCGCTCGGTGGAGAGTTTTGACCAGTTCCTCCAATCGGAAAGGCTTTTGCACGTAATCGAAGGCTCCGAACTTCAAGGCCTGCATGGCAGTTTCGGTCGAGGAATAGCCCGTCATCATTATGACAATGGCGTTTGGATCGATCGTCCTCAGCTCCTTGAGCACAGTGATGCCGTCCATCGGCTCCATCGCGATATCCACCAGCACCACATCGATATTCCCCTCCCGGTACCGTTTGAGCGCTTCCGGTCCATTCAATGCGAAAGCGCTTAAAAACCCGCAAGGGTTGATCACCGCCTCGAGCATTTCATGAACAGCCGGTAAATCGTCAACTATCAGTACTGATGCCATAAATCACTTTTACAAGCCGAAGATTAATCTATGTCTTACGATTTCATCCTCTGGACTCTTGGGTGAATTTTCTTTTCGAGTAAACTGCACCCCGTTCCCAAACGTCAGCCGACAACTGAAGAAAGTTGGAAAATTGGTAGAAACATAGCCATGACAATACCGCCGATGACAACGCCCAGAACGCAAATGAGAATCGGTTCCATGAGGGAAGTGAGGGCATCCACAATGGTTTCTACCTCGGCATCGTAAAAATCGGAAATCTTGTCCATCATGCCATCCACATTGCCGGTTGTTTCTCCAGCTTTGGCCATATGCTTGACCATGGGTGGAAAAAATGGATCGGTGGCCAAAACTTCAGAAAGCTGACCTCCCTGGCTGACATGTCTGGTGATTTTTAAAACAGCGTTTTCAATGTAGGTATTGCCGCTGGCATTGGAAACGATTTCCAGGCTTCTCAGAATGGGAACGCCGCTACGCAGGAGAATGGCGTAAGTACGGCAAAAGCGGGAAACGGAAACTTTTTGCACCAGATTGCCCACTACCGGAATTTTGAACAAGGTCTGATCCTTGATCACCCGGCCTTTCGGGGTGCTAATGAATTTGGTCAGCAACTTAAAGGCAACAAACAATCCCACTGCTATATAGATAATGTTTCCTTTGAGGAAATCGCTCAAGTCGATGAGCATTTGCGTCGGTTTTGGGAGGTCTGCCCCGAAGCCGGAAAACATTTCCGCAAAGACCGGAATCACCATAATGAGCAAAACATTGACCAGGCCCACCGCCAGGGTGATAACCGCAATCGGATAAGTCATGGCCCCCTTGACCTTTTTTGTGAGGGCCACTGATTGCTCGAAATAAACGGCCACTTTGCCCAGAATGGACGCCAGGCCGCCGCTAGCCTCACCGGCCTCCACCATGGATATGAAGAGGTTGGGAAAGGCCTTGGGGAATTTGCGAACGGAATCGGAAAAGGCCGTGCCGCTGGAAACATCGGCCTTCACCTCGCGGATGATAATTTGGAACACCGGCTGCTCGGTCTGTTCCTGCAGCGCCTCCAGGGCTTGCACCAAAGGCAGGCCAGCCTCCAGCATGGATGAGAGTTGCTGTGTGAATACACAAACGTCGGCCAAACCTATTTTTTTCTTTTTGGCCTGTTTTTCATAAGCCTTTTGCTTGGCCAGCCTCTGAGATTCCATGAAACTGACCTTTTTGGCTCCCGCGGCCCGCCCGCCGGCCGTGGGAGCTGTTGTACCAGATGTTAATAAAGCCATGATTGATCCTTATGGTTAAAATTGGTAGGTATACTACAATACCATAACAGACTTTATAAGGTTGAAAAGACTTTTCTCATTCTCTTGCCCATCGTTTAAGAATGATGGAAAACCTTGACCCGCTCATTTCTTTCCGAAAAAACTGCCTGCAACCCTGATTGGGCGGGCATAGTTTAGCGGTAAAACCCCAGCCTTCCAAGCTGGTGTCCTCGGTTCGATTCCGAGTGCCCGCACCATTTCACGGAAAAGCGCTTGTTTTTTTGTTTGAGCAAACTGGATGATTTCGGAATTCCCCGGTAGAGAAACCCAGGTGGTTATCGTCATTTCAAGAGGGCGTTCCATTCGGCGGCCTGAATAAAATCTCCGGACGTTCGGGCAACTTGAACACCTTCGTAGAGGAATCTTTTCAACAGGGAATTGGGCAGGCCTTTGCTCCGGATAAGATTTTTATAGACATTGAGCCCAGATGCGGGGTCTCCGTTTTGGACCAGCAAATCGGCAATTTCTTTCGCCGGGAGCCAGTCGTCGTTGGAAAAATACTGGATGTAAATGGCAAATCGCAGGGTATCCAGGGCCGTTCCCTTTTGCCCGGCGGAAAGATAGGCCTTGCCCAGATCAAGACCGAGGGCCAATCCGGGACTTATTCGAAATCCTTTTGCTCCCAGGCTGAGGGCTTCCGAATATTTCCCCTCAAAACGTAGAAGATGCATCTTTCGGATGACGGCATATTGGCCAAGGGGCGCATTATCAGCATCAAGATTTTCCAACTGTTTTTCTAGAGGGACCTTGAAGGGTTGATAAAGCGGATCGCCGATCAAAACCGCTTGCCAACTGAGGGCGGGGAGTGAGTAGTAGGCGGCATCCCCCAGATTCATGCCCTTGGTCAAGGCGTTGAAAAATTCATTGGGATGATGGGTAAACCTTAAGTACGGTTCCCATACATTGCCGAAGGTTGCGGTGACGCCCCGCATAACAAGAGGCCCGCACCAAAAGCGTGAAGGGTCCGTCAATGTCGAGGCGGAAAAACTGTGAATATGGGCTGCTATGGCCCCCGGTGGAAAGTAGAATCCCGGATTGAGGAAGGGACCGGTGATGTCTCTGTTATACCATCCGAAATAGAACGCGGGCGCATCGAAACGGGCTTCGGGGCCAAAAAGCTGCGGCGATTCTTCAACCTGTAGATCGAAACCGGTTTTCCGTAATGCAACCGCCATTTTGCTCAGCCATTCATTGCCGATCTGGTGGGTGCCTCCATTGTCAATATAGGCCCTGCCCATCAATCCGGTTTTCTCGGCCCGCAGCGCATTGTCGACCAAACCTTTGACGCTGGACAAGGTGGGACCGTCCAGACGCGATACTTTCAGGACTCTCTGGCCCTCAAGGAAGGAATACTTTTCCTGGCCAAAAAGGGGATTGGGAATCCAGCCGGTGATCGGGTAAGGAGAAACCGGCAGCAGGGCCAGTTCCGAATCTACACTGCTGCGATTGGTTTGAAAACGACTGTCCTGAGTAAGGCCCACGGGGGGTGAATCTTCTATCCGCCCAGGGTCCTCGCGGATTTTGAGTGGCAACCCTCGGCAAATGACCAGATAACTGATGGAGTGTCCCACGATGCCATACCGGAGCCGTCCCTCCTTGTCCCGCAGTTTACCGGGCACTGCATCAATCCATCCTTTTTTCACCAAGGTCTCGAGAAGAGGGTTGTGGATTGAGGAGATAAAGGTTCTCCAATCCACCGATTCATTTGCCGGAGCATCCAGAAGGATCAGGTTAAGTCGGGGAATGGCCCTTTTTTCCATGTAATGCCGGGCCAGGGCGACGGAGTCGGGGTCGGATTTGTTTGCCACCACAACCACAGATTCGGCGGGGTTGCGCTCCGCGGCAAAACTCGTGAATGCCGTTTGGCCGAAAATAAATATTATAGCGAGCAATCGGCGCATGATCTTATTTTCGATTATTTTCCCCTTAATCGATTGAGGGTTTTTTGGTATTGCAGAATACCTGAGGCGATGGCTTGGGCCATTTTTTGGCGGTAGGTGGCAGTCTTTAACTTTCCAGCTTCAGCGGTATTTGTGACAAATCCCGTCTCTACCAACAGGCCGGGACAATTTAAAGTTTTCAAGACTGCCATACGGGCCCGCTTCAACCCGCGGTCGCCAGCTTTAAGCTCCGTGACCACTTCACGTTGAACATAGAACCCGAGTAGTGTGTTCCAGGGGTCGAATCGGTTTCCCGGATAGGCCTTCCGGTCGGCTGATTGAATTTGGGAATTGCGCGTAGATGGCTGATTTTGCGGGGTAAAGACAAAGGTTTCAATACCTTGCACTTTGCTCGACCCGGCCGCGTTTGCATGCACGCTGATGAATAAATCCGCACTTCTGCTGTTGGCCATTGCAGGACGTTTGGCCAAGTCGATGAATTTGTCGCTTTGTCTTGTTAAAATGACCTGGTAACCCTGTTTGCTGAGAATTTTTTGAAGCTTTTGAGAAATGTCCAGAACCACTGCTTTTTCGATCAGACCCTGAGAATTATTTTGGGTTCCGGGGTCTTTCCCGCCGTGACCTGGATCGATAACAATGCGGTAAAGCTTTGGAACTGGGGAGAAGGCCCGGGGTGTTAAAAGGGGTTTGAGGGTTTTCTCGAAATCGCCCCGGCTGAGATAGAGATCGGAGCGATGATGGTGCAGTGGGTGACCAAGATACACTTTTCTGCCATTGATGAGAAAATATCGCCGGTCCGGCTCGAATTCGAGGCGAGTCCATTCACTGCTTAGGGCTAGTTTTTTTCCGGTGGTGACCCAGGACCGTTTCATCCCAAAATATCCGGCCACGGACTCAAGACTCCTGTAATCCACTCCGCCGAGTTTTAAATCGGCTTCGGCGCGTTTGATCGGGACCGTCAAGGCCGCCAGGAGAAATAAAATAAATGCGGCGCTAATGGCGGGAGGACATGTGGCAAACAAATCAGGCCGCCCGGCGCGGCCCAAAAATCTGCACGGCAAGAACACCCTATTCTGCCTCTTCGTGGGGTTCGTTGTATTTGAGCTTGCGCTTGCCTTCCGGTAGGGGGCTGACGATCAGGATAACGCTCCGCCCGGCCAGCCGGGGTTCGCTGTCGGGAGTCCCGATATGCTCCAGATCGGCTACCGCGCGGTTGATTACAACAAAGCCGAGGTCCTTATGTTCATTTTCCCGGCCCCGAAAAGAGAGAGTGAGTTTGACCTTGAAGCCCTTGTCCAAAAATTGCTCAGCCCGCCGCAGTTTCACCATGTAATCGTGCTGTTCGATGCGCACACGCAGCTTAACTTCCTTTATTTTCGAGCCAGCGGGTTTCTGGTCTTTGCCTTTCTTGGACTGTTCGTATTTGTATTTACCAAAATCAAGTATGCGGCAAACGGGCGGTCTTGCTGTGGGAGAAATTTCCACCAGGTCGAGACCGTGATCTTTGGCCATCCTGAGGGCATCCGAGGTGGGGACAATGCCAATTTGCCTGGCATCCGGGCCGATCAGTCTGACTTCGCGAACGCGAATACGTTCGTTCTTACGCAGTCTTTGCTTAAAACCGGGGCGTTTGCCTTTAAATCGGCCGCCCGATTGAGGAAACCTTGCCATCTAGGAATTATCGTCGGTAGACATCAGACAACAGCTGTTAAAAAGCTGTATCACTTGGACTTGATACTTCCTTTGAGACATTGTGGGGCAAGAGCCGAAATTTCCATAGATTGTCATTCAGTGTAAAACTGACCAACAATCTTTGCTTCAAATTGACTGATTTACAATCTTTTTCTCAAGAAAATGGCCGAGCGTGTAATCCATAATATCATTTGGCTCCCTCACCTCGCAAGACGACCGGTATGGTTCGGCACAGAATAGCAATATCGAGCCAAAGACTCCAGGAGTCGATATACTCCAAATCCAGGCGCACCCATTCGGAAAAATCCTCAATTTGGTTGCGGCCGGAAACCTGCCAGAGGCCAGTCAGCCCCGGCAACACACTGTAGCGGCGGTGGTCTTTAAAAGCTTCAAAATTCTCCGTTTCGTAAACGGGTAGGGGCCGGGGGCCGACTAGGCTCATGTGCCCTATGAACACATTCCAAAGCTGCGGCAATTCATCCAGACTGTACCGTCGCAGGAATTTCCCCACTCTGGTTATACGGGGATCTTCCGCCGATTTGAATACCGGACCCTTCATCTCATTTTGAGCTTTTATATGTTCTAATTGCTCCTCGGCGCCGGGCTGCATGGTGCGAAACTTGAACATCGGAAAAACCTGGCCTCTCAGCCCCGTGCGTTTCTGGACGTAAAATACCGGGCCACGCGTGGTGATTTTAATGAGTATGCAAACCATGAGAAAAATCGGACTGGCGATCAATAAAAATACAAAGGAGAGAACTATATCAAACGCTCGTTTGATCAATATCTTACCTTCATAATGAGAGGCCGTGCGGTAAACGATTACTGGTTTTCCACCAAAATCATCAATTTCCGGTCGAGCCAATAGAGGCGAAATAAAATCCGCGAAATACCAGACCTCTACCCCTTGCTCCTCGGCCAACCTGAGAATTTCTTTTTCTTTTTGCGGATCGGAAGCGACCAGAAAAACCAGATCGAAACGGCCTTTGGAGAGTATGTCGCCAATTCCATCCAATTCTCCCAAGATTCGGTCTTGCCATCGGGACACAATTTCTTCCGGGCAATCTTTGGAAGTTACCACGCCTTTGATAACTACGCTCGATTGGTGTCTTTTATTGAATTCAACCAGTTGAGCATTTAATTCATCCGATGGGCATACAAGCAGAGCTTCCAGAGGTTTACGTCGATAATATCCCATCAGGTATCGGCGCAATCCCAATTCTTTTACCCCATGGTAAAGGAAAAACAAGGCTGCGAAACCAAACAGGAGAGAGCGGTTGACCGATTGAAAGGAGAAAAAATAAAAGAAAACCGCTATCATGCCCACCCCTATGGCAATGCCTTTGAAGGATTGAAATATCACCTCCGGCCATTCCGCAAAAAGGCTGACCTGGTAAAATCGATTGAGTCGCAGGGAGGCAAAAAGGTTGAACAGAATGACCAGGAAAATCCATTTTTCATCAGCCAGATGGGAAACGTCCTGAATGACGAAGGGATAGCCTGTTATCCTTTGGAGAAACACTTCCCAGGAATCCCTGAAGTAGTGCAGGTAAAGATAGGCCCCGAACAAAATGATCGAGCCGGCTACTATATCGATGCCAAAGCTCAGATTTTCCTGAAAATTCTTTTTTCGGCCAAGCATTGCCTGTTACCTTATTCTTATTGGACCGGGGCCTTTTTTTGGGGGGAGTAAACCATAGCCTGAGTCAGGCTAAATGCTGAAGCTCTCTCCGCATGAACAACTGCTCGTTGCATTGGGGTTGGAAAAATTAAAACCCCCGGAAATCAAGCGTGTGGAGTAATCAAGCTCGCTACCCTTCAAATACAGTGCGCTTTTGCTGTCGACGAGGATTTGCACTCCCGATGAATGAACCAGAATGTCCCCGCTTTTCGGTTCTTCCACAAATCTTAAACGGTAGGTCAGGCCATTGCAGCCCCCACCGGTTATGGCGACCCTTAAAAGGTTGTCTTTGTCTTCCCGCTTCGCCAGATCGAGCAATTTCTTTCCCGCCAGCTCCTTAACGCGGAGCAAGTTCTCATTGCCCAGGCGGACACCCTCGGGCAGGTCAATGGAAATCGTTTCAGCCATAATTCAATATCAATGCAAATTAATCCGTCACTATAACTTTTGGAAAAAAAAATTGCAACTCATGTTACAGCGGAACGGAGTGGACTTTCCCCGCCGACAACCGGCGCGCCATTTTAATTGCGTTTCCTATGCTGGTGGAGTCTGCTGCTCCCTCTCCAGCGATTGAAAAAGCGGTGCCGTGCGCAGTGCTGGTTCGCACCCAGGGAAGGCCCAGCGTTATGTTCACCGTTTCATGAAAATCGACCACTTTGAGCGGGGCCAGCCCTTGATCGTGATAAAGAGCCACCACGACATCGAACTCGCCCTGGAGGTGTCGCCAAAATAAGGTATCCGCCGGTTGGCAGGATGAAATTCCTGGAATTTGTGAGCGCAAGCGGTCCAATATCGGATTGAAGATATTACTCTCCTCTGTTCCCAAAATTCCATTTTCGCCGGCGTGCGGATTAAGCCCGCAAACGCCAATCCGCGGGGTGGCCGCTCCTAGTGCCTGGGCCAGGCGCTCCGCCTCCTGCATGGCTTTTTCCAGGACATCCCAAGTCAGATGGGAACTTACTTCCCGGAGAGGAAGATGGCGTGTGGCCAGGATAACTCTCATTTTCCCCCCGGCAAATGCCATGACCGGACTTTCCCCCCATCGAGCACCAAAAAATTCCGTATGCCCGGCAAAAGCGAATCCTGCTTTTTTCATCCATTCCTTGCTGATGGGACCGGTCACAACCGCATCGAAAAGTCCTTCGCGGCAACCTTGGGCGGCTTTTTCCAGCGCTTCCAAAGCTACTCGGGCTCCGGTAACGTCAGGTTGTCCAGGCGTTATCCGGTAATCCGGTGATCCCACCGGCACACCCTCGACAGGGTGTGAATTCCTCAAACTGTGCAACCACCTTTGGGGTCCCAGCAAAATAATCCCCGGGGCTTTAGCCTTATTAAAATCCAGCCAGGAAGCGATTACTTCGGGGCCGACACCGGCGGGATCTCCGCAGGTTATGGCGATCCTTTTCATGACGGAGGTTCTTTTCGCTGCTTCCCGGAAGGCCCTGTGCCGAACAACTCCATTTGAGGATCTTTGACCAGATCGTAGTTTTTTAATATTCGCAGGATTTGCAGGGTGTCGGATTTTTGATAGTTCAAATTGGTTTCCACCTTTTTCAAAATATCCTGGAGCATGGAGCGAAAGGAGATAATGCCGTCCACACCATGCTCTTTCAATAGTCGAATGCTCTCCGAACGGTGAGGTTCGGCCGTGGGCAGGCCTGGCAAAACGAGGATCTTTAGCATTTCAGCCGCGTTTCCCAAATCTTCGGAATCGACATGGAAGAATTGCTCGGCTTTTTTCAATACCGTCCGTTCCAGAAAACGGAAAATCTCCGAGCTGCTTTTCAAGATGGAAGGATTGAACCGAAGGGTCGAGTGCCATCCTTTGACCACAACAATGGCCCGGTGAATATAGGGCAGTTCGCTCGAAAAAAGAAGAAACTCCGGAGGCCTTTCACCCTTCACGAAGGCAGGGTTGTAAACCAGCAAGTCGATCTCCTCCTCGGCCAGTTTTTTACGGGATTGCACTTGGTATTTGCGCAATTGACGCACCAGGAATCCGTGCAGCTCAAAGTACTCTCGTACAATATTTTCGTCAAATCCGGCCATGTTATTAATTCTGGGTGGATGAGCGGTAAAGGCGCATCCGCATTTTTGGAGTAGGTTCTAGCTGTTTTCGGCCCCGGCTTCAACCCACAATTCTCGCCAGGATTCTTCGGGAATCCGGTTCGCCGTTTCCGCTTTTCCGATACTCGAAAGGAGGACAAACCGCACATCGCCTCCTCGGACTTTTTTGTCCCGTTTCATCGCCTGGCAGAGGGCCGATACCGATAAGGGGCTGGTCAATCGAACCGGCAAATCGCAGGCAACCAACGCCTTCCGAATTGCAGCAACCTCACTTTCATTGATTTGACCAAGTTTTTGCGATAAACGTGCGGCCAGGACCAGACCCACTGCGACTGCCTCTCCATGCAGGTAACTGCCATAGCCGGTTACGGTCTCAATGGCATGAGCGAAAGTGTGCCCCAGATTAAGAAGGGCGCGACCGCCTTGGGCGGCTCTCTCTTCTTCGTCTTCCGCCACTATTCCGGCCTTGATTTCGCAGCATCGGCGAATGATCCCAGGTAATTGCGGACTGCCGGGATCCAGTTTATCTTCAGATTGCAGATGCTCGAATAAAGAACGGTCAGCCAGGAGGGCAGTTTTGATCACTTCGGCCATACCGGCGGCAAACTCCCTCGGTGGGAGCGTTTCCAGCAAAGAGGTATCGATATACACGGCTTTGGGTTGATGGAACGCTCCGGCCAAATTTTTTCCAGCCGACAGATTGACTCCTGTTTTCCCCCCTACCGAACTGTCCACCATGGCCAGCAGAGTCGTCGGTATTTGATGAAAATCGATGCCTCGTAAATAACTGGCCGCAGCAAAACCGGCCAGATCTCCCACCACACCTCCACCTATGGCAAATAGACAACCGCTCCGGTCGAGTCCTTTCAGGGCCAGAAATTCGCAAATTTCCTCCAGATGGGTAAAAGATTTTGTCTTTTCACCCGCCGGCAGTGCCAGAAGAGGCAAATCGGTGCCAAGACTGGAAAGAAAATCACTTTGTCTTTTTTTTATATTCTGGTCTGTAATGGCAGCCACCATGCGGCCTGCAGCTCTGAGCGAAGCGATATCCCGGCGCAGCTTATCGGCCACGCCATCGCCGAAATGAATGGGATAGCTTCTTTTGCCCAGTTCTACTTTCAGCAATTCACTCATTACTCTTCCAGACCAAAAATGGCGTTGGCATAAGTGTCCACCGAAAAGGGCTGCAAATCCTCCGGCTGTTCGCCCATTCCCACGAAGTAAATGGGCAATTTCAGCTCTTGGAAAATCCCGGCCAGAGCGCCGCCCCGGCTGGTCCCGTCAAGCTTTGTTATGATAAGCCCGCTCAAACCGAAATCCCGGTGGAAGACCCGGGCCTGTTCGATTGAGTTTGTTCCCAGGCTGCCATCGACCACCAGCCAACTGTGGTGGGGAGCGGTCCCATTCAATTTTTGCAGGACGCGGCGGATCTTTTTCAATTCCTCCATCAGATTGGCCTTGGTATGCAACCGGCCCGCTGTATCGAGGACGAGGATTTGCCGGTTTCGGCTGGCCGCCGCCTGATAGGCGTCGAAAGCGACCGCCCCGGCATCGGCTCCGTGATGGCTGGCCACCAAGTCGATCTGCAATCGTTCGGCCCAGGTCTTAATCTGTTCATTGGCGGCGGCTCGAAAAGTGTCACAGGCTCCCAAGAGCGTGCTGCGTCCCTCTCTGTCAAATAGATGAGCCAGCTTGGCTGCAGTAGTCGTTTTGCCCGAACCATTTATCCCCACCAGGCAGATGACTTCCGGGATGTGTCCGCTGGGCTCCAGGCGCCCCTCAGATCCCTGCAAGGTTCTTTTCAGAACGGTAGCTCCGATGCGGGCCGCTTCAAGCCCGAGCAGTTCCTTGTCCTTTTTAAGGGCAGTTTTGATTTCCTCCAGGATTTCTGCCGTTGTTTCCACCCCGAAATCCGCCCCGTAGAGAGCTTCCTCCAACTCCTCCAAGGAAGCCGCGTCCAGGGTCTTGCTCCCGAAAATACCCCCGCTTTCACCAAATATCCGGTGAAAAGTTGGAGTCGTCCGCTTCAGGCCCTCCCTGAATTTTGAAAAAAGGGATTTCATCTTTCAACTATGGCAAGCAGTCTCTTCCACTTCCCGCCTACCCATCCGGCGAGGCTTCCCGCAGGGGACGCTGCAGTTTCAGTTTGAACTCGTCGAGAATCCCGTTGATGAATCGTTTGGAATCTTCGATGGAAAAAATTTTGCTTAAGTCAATGGCTTCATTGATGGATACAATGGGCGGGACGTCGTGGCGGTGGAGCATTTCGAAAATGGCCAAACGGAGAATAGCCAAATCGATCTTGGCGATACGCTTGAAGTCCCAGTTTTGGGTATACTCTAGTATAATACTGTCAACCTCCTCAATATTTTCCTGGACTCCCAGAATCAACTCTTCGGAAAATTCGTAATAATCCCTCGGTTTTTCCTGTTCACCGAAAAACCGCGCTAAATCCACCTCGATTTTGTTCGAGGGGTTGATGTCCCACATGTAAAGGAATTGCACTGCGGCAATCCGGTTGTCCCGTCGTGTGCTCACGATGAATTCAAACGGTCAGGGTTTCCAGGAATCAGAGCCCTCTTCCCCATCCTCGTGAATTGCCTTTCCAATAGAGCCAAAACTATTCAACCGTTCCACCAGCCTCTTGCGTAGCGAGGCCATTTCAACCGCGGCCTGGGCAAATTCCCTTCCCCGGTTGATGGAGCCGCAGGTGCGAGCCTCGGCCTGCTCCCGGGTTTCCGCTACAATGAGGCCATTGATCACCGGCATCTGGCAATCGCTGGAGATACGGAGCAATTCCAGGCCGGCATTAGACCCCACCATAATGTGGTGCTGGGTGTCGCCGCCGATGAGGACGCCAAGAGCGATCAGGCAATCGTGCTCATCGATTTCCGCCAACATGTAAACGGCAAAGGGAATTTCGTGTGATCCGGTTACCCGGACGCATTCGATATCTTCCGGTGAAACTCCCGCCGACTTCAGGTTATCGACCACTGATTCGAGCAAAGCATCTGAGTACTCCGCATTGTAGCGTGCGGCCACAATACCGAACTTAAATCCTTCGACTTTTCCCTTCAATTTTTCTGGTGAATCAGTACTCATTTCCGATCAAGATTATTTACTCAGGGTACTTATGCCCACCGCGCCAGCCAAGTCAAAGGGAATTCAGCCCGGCGGGTTGTTTGCAACTTTTATAGAACCTATCTCAAAATCGCAGATGAATGATGTTTGTAGCGCCACGGTGGCAGATGCCAGGCGGCTTTGCGCCCGGATGGGCTGGACGCCCCTCGGGCGCAAACCAACGCCGCAGGTGCTGCCGTGGCGCACAAATCCTTTGGACAGAGGCAGTTATGTATTTGAGCGGCGTTCCGACGGGGCAGCAGGGCTGCCAGCCCGGCAAGCCTCGTCGCGCCTTGCTCAAAACGCATAATTGCTCTCTGCATCATCATCATCGAATTTGAGATAGGTTCTAGTCATTTATGTGTTTGCCCTCCATTTGAGGCTTAAAATACTTCGGGCATGATTTCAAATAAAACCTATCAGGATTTAGTCTCCGATTTACAACGTATAAACCGTTTGAGGACTGCCCTCGAACTGCTGGAATGGGACGAACAGGTAAACCTGCCTTCCGGCAGCGCCGAGCGGCGAGCTCAGGAAATGGCCGCTTTGTCTGAATTGATCCACCGGGAATGCACGCAAAAGCGAATCGGCGGTTGGCTGGAGGAACTGGGAACGGAATCGAATACCGATTCCCCGGAGTGTCGGACCGTGCTACGGGAAGCGCGCCGCAATTACGATCGAGCAGTCAAGATTTCGCCGGAATTTGTAGCCCGAAAGGCCGCTCTTGACAGCCGGGCATACCATGCCTGGGCCAAGGCGAAAGAAAAAGGCGATTTTTATCTCTTCGCCCCCTTCCTGCAAAGCCAGCTGGAAATGGCCAAAGAGGAAGCCATCCTTATCGGCTACAACGAGGAAACAACCTACGATTACCATATCGACAAGCATGATCCGGGGCTCACCGCGGCTTTTGTGGATCGCATTTTCACCCTCCTCAAAGTCGATCTTTTGCCATTGATCCGGCAAATCGTAGATTCCCCGGTTAAGCCGGATACTTCGATTTTCAAGGGATATCCGCGTGAGGGTCAGGAAAAATTTCTAAGACAAATTTCGGAAAAAATCGGTTTCGATTTCAGCCGGGGACGCATCGATACCTCCATGCACCCGTTTTGCTCCGGCAATGGTGCGGACACCCGCATGACCACACGCTACGATATCGACAATCCGCTCAATTCCCTTTTCAGCGCCATTCACGAATCGGGCCACGGTCTTTATGAGCAAGGATTGCCTCCGGAGCACTTGGGAACGGGTCTGAGTGAAGCGGTCGGCATGGCCATGCACGAATCCCAGAGCCAGATGTGGGAGAATCAGGTGGGCCGCAGCCGGGCCTTCTGGGATTATTGGGAGCCCATATTTCGAGAACATTTCCCTGCCCAACTGGCCAATGTCACCAGCAGGGAGCTGTTCATGGCCATCAATTCCGTAAAACTCCTCCCGATCCGGGTGGATTCCGATGAAGTGACTTATAATCTGCACATTATATTGCGTTTCGAACTTGAGAAGAAGTTGTTTTCCGGAGAATTGGCGGTCAATGATTTACCGGAGGCCTGGAGCGATTCCTCTGAAGAAATTATCGGTATTAGACCCAAAACCGTGGTCGAGGGCTGTTTGCAGGATGTGCATTGGTCGGGTGGCGCCTTCGGGTATTTTCCCAGTTATTGCCTGGGTAACATGATTGCCGCCCAGCTCTGGTATGCCGTCAAGGAATTCCATCCCGATATTGAGGAAGACTTCGCTAAAGGCGAATTTGGCAGACTGGTAAAATGGTTGCGGGAAAACGTCCACAGCAAGGGACGCCAATACGATACTCTGGAACTCACCCGCCAGGTTACAGGTCAGGAACTTTCTCCCCACGGACTCATCCGATACCTGAAGGAGCGCTATCTTCCCCTTTATAGTTAAGGTTAACATCCCCGGTGGAATAAACTTTCAATGATATTCTCTAAATCACCAACCATGCGCCAAGTATCTTTTCTTACCGTTTTTTTGTTTTCCAACTTCTTCCTTTTGGGAAGTATTTTTTCTCAAATCGTTACGTTGCCCGATGAGTTCACCGGTCCTGTTATAATTAAGGACATCGAGGATTTAATCGATCCCGACACATCCCAGACGGTTGTAATTGACCTGCGGGAGCATTTTCAGTTGGCCAATGTCCTTGGGCAAATCGTTCAATTCGATTCCAATATTGGAAAAATCGACCTGGAGTTATTCGACGCCAACACAGCCTACAACAAGCCTGTCACCGTTGCCAATTTTCTGGATTTGGTCAACGGGGGGGATTACGATAATACGGTTATACATCGCTCGCCAGCAGTACTGCCAGGTGCGGCCCGTTTCATAATCCAGGGTGGGGGGTATATCAACAACCAGGGAGTCGGTGAAGTTCTTCTGGATCCCGTGCGAGAGGTAAGTCCAATAGTCAACGAGCCGGGAATCTCGAATACACCCGGAACAATAGCCATGGCCAAACTCGGGGGAGATCCCGATAGCGCAACAAACCAATGGTTTATTAATGCTGGCGATAACAGCGCCAACCTGGACAATCAGAACGGCGGGTTCACAGTTTTTGGGCGAATTATCGGTACCAGTGGGACCACGGTTATCGCTATCGAAAGCCTGATCGATTTCCCTTTCGGATCGCCTTTCGACAACCTCCCTTTAACCGGCTACACGATAGATGATTTTAATAACAGCGCTACCTTATTACCGGAGCATTTTGTGACCTTCACAACCGTTTCGACCATCGACATATATCCAACTACAGAAACCCCGGAGGCGGTTCTTTCCTTTCAAGTATCCAATACCAACGAAACCCTTCTCACCGCCAAGGTAGTAGGTAGTGAAATCCATCTCGACTTCAATCCCGGCCAAACGGGACAAGCCGAAATCTCGTTGGCCGTATTCGATACCCACAATCTTTCCGCCGAAAGCACCTTTCAAGTAACGGTCACCGATTCCGGCCAAAGCGATATTTTTGGCGGCACGGATATTCCAGACTTTCCCGGATGGAAATCGTCGCCCTGGTATGCCAATTACAACACCTCCCAGTGGCCCTGGATTTTCCATGACGAACACGGCTGGCAATTCGTTTTCGACGGCAGCACCGCCGAAGTCATATTCCTCTTCGATCTCGGTTTGCAGGAATGGGTTTTTCTCAATGAAAGCACCTATCGCTGGCAATTCCTCTTCAGCGACACCCCCGGCTGGGTCTGGACCTTCGGCGACAACACCCCTGACCGCCGATTCTTCCAACGCCTCGACGACGGCAGCCTCTTCAGCATCCCGCC
>JAJFLV010000189.1 GCA_021772535.1 Opitutales bacterium | reverse complement strand
AAGCCCGAGATCAAAAGCCTGCAAAAGAATCCCGACGTCACGGTGCGCATGCGCGGGGTAATGGAGAAATGCACCTATTGCCAGCAGCGCATTGATGTGGAGGTGATCAAAGCGAAGGTTGCTGCGCGGGATTCCGATGACGTAAAAGTCCGGGATGGTGCCATCAAGACTGCCTGCCAGCAGGTCTGTCCGACCGGAGCAATCGTCTTCGGCGATGTCGCCGATGCAGATACCGAGGTGTCGAAAATCAAGAACTCTAATTTGAACTACGGCCTTTTGGCTTATTTAAACACCCGGCCGCGCACGACTTACCTGGGCCGGATTCGTAATCCCAACCCGCGCATGCCGGATTTCCAGGAGATGCCCCTTAGCCGCATGGAATATGAAAAACAATACGGCCACGGCGTTTCCCATGGCGAAAAGGGTGAACATGAAAACGGCGGGCATCATTAAAATTTAACGACTGGAACAGAGAAAAGTATGGCATACACAGAAGAGATTCCATTGGTCAGGCCGGTTGTTTTGGATGAGGTCCGGCAGACCCATATGCCCCGCAAGCCGCTGGTCGAGAACAACCGCAGTTTCCATTGGATCACCGAAAAAATTTGCCGGATTGTGGAAGAAAAAACCCCCAATTGGTGGTGGGTGTGCTTCCTTGTGGCTGGATTTGTGGCTTCCTTTACCGGAGTCGGTTTGTTCTACCTCGTTTCCACCGGAGTAGGTGTTTGGGGTCTGCGCGGACCCGTCTATTGGGGCTGGGCCATCGTTAATTTCGTTTTCTGGATTGGTATTGGCCATGCCGGCACCCTTATTTCGGCCATTCTCTGCCTGTTGAAGCAAAAATGGCGGACCTCCATCAATCGCACGGCTGAAGCGATGACGATTTTTGCCGTCATGTGCGCGGGTATTTTTCCTCTCTTTCATGTCGGTCGCATCTGGTTTGCTTGGTGGCTGTTTCCCCTGCCCAATGCCCAGGGTGTCTGGCCCAATTTCCGCAGCCCGCTGGAATGGGACGTATTTGCCGTCTCAACCTATTTCATGGTTTCGTTATTGTTCTGGTATATGGGTATGCTCCCCGATCTGGCGACTCTACGTGATCGGGCCAAGAAAACCTGGCGCAAATATTTTTATGGTGTCCTGGCCATGGGTTGGCGGGGCTCCTGCCGGCACTGGGCCAATTATGAAATGGCCTACTTGCTGTTGGCAGGCTTGAGCACGCCCCTGGTTCTTTCGGTCCACACAATCGTCTCCTTCGACTTCGCGGTTGCCAACCTTCCTGGCTGGCACACCACTATCTTTCCGCCTTACTTTGTGGCCGGGGCCATTTTTTCCGGCTTTGGAATGGTGCTGACCCTGATTCTTCCACTGCGATCGATTTACGGCCTGCACGACCTCATTACCCAATACCACATCGACAATATGTGCAAAATCACCCTGGCCACCGGGAGTATGGTTGGTTACGGGTATGCCATGGAGTTTTTTATCTCCTGGTACGGAGCCAATCCCTATGAAGGATTTGCTTTCATCAATCGTGCTTTCGGCCCTTACTGGTGGGCTTATCTCATCATGATTTCCTGCAACGTGATTTCCCCGCAACTCTTCTGGTTTCGCTGGATTCGGGAAAACACGGCGTTGGTCTGGATCGTTTCCATCTTTGTCAATATTGGAATGTGGTTTGAACGATTCGTCATCATCGTCACCTCCCTGGCCAATGAGTATATACCCGCTAATTGGGACTACTTTACCCCTACCGTGGTAGATATATTTACTTTTATTGGCACCTTCGGTTTTTTCTCCTTCATGTTTCTGCTTTTCATCCGTTTTCTGCCCCTCATGGCCATGGCCGAAATCAAGCATGTAATTCCCCAGGCGGATCCCCATATGCACCATGAGGGCCCTTCACATGGGAACCATCACGAACCGGAACGTACTCTTTAACTTTGAAAGACCGCCCAATCGAAATATGAGCAAGACCTACGGATTGATCGCCACCTTCGGCAATACCCACTCCCTCTACCAGGCTGCTGAAGAGATTTGCGAGGCAGGTTTCCGCCACTGGGATGTTTATTCGCCGTTTCCCGTTCATGGTTTGGAGGGGGCCATGGGGCTACCGCGGTCCAAGGTGCCCACCTTCACACTTATCGGCGGTGTTACGGGTTTCATTACAGGGATGCTCATCGCCTGGTATATGGGTGAATTCGACTTTCCCCTGGTGGTGGGCGGCAAACCCTATTTTAGCCCGATTTTCCCATTTCCCGTGGCCTACGAAATGACTATTCTGCTGGCTTCCTTCGGGGCCTTCTTCGGAATGTTCATCACCAACCGTTTGCCCCGCCACCATCACCCGGTGATGGACTTTAAAAAATGGCCCGGTATCACCGATGATCAGTTTCTCATTCTCCTGGAAGCCAGGGATGAAAAATTCGACCTGGATGAGACCCGTAAATTTCTGGAGACCCTGAAAAGCCTCGAGGTGGTTGAGTTAAAGGAATGAATTAAATGCGCTACTTTATTGCCATCCTCATATTCCTGGTCATTGCGACCTTCTCGATCACGGGATTTCGCGGATCCCGCTCGAGCAAGCCTCCACTGGAAATGTTTCCAGACATGGACCGGCAGTTTAAATACAAGCCGCAGGCGGAGAGCAATTTATTCCCCGATGGACGCGCCGACCGGCCGCAGGCCCCGGGAACGGTTTCCTTTGGCTCTTTCCATGAAGATGAATATTTTGTTACTGGCCTGGTTGACGGAGATTTCGGAGATGGATTCCCCATAGCTGTCGATGGCGATTTGATGAAACTCGGCCAGGAGAAATTCAACATATTCTGTAGCGTATGCCATGGAGCCAGTGGCGATGGCAACGGCATCACCAAAAAATACGGCATGGTTGCTACCCCTACTTATCACAATCAACGATTTCGTAATATGTCGGACGGGGAAATTTTCAATACCATCACCAACGGCAAAAACAACATGCTTCCCTATGGAGCAAAACTGCGGCCCGGTGAACGCTGGGCAGTCATCGCCTATTTACGGGCCTTGCAGCGGGCCCAAAATTCTAGGCTTTCCGATGTGCCGTCCGAGAATAGGGAGGATTTGGGCTTATGAGCGTGGACACAGCCAACCCGCCCATGGAGGCAGTTGCTTCCACCGGTGGAAACAAAGATCTGGCAACCAGGGCTCTCATTGTCGGCTTGGTCGGACTTGGGATTGCCTTGATCGGCCTGATGCAAGGTTGGCGGGCCGGGGATTCCCGCCCCATGCTGGGCTGGATGATCGGGGTTTCCTACTGGCTTACCATGGGCATAGGAATGCTATTCCTTCTGATGATTCTTTACGTCTTCGATGCCGGTTGGTCGGTCATTGTGCGACGCCAGTTGGAGCATGCCTTGTCAGGTTTTAAATGGGTCGGCCTGATCTTTCTTCCACTCATTGCCTTGAGCTTTTTCTATCCCCAAAACGATGCCGTTCCCTGGATCTGGATGGATCCGGCCAATATAACCCCCGGAGGAGAGCCTGTGGGTGGCGACATCCTGCACCAGAAAAAATCAGGATTTCTCAACGTGGGCTTTTTCACCTTCAGGACCATTTTTTACTTTGCCGTCTGGATTGGTCTGGCGGGAATTCTGCGGCGCTGTTCCTTTACCATGGAGAAGGATGGCGATCCCAAGTGGGCGCGTCTGGCCCATAATGTATCCGCCGTCGGTATTTATCTGTGCGCCCTTTGTGCCACTTTCGCCGCCGTGGACTGGTTCAAATCGCTTGAGTATCACTGGTTCTCCACCATGTACGGAGTCTGGTTCTTCGCTGAAAGCATGAGGGCCGGATTGGCCGGAACGATGGTGCTCTGCTGGATTCTGGCCACCCGCGGTTATCTCAAGGGAATCTACAACCGCTACCACTCTTACCTATTGGCCTGTCTCATGCTGGCTTTTACGGTGTTTTGGGCCTACATCAGCTTTTCCCAGTATTTCCTCATTTATAATGCCAATATCCCTGAGGAAACCTTTTGGTACAACATCCGGGAAATGAATTTCGACGGCACTAAAAACAGTTGGTGGTGGGTCAGCATGGGGCTTGTTTTCGCCCACTTCCTTTTCCCCTTTTTGTACCTTCTGTGGTACCACAACAAATTCGACCGGCGGGCGCTATTCATCGCAGTCTGGATTCTGGTATTTCACAGCCTCGATATCTATTGGAATATTCTGCCTGGGCAGATTCCCAGCGATGAGAATATCCTTGGCTTCGTCGTCAGGCCTTTCGTTCCCCACTGGGTCGATTTTTTTACCTGGCTGGGAGTTGGGGGCATCTGTGTCTGGTCCTTTATTCTCAGTTCCCGCAAGGTCAAACACATACCCATCCGTGATCCGCGCATCGTCGAATCCCTGAATGCTCATGAATGAACAACAACACCAGTCAACATCGAAACCGGCCGGTCTTTCAGTTTCCCTGTCCGCCTTGTCGATATTTGGGCTGATTGCCTCCTTTTTACTGGTGGTTTTCATCATGATTGCCCTCAATCGTCCGGCCCCGGTTGACGATTCATTGTCCGATAAGCGCGATAAAACCTTGGCCGAAGTGCAAAACTGGCACAAGGAATTACTGTCAACCTATGGATGGGTGGATCAATCCGGAGGAATCGTTCGTGTTCCCATTGATCGAGCCATGGAGCTGACCATTAAGGAGCTTTCTGGAAGGGAATCTTCTCTTCAGAAATCCTCCGAAAGCGTGGGCGAAGCCTTAGCCTCAACTACAGAGCAGTCACTGGCCACCGGACTGTGAACCACTTTGGAAATATTTTAAGAAAATAGTGAATACACCATCCACCACGAAGCCTCCTGCTGCGGCGCAGTTGAGCGAAATCGACAAGGCCATGAAATGGCCCGCCTTGCTGTTTCTGCTATCTGCGGTCGTCTGGCTGTTGACAGGCACGGTCTTCGCTCTCCTCACCGCTGTCAAATCGACTAACCCCGGGTTTCTGGCCGGCTGTGAATGGCTCACTTACGGGCGTGTCCAAGCAGCTTATTTCAACTGCCTGATCTACGGTTGGGGCGGCAATGCCTCTTTTGGCGTCGGATTGTGGATTTTGGCCCGCCTTTGCCGCAAGCCTATGCCCATGCCCGGAATGCTTCTGGTAGGTGGCGTATTCTGGAACGCAGCCGTTAAAATCGGAGTTGCAGGAATCATCATCGGGGACATGACTTCGGTGGAATGGTTGGAAATGCCCACCTATGCGTCCTCATTGCTGGCATTTGCAAGTATACTCCTCGCAATATGGGGAACTCTCGCATTTCGTTATCGTCAGCCCGGGCCTGTATTTGTTTCTCAATTGTATATACTCGGCGCTCTGTTCTGGTTCCCATGGATTTATGTAACGGCGCAAATTTTCCTCTTTGTTGATCCCGCCAGGGGCGTCGTGCAGTCCCTGACAAATTTGTGGTACGCTCATAATCTACTTGGCCTTTGGCTCATTCCTACGGGATTGAGCGCCGCCTATTACCTGATCCCCAAGATTCTTGGCCGGCCTATTCACAGCTATTATTTTGCAACCCTGGGATTTTGGTCCCTCGCTCTCTTTACCGGTTGGGGTGGAATGCGCCACATTGTCGGCGGTCCCGCTCCCGCATGGATGGCCACTGTCGGCATTGTCGCCAGCATGGCCATGGTTCTTCCCATCGTCATTCTTGCCGTAAACCACCATCTGACTATTATTGGCCGATTCGAGAAAGTGGCCGCCAGCCCTGCCTTGCGGTTTGTCGTTTTCGGGACGGTCTCCTTTACCCTGGCCGGTCTGATCGGTTGCGTTATGTCGCTGCGTTCGGTTGGCGAGGTATCCCAATTCACTCTCATGGGAGTCGGACATGTTCACCATTGGATTTATGCTTTCTTCAGTATGATCATGTTTGGGGCCATCTATTTTATGATGCCCCGCCTGCTCAATCGCTCCTGGCCTTCAGGCAAATTGATCCAAGGCCATTTCTGGTGCTCCGCCATAGGAATTACCGTGATGCTCGTCGCCCTCTATGCGGGCGGCTGGATTCAAGGTTTGCAAATGACCGCCATTGATGCCGACGGTAGCCTGGTGAACGAGGATTTCCTGCAAATTGTGCGCAATACGCTGCCCTGGCTGCACGCCCGGACGGCTTCACTCCTGATATTGGCAATCGGGCAACTCGCTTTTACCGCTAACATTCTTTGGATGATTTTCCATGCGGTTCTTTCCTGGAAAGAATCCCTCTCCTCCGCCAAAAGTAGTCTCCTCCCGGAAACCGCTGCTTCATGATGAAAAGTCTGCCACTAGTATTTTTCGGATTATTCGCAACTCTGGCGCTATCCTGGGCCGGTCTTCTTTGGCAGGGTCAAAAGCAATTGGGTGGCCTCCAGCCGATGTCGGAATATTACGCCATCGATCCAATTTCCAATAAATCGAGGTTAGAGAAACCGCAAAAAGACGAAGATCGTTTTCCCCAGGAACCGGTCGGTCTGGCCCAGCAAGGCAAGGCACAATACATCAACCTGGGCTGTGTCTCCTGCCATACCCAACAGGTTCGACGCCAAGGTTTTGGTGCCGATTTTGAACGCGGCTGGGGCGATCGCCAATCGGTGCCTCGCGATTACATCCACCAAAAGCGTGTATTGCTGGGATCATCGCGCACCGGCCCGGATTTAGCCAATGTCGGACAACGCCGTGAATCACCCGATTGGTTTCATCAACACTTATACAACCCGCAATCCGTTTCTCCCGGCTCCACCATGCCGCCTTATGCTTTTTTATACGAGAAACGTGAAATCGGACAAAATGGAGGAAACCTTGCCAAAGCTCTAGAATTGCCTGCTGAATTTGCGCCCGAAGAGGGACATGAAATTGTGCCGACCCTAAAAGCCGAAGCACTGGTCGCCTATCTGCGGAGCCTGAAACTCGATTACAACTTGCCCGAGATGCGTTTGCCGGATGAATCCCAAGAGTAATGAGCGAAACTAATCCAAACGATTTCAACCAGCCTGACGAATTGGTGGAAAATAGCCGGATTCCGGATGATGATTTACTGGAAGCCCACACCAAAACCTTTTCCAAATCCGAGGGAAATGGCCAGGGGAACCTTGTCATCCCAATTCTCACGACAGCCATTGTTACATTGATTCTTGTATTCGGGGGAAATTACATCCGCAAATACTCCGCTGATTTCAATCCGTGGGTTTATGACGAGAATGGCACGCCACCGAATTTAGATCCGGTTGCTGAAGGCGAAGTGGTCAGAAGTCTCGATGGTGAGAAACTTTACAAACGCAATTGTGTCGCCTGCCACCAATCGGACGGCAAAGGGCTTCCCGGCGCCTTTCCGCCCCTCGTCGGCTCGCCTTGGGTTCGTGGTGATCCGGAGCGGATGGTGGCTATCGTGCTGAACGGTTTGACCGGGCGAATCGAAGTCGCCGGTAATACCTATAACAGCATCATGACTCCTTTCTCCGCTTTGCTGAACGATGAGGAAATTGCCGCCATCACAACGTTCATTCGCTCCAATCCCGATTGGGGAAACAATGCCGACCGGGTCTCCGCTGAACAAGTGGCCGCAACCAGGGCAAGCTATGAGCGTTCTGAAGCCTGGAAAGTAGAAGAGATTCTGGAGCTTTTCCCGCTGGAATAATTCTCCTCTTCGGACGAAAAAGAAAAGCGCCTAATCTCAGGCTCCCAGGGTTCGGCCTTTTTGCAGGTAATTACTGACATAGTCAGAAACGGCATCCTTTAGCGGGGTGATTGGCAAATTGTAGCCGCATTTGCGCAATTTTTCGATATCGGCTTTAGTATAATATTGGTAATGCTCGCGTATGTGGTCGGGCATTTCGATAAAATCAATCGCCACCGGTTTATCCATGGCATTGAAAATCGGCTCGACCAATTCGATCCAGGTTTGTGCCTGCCCGCTGCCAATGTTGAACAAACCGTTCGCCTTTTCGTTTTCGGCCAGAAAAAGAGTCATGGCTACGGCATCTTTGACGTAAAGAAAATCTCGTTTCTGTTCACCGTCGTCGAAGTCGGGATGGTAACTTTTGAAAAGGTTCACCTTTCCGGAATCGCGAATTTGTTGAAAAGCTTTGTCAGCCATGCTTCGCATTTCTCCCTTGTGACTTTCGTTGGGCCCGAAAACATTAAAATACTTCAGGCCAACTATCTGCTGCAGCAGGTTACGGCGTTGAGCGTAGCGGTCGAACATGTGCTTGGAATATCCATACATGTTGAGTGGCCTTAAGCAGGTTAGGTCTTCGTTTTTGTCATCCATGCCCTGGCTGCCGTCCCCGTAAGTGGCTGCCGAGGAGGCGTAGACGAAGCGGGTTCCCTGCGCGATTGCCCATTCGGCCAGAAAACGGGTGTATTCGTAATTGTTTTTCGCCAGGTAGGAAGCATCCGTTTCCGTGGTGCTGGAGCAGGCTCCGAGATGAAATATTGCGCTGAACTTGCCGAAGGGCCTTTCTTTGGATTGCAGTTGCTCCTGCAAGTAGTCTGCCTCCAGGTAATGATCGAATCTCAGGGGAACGAGGTTTTTCCACTTTTCATCATTCCCCAGGTAATCGGCGATTATAATGTTCTCAAGGCCGCGCTTGTTCAGTGCCCAAACCAGGGCGCTCCCGATGAAACCGGCCCCGCCCGTAACCAGGATTTTTCCTTCGTCCAGCAAATTCATGGCTTTGGCATCGGTTTCGTTCAGCTTCCGGAAAGCTCGATAGAACGTTTCTTGGCGGCCAGAACCGTCTTTTCGATGAGCTGACGGAAACGATCCTCCTTCATAACCTCCAGGCCGGCCAGGGTGGTGCCGCCGGGGGAACTGACCTGATCGCGCAGGGTTTCCGGTTTTTCACCGCTGCGGGCCAATAGGCGAACGGCTCCCAGGACTGTTTCCAGGGAGAGGCGCTCGGCCACTGTAACCTCCAGGCCGGCCTGAACGCCGGCCTCCCGCAGGGCCACCACAAACTCGAAAACATAGGCCGGACCACTTCCGCTTAGGGCGGTTACCGCATCGAGGTATTTCTCTTCAAGTGGTATTACCGCACCCATGGATTCGAGAATGTTTTCGGCAATTTCCTGGTCGGCGGGATCTAGCTGATTCCTGGCAGAGTAGCAGGTAATGCCTGCTCCAATCTGGCCCGGAGTATTGGGCATGGCACGGATGATGTTTCTAGCCTCTGGGAATTTCTCTTGCAGCCTCTCAATGGTGGAACCGGCCAGAATGGATAGAACCAGTTTTCCTGCTGAAAGGTGCATGTGTTGTGGAGACATTTCGGCAAGCTGTTGAGGTTTAAAAGCCAAAACAATGGTATCGCAATCGGATAAAAGCTCTTTCAAATCGGGGATGTGGCGGATTCCGGCAGCTTTGACAAGAGTCTCGGCTGAGCCGTCCGGAGCGCCCATACAGGCCAGCTCCGCCGGCTCGTAGAGTTTTTTTCTCAGGATGCCTGTCACCATGGCTGTGGCCATGCGACCGGCCCCCAGAAATGACACTTTAACCCTCACGTAATGAAGTTAAGAGGGCTGAAAACCCGGTGTCGAGGTCGAAGTTTCTCTTTGCCAGCTTCCCCAAACCTGTCCCTCGCAGGAAACATCAAGGATACTATCCTGGACCTAAAGGGGATGCGTCAACTCAGCGCTAATTCCGCCACGGGTTCTCGGCTTGAGGATAAGTTCACCTCCAAGATTGCGAATGCCGTGGCGGGCAATGGTCAAACCCATTCCACGGCCGACTGAGGTTTTTCCACTGATAAAAGGCTCAAAAATGTGATCTTTTACTTCAGGACTGATTCCGGCGCCTTCATCCAATACTTTTATTCGGATTCGCTGGTTGGATTCTGATTCGACCAGTTCTGTTTTAACGGTTATCTGGCGGTTTTCTTCCCCTTCAGGATAACTTTCCAAAGCATTAATAAGTAGCTTTCCCAGAATGCTTTCAAAGACTTCGACATTGGCTGGCACCGGAATATTCTCAAGGGGGTTGATCACAACTACCGAATTGGAAATATTATTCTCGGTCTGGAACCGACGAATGCTGTTGTCAAGGAGTCGTTGCAAGGGCACCGCCTGCAAAGTAAAACTTTCTTTGTTCGCGATTGTGCCCAGTTGGCGGACGATATTGACCATTCTTTGAATGGCCTGATCCATCAGTTTGCAGCAACGCTCAACCATTGCCGAGTTATCTTGGGTGGTTGTCAACAGGTCCAGATAGCCTACCACAACGCCAAGAAGGTTGTTTAGATTGTGCGATATGCCCTGGGTAATTGCCCCAATGGCGGCGGTTTGACGGGAGTCCGCCAGCCGCTTCTGCAATTCGATATTCTCGCGGTTGATCTGTTGAAAGCGAACCTGGGTTTGCACTCTTGCAAATGTTTCATCCAGGTCGATCGGTTTGGTGATATAATCGACTGCTCCAGCTTCCAAACCTTTTAATTTACCTTCTTTGGTGGTTTTTGCGGTTATGAAAATTATGGGGATTGTCTTGGTAGACTCATCTTTTTTGAGGATATTACAAACCTCAAACCCGTCCATTCCAGGCATCATAATGTCAAGCAGGATGAGGTCCGGTAGCTCCTTTTTAACTTGATCGAGGCATTGCCGGCCGCTGAAAGCTGGCCAGACCAACAGCCCGTTTTGCTCCAGCTTGCGTTGCAGTAATTTGACGTTTACGGGTTGATCGTCAACAACAAGGATTTTTGGTATGCTGCTCAAAATAGATTAAAGGAACTCTTTTCCGACTGATAAAAGGTTTTGATCTATGAGGAGGTTGAAGAAGGTTCCCCCTAATCTTTTCCACTCAAAGAGAAAGAGGATTAATTTCCTCATCCCAGGCGGATCGCTCTCTCCTTGATTATGGATTTATATGAATATTAAAAGGTTAAAATAAGAATTTGTGTCCTGAACAACAAGGTTTCCATGAACTCTCTTTATTGTTTCAAGGAAAATTTATAAAATTTTTACAAATAGCCAGAAGAAATTCCGCAAATTTTTTCGGATAGGTTAAGCTGTAGACGTCTTTTGGTTAACACTGCCGACTCGAAATTTCTAGAAAAGAAACAGTATCCTGGAACCTTTCCACAAACCGGTTAACGCAGGCGAAGAGTGCGTGCATAAACAACGATTTGCTTGGATTCGTCCAATGCGATGGCTCCACCGTAAATCAAAACCTTTTTATCAAGATAGTTCTTCATCGGTTTGGTGGCCAACAGAGAGGATATATCGACATAGGCAATGCGTTTGCCGCGGCCGGTGACGATTTGAAATTTGAATTTCGGTTTTTGACCGAGCCAACTGGTGGCTTTTTCAAAAGTGCCTTCAAAATATCTTGGAGGGTTTTCCGAAGCGGGGTTGGTGTAAACGGTCGGAACCGCCCCCGGAAGGTAAACGCGGTCAGAATCCTCCGGTTGCACTGTCGGTGAGGCCTCTCCCTCCTTACCGAACCGCAGAACGGGTACAGTTTTTGCCGGGTGCTTAAAATAAACCGGTACGGCCTTTGAAAAACTGATTTCGGCCCAGTCTTGGGCAAAAATCAGCTCGGCCGCGTCCTCTTCTGTAATAACGGTAAAAACGGGACTGTCATAGGTTGCCCTAAGATAAACGAGAGCTCCCGGCCTGACCGATAAATCCTTGGCCACATCTTTTAATTCCACAAAGCCGGTAAAGTCGCCGCGGTATTCCATCCAGTACCAACCTTCCGCTCTATTATCTTCGTCCATCACCGGTTCGGCAATGGACAGGCGGGAATCTTCCGGGCTGATTTCCGCTATTTTTTCTGAGGTTATGTCCGACTCCAGGTAAAGAGCCACCTTCTCAGCCGAGACCAATATTCCCGGGATCATTAGAAAAGCGAGCAGCAAACTGATTTTTCCCATTTTATGGCGGTGGTTACTCTTTATATTTGTGGCACACGATTTCGTTTTTGTCAGCCCAATAGCAAATTTATTTCTTTTTCTGTCATAATGCGGCATCGGCCCGGTCCCACCCCGCGAAGGACCATACTTCCGATTTGAAAACGCTGTAGGCGACGGACATGATACCCGAGAGCCTCAAACATCCGGCGTATTTCGCGTTTGCGGCCATGGCCGAGTTGGACTTCGTACTGTTTGCCCGGGTCAGCTCCCTTGGAAAATGGTATAATTTTATCCGCCTTCAACTTTTCTCCTTCCACCTGAATTCCTCGGCACAGGGCGGACATGGCCGCGGCGGCCGCGGGCCTGTCCAGCCAAACACGGTAGCGCTTGATAATTCGATTTTTGGGATGGGTGAGGCGTTGAGCCAAAGCCCCGTCGCTGGTCAGAATGAGTATCCCTTCACTCTCCTTATCCAGCCTTCCGGCGCAAAAGAGCCGATGCCTTTGGTAGCGTGCCGGAACCAGATCGAAAACCGTCTGCATGTGATGGGGATCTTTGTTGGTGCAAACCAGTCCTCTGGGCTTGTTCAACAGCAAGGTGATGGGGACGATCCGGTGTTTTTTGACCGGAGATCCTCTAACCGAAACAGCATCTTTATCAGGATCGATTTTTTGACCAATCTTGGCCACAACACCGTTCACCACCACCTCGCCTTCGCCAATCCATTTCTCGCCCTCCCGGCGGGAGCATAACCCCTCGTCGGCCAGAAATTT
>JAJFLV010000188.1 GCA_021772535.1 Opitutales bacterium | reverse complement strand
GTAAAAAGCGGACATGGCAAATCAACTCAAAATGGCACAGGTACATACGATTCAAAACTTAAGCGCGCGTGGCCGCTCGAAGCGCTCGATTGCTCTGGAACTGGGCATTCATCGCGATACGGTGACGCGGCATTTAGAGGGTGATGTACACAGACAACGAGACGGACAAAAAACCCCCCTAGGTCCTCTCAGGAGAAAATAATCTTCCACCTGAATTCTCTGAAACCGGTGTCACGGTGACACCCCACCGCGACTGGTTGTGCTATCCGATGCAGATTCCAGGGTTTTTGAGAAAACCAATCAACCATCCCGCGTGACCCCCTAAGTGCATACTATCCAACACCATGAATGCTTCAGGTAGATACCGTCGAGACCTCCTCATACCCATAGCCTGATCGGTTATAATTCCGTAACCCATTGATTATTAATGGTGGGCCCTGAGGGATTCGAACCCCCGACCAAAGGATTATGAGTCCTCTGCTCTAACCGCTGAGCTAAGGGCCCGAGGAATCGGCGCGTGCCCGTAATTTTGAATGAATATCAAATTTTAGGGGCGGATCAAGGGTAGGAAAGGGTTTTTTCCACATTTGGACAATATTTTTCCACGGACTCCGGGTCAGACAAATTCGGAGCGTGACAAGACGGTGGTTTTTTGCCGTCCGGTAACGCGGTAGGTGATGCCGGACCAGGTGATTTTGGTGGCGAAGACCGTCGTGGCGACAAAGATGAAGTGGAGGAAGAACAAACCCGCCGTGGTAAAGCGATCCAGCCAAAAATGGGGTTTCAACCGATCGAGGTCTTTCCCCTCAAAGATGTAGTTGATCACTTTGACCCGCTCGGTGGCCCGGATTTGGTTGAGGAAAAACATGTAGCCGATGGGTACCAAGGCCCAGGGGTTGCCCCAGAAAAGCGAAATCCAGGTGATTAGGAAGGTCGCCGAATAGAAAAAGGTGGCGACAAAGGAGATGGCCCAGACGTAGGGGGAATAAATGCGCACCTGAAAATATTGCCGCCAGGCAAACCAGAACATGTCGCTCCAACTGTAATCAATCGGGGTCGGGCGCATGAGGGAGCGGACAAATCCGATGCGCAAACCCGCATGATGGGTAACATGGGCCATCTGCAGATCGTCGTTAAGAGCGCCTTTGTAGGATTCGGGCAAGTCAACGATTTCGTAGGCTTCACGGGTCAGGGCGTAGGATCCGCCCCAGGTGAGGTTGCACCACTCAGGGCCGCCCAGTGTGCCGACGGAACCGTTGATAACCGAGGCCAGCCGGTTGGGCCAGGTGGGTTTCTCCGGAATGAGCCAGCGGTAAGTGGTGGTTACGGGGTGGGTTTCGTGGTTGAGGGGACCGAGCAGCCGTGTGAGCCAATCGGGGCCAATGAGGATATCCGCATCGCCGAATGCGATAATCCGGTCGCGGTCCTCGAAATATTTTATGGCGCTGAGCTGGTTGTGGATTTTCTGGCTGCAGTGATCCGAAAGACCAGCCACATTGAGCCGGACCTGGCGCAGGCCGGGAGCCATTTTGGGTCCGTCCGGGGGGCAATTTTCGTGGGTCAGGACCCGCTCGCCGTTTTTAAAACCAAGGTAGCGGCAAACCGCCGCAAATGTGGCGTCCTCCTCCGTTTCCACCGTTATGACGACATGGTAATCGGGATAGTTCTGGTTGAGCAGCCCGTCGAAAAAGGGGATGAAATTGGATCGGACCCCTTTGATGGGGATAAAAACCGCAGCTGGGCGAATCGGTTTTTCCGGTTTTCGAGCGTTCAACTCGTCTTGGGCGATCATTTTTTTGCGGTAGGCCCAGACATTGTACCAGCCGAATAGCCCATGTAGAAACCAGGCCAACCAGAGCGGCCACCATGTTGTTAAGATACTCATGCAAAAAGTTTTGAAACGTCAGGGGGTAGGGGGTTCGACTGCTCAATTCAAACAAAATCCATTCTTCCCAACGGAGATTAGAAATCATTTCGCCTGGTCCCGAGCCACCGTGTCTTTGATAAAGAGGAGCCGGAGACTGTTGAAGCAGACGAGAACGGTGCTGCCTTCGTGGGCCAGAACACCCAGCGAGAGGGGAAGCACGCCGACCAGAGTCGCCCCTACCATCAGCACCACGGTGCCGAGCGCCACGACAATGTTTTGCTTGATCACCTTTTTGGAGGCCACACTGAGCCGGTAGGCGTCGACGAATCCTTCAATGCGGTCTTTCATCAGAACGACATCACTCTGTTCGAGAGCGGCATCGCTTCCCCGTGAACCCATCGCTACGGCCACATCGGCCACCGCCAGGCAGGGAGCATCGTTCAATCCATCGCCCACCATAGCCACACGATGGCCCGATTCTTTAAATTCTTTCAGGGCGGCTACTTTCTCGCCTGGCGTCAGGCCCGAGCGGACCTCCTGAAGGCCGAGTTCACGGGCCACCGCTTCGGCCGTCTCCCGCCGGTCGCCGGTCAGCATGACGGTATTCAATTTCCGGCGGGCCAATTCCTTTAAAAACGGCCCTGATTGGGGGCGCACCTGATCCCGCAATAAAATTCTTCCGAGAAAATCTTCGGCAATTACCCAGACTTCAATAAAATGGAGGGCGGGTGGAGGAACCTTGTCTACGAATTCAGAAAGCGGTCCATGGCCAAGCAATTCGCGCCGGCCCAAGATGCATTTGGATCGATTGATAATGCCCTCCATACCCTGGCCAGGGAAAGCGGTGGCGTCTTGAACGGAGAGGGCGGAAAGATTTTCGATTTCCCCGTATTTAACGATGGCCCGGGCAATCGGATGGTCCGAGTGGCGTTCGAGAGAGTAAGCATATTGAGCGGTTTCTTTTTCCCTTCCGGCAGGAAAACTTTCCACTTTATCCACCACCATATCGCCGGTGGTGAGGGTTCCCGTTTTGTCCAGGGCCACAATGCTGATTTCGGCCAGGTTCTCAATGGCTGCGCCGCCGCGGAACAGGATACCGCGCCGGGCTCCCCAGGCTATGGCCGCCAGAATGGCTGACGGGATTGATAAAACGAGTGCGCACGGGCTGGCCACAACCAATAGCGTCATGGCCTGGTAAAGGGCGGAATTGCGGCCCGCTTCGCTGATAAATGCAGGCAAATCGAAGGCCAGCCACCAGACAAAAAACATGAGGGCGGTGAGGGAAAGAATACTCACCGTGTAACGGGTGCCGAAACGATCCGTGAAGCTCTGGCTGGGCGCCTTCTGGTTTTGGGCTTCTTCGATCAGGCGCAGGATTTTTTGCAAAGCGCCCTCCATCACGGGCCGCAGGGCTGCCGCTTCGACGGCGCCCCAAAGATTGAGGGTGCCGCTGTAAAGGACGTCTCCAATCGATTTTTCAACCGGCAGGGACTCACCGGTCAGATTAGATTCGTCGGCGGCGGTTTGGCCAGTCAGGAGCAGCGCATCGACGGGAAACAACTCACCCGGTTTGACCGCCAGGCGATCGCCCGGTTTGACCTCTTCGACGGGAATGATTCGTTCCTTGCCGTCGGGCAACAGAAGAGTGGCCTCACGCGGGGTTGCTTTAAAAAGAGCGTCCACTTCCTTCCGGGTGCGATAAAGAGCGTAATGCTCCAGAGCGCCTGAAAATGAAAAAAGGAAAAGCAGCAAGGCGCCCTCCGACCAGGCTCCGATGGTAATGGCGCCCACCGCCACGGCCAGCATCAGGAAATGGATGTCCAGTTTGCCTTTTTTGATCTGGTCAAAGGCATCGAAGGCGGCATCCCAACCGCCGGCAATGAGAGCCAACAAGAAGAGGGAACGAGCCCAAATGATCTGTTGGGGAGCGAGGCTTTCCACCATCCACCCGCCCACCGCGGAGAGGCCGCAAACCGAGGCCAGCAAAAGCAGCGTTTTCCAGTCCTGGTCATGGCTGCCGCAGCAGGTAACTTTTTGCGGTTCCCGTTCCGGCCATTCGAACTCGTGCCATCGCCAAAGGGCAGGCGCCGTCAGGCAGGAAGGCTTGGTCAGAAGAGTCCCGCTGCGGCTGGCTTCGACTTTCAAAGCCGGTGAGATCGACTGACCAGGATTCAAGGATTTTTCGGCTGCCAGCAGGGTGGAGTGAAGGGTCGAGCGTAAATCATCCTCATCAACCGCCCCGATGGTTGCGATGGAGATTTTTCCCCCGGCGGGATCGACCCGCATTGCCCCGAGATCGGCTCGTGCCAGTAAAAAATCAGCCAACGCGGGAAGCCAGGATTCCTCACCCGAACTGTTTTTGTTGCCCGACATTGTAATTACCTCGATTTAGAACCGATGGGGGAAGCAGGATGCAAGATGCACGACATAATGTCCAGCATCCTGTATGCTGAAACTCGTGCCCTGTATCGTTAAAGTTTCAACCCGAGGCGTTTCTTGCCATATCCGTGGGTCACAGCCTTGACCGATTTAAGAGGCTTCCGCCAATCTCCGGTGGAATATTTCCGGGCAAAGGCCGCCATCTTTTCCCGATAGGATTCCAATAATCGTCTTTTGACATCAGGCTGGGCGAAAGAAAACTTCAGGGTGTATTTACCCATTTTCACGATTTCCTCCCAGGAGAGATTGAAATTGGTCACCGCCACGTAGTATTCATCTGTCACATTGGAATCCCACATACCGCGGTCGTCGGTGCTAAGGCCAACGGGGATTCCCTGGCGAAGATAAACGGGAAACGGATGTTCCGAAATTGAATCCACATAGCCGAGCAGTTCGTTGCTGATCAGGTTGATCTCCACAAAAAAACGGCCTGTGCGCATGAGCATCATGGTGTCGCGGTCATCGATCAGGTTGACCCCGTGGCCGATTCGCGTGGCACCCAGCCTGAGGGTGTCGACTATATGCTCTGAAGGTTCGTTTTCCTCCCCGGCATGGATGGAAATGCCCACCCCGGGATATTTGCGTAGGGCGTCATCGTAAGCTTGGGTAAACCGGCGGGGATGGCCCATCTCATTGTCCTCCCTGCCCGCCATATTAACGCCTCGCCAAAGATCACTATGGTTGTAGATGAAGTCATAAGCGCGTACCACAGAATCCGGAGAATTAGGCAGAAAGCGCAAAATGGTTAATTGAAACCGTACCGTTACTCCGGTGGCCAGGGCATCGGGGCGGTTGGTCCGCTCTTTGTAAATCTCATATACTTGATGCGGAGATATTGGATTCCCGTTTTCATCGCGGGAGCCGAAGACATTCACCTGGGGCTCGAAATAAAGCAGGCCTTCGGCCCCGAAGCGCTTCATGTTGTCGACCACCAACTCACTCATCAAATGAGGATTCCGCGAAAGCTCGTTGATCCGGGGAAATTGGTATTCGAAGAATTCGTTCTGGCTTTCGCCCGGGTGATCCAGAACCAGGGAGGACATCCATTCCTGACGTTCCTTGTCATTCAGTTCTTCAATGGGCTTGTACTCGCTGCGGACACAATCATTCAGTTTTAACCAGGACCTTTCGCTGACATTTACCCAGTACATGAGAGAGGGGGATCCTCCTCTTAATCCCGGAGGAGTTGAATTCTCCCCGCAATTCATGATCCGGTAGCGGGTATAATAACGCTGTTTGGCGTTCAATTGGGGATCGGTGGCAACCTCATACCAGAATTCGGGAAGAGTGGAACCCCCATTATGGTGGTGGAGATCGCCTGCTTTGGGCATTTCATAAAGAAATGTATAAAGCTCTTCCGGCGAAGCCTCCCGTTTTATGGTTTCAAAAATCGTGCTGAAACCCTGGAAAAGGTCAACCTCTTCGCCCCATGCCTTTTCCTCGATGAAGAGAATTATAAGAAACATCAGGATGGCAGGAAATGTTATCTTTATAGCGGTATAAGCGGTTTTTTCTTGGTTATGGCTCTTCATAATGATGGTGGAACAAAAAATGGGGTTCCCGGTAAAAACGCAACCACCGAATAGCAGGCAAGCTTTCAATAGATGAATGGGTGCCGCAGTGAGTTCAATATGAAGTAGCGAAGTAGAAGTATCGTATAGGAATTGATTTTTCCACCTCTCTTCGGTAAAAGACGATCGTTAGAATTAGAAACACACAATTTGCTATAATGAAGATCTCCAGGTTTTACCAATTGTTACTGAATTTATTGATTCCTTTTTTCGCTCTTTCCGCGGGATGGGCCGATGCCAAACCTATCCCCGTCAAGGTAGTGGTTGTGGCCATGTTCGAACGGGGAACCCAGGACGACGGCAATCCTGGTGAATTGGAGTTGTGGATCAAGGGCGAAAAGCTGGACAAGGTGATCCCTTTTCCACTGGGAGTGAGCGATTTGCGAATGAATGACAATGGCGTTCTGGCCCTCGAAACGGGGGTCGGAGTAACCAATTCCACGGCCTCCATCATGGCTCTGGGCCTGGACCCGCGTTTCGATTTCTCCAAATCCTATTGGCTGATTGCCGGAATCGCAGGGGCCGATCCCGAAGACGCTTCCCTGGGCACCGCTGCCTGGGCGGAATACGTTCTCGATGGTGATCTGGTCCACGAAATGGATTCTCGGGAAATTCCCCAGGATTGGCCCTACGGAATTCTCCCCTTGAGTGGCACAAAACCCAATGAAAGGAAGCCTCACAACTCCGATTCGGTTGTTGTTTACCGGCTCAATCCCCGCCTGCAGGAATGGGCATTCCAATTGACAAAGGACCACCCCATTGCGGATGGCCCCGAAATGAAGGCGTTTCGAAAAGAGTTTAAAAACTACCCCAATGCCATGCTCCCGCCATTTGTCATGAAGGGAGATGCCATGGGATCGAGCACCTATTGGCATGGACATATTCTCAATGATTGGGCCAATGACTGGGTTAAATTATACACCGGAGGTAAAGGTAACTTCGTCATGACGGCAATGGAGGACAACGGCACACTGACCTCGTTGAAACGCCTCTCCAAGGTGGGCAAAGTTGATTTTGACAGGATAATGGTCCTCCGCACCGCCAGCAATTACTCCACCCCGCCCAAAGGCCAGGGGGCCGAGTGGCATTTCTCCGCACCTTACGTGTTAGGCGGTCGTCCAGCCCTGCAAGCGGCTTACAAGGTTGGCAGCATCGTAGTCCATGAACTCCTGGACGATTGGGGCCAATATGAAGAAGCGATTCCTGGTCGATAATGAAATACCCATTCGGTAATATTTTAACAAAATCTGCCAGAATCATTTATTTCCTGACGCTTCTTCTGGGAGTTGCTCTTGCATCGGCGAAGGACGAGGGTGAAACCTTGGCGGGCAAACTACCGGTCAAGGTGGTCGTAGTTACGATGTTCGAGTCGGATCGGGATGAGGGCGACAAGCCGGGTGAATTTCAGTACTGGGTGGAAAGGGAAAAATTGAACCGCAAGCTGCCTTTTCCGGCCGGGGTGAGGAATCTGCGGATGAACGAGCAGGGTGTTCTGGCAGTTTCCACCGGCGAGGGAACGGCCAATGCCGCAGTATCGCTGACCGCCCTCGCCCTCGATGAACGGTTCGATCTTTCCAATTCCTATTGGATAATCGCAGGCACTGCGGGCGGAGATCCCTTGGACGTGTCTCTGGGCAGCGCTGTATGGGTGGAGTGGGTGGTTTCGAGCAGCTTGGCCCATAATATTGATTCTCGTGAAATCCCTCAGGATTGGCCCTATGGGTTGTTTCCTTTGGGTTCCAACAAACCGAATCTTTTATCTGACAGTTGGCAGGCAGGCTCGTTGGTTTGGGTTCACCGGCTGAATGGCAAGCTTGTTCAGTGGGCCTACCAACTGACAAAAGATGAAAAAATCCCGGATGTGCGGGAATTGGCGGAGTTTCGGTCTCGATTCAAATCCTTCCCCAATGCGCTCCAGCCGCCGAAAGTAGTCAAAGGAGACAGCCTGGCTGGAAGCACCTACTGGAATGGGCCCTTACTGCATCGATGGGCCAATGACTGGGTCAAACTTTATACTGAAAACAAGGGTAACTTCATGGTCAGCAACATGGAGGACAAAGGGATACTAACCGCCCTGCAGCGGCTTTCCGCATCCGGACGTCTTGATTTTAACCGGGTGCTGATCCTGCGGACGGTTTCAAGTTTCGTTATCTCTCCTCCCGGCCTGCCAGCCGACTGGAATTTTAACCACTCCTATCCAGCGGATGGCTTTCCCGGTTTGAAGGCGGCCTATCAAATCGGCAGCCGCGTGGTTCATGAACTGATCGAAAACTGGGATCGATATGAGAACACCCTCCCGGAGAACAACTGATATGAAAAATAAACTTAAATTAATACCCGGTATTGCGCTCTTTTTGCTTTTCGCAGGCGTCCTCAGTGGTGCGGAAAAGAAAGTTCGCATACCGGTCAAGGTGGCCGTCATCACCATGTATGAGATCGGGGATTATACGGGTGATCAGCCAGGTGAATACCAGTTTTGGGTGGAGCGGGAAAAACTGGACAAGATTTTTCCCTTTCCCATGGGCCCGCATGATCTCCGCATGAACGATGCCGGCGTCATGGGAATTTGCACGGGGCCGGGCGTGACCAATGCCGCCATGGTTATAACCGCTCTCGGTCTGGACAAACGTTTCGACCTGACCAAAACCTATTTCATTGTCTCCGGCATTGCCGGCGGCGATCCGCAAGATGTCTCCATCGGCAGCGCTGCTTGGTCGCGCTGGGTGGTGGACGGGGATTTGTCCCACTCCATCGACTCCAGAGAAGCGCCCGATGAATGGCCTTATGGCATTTTCCCTTCCGATGGCAAAAAACCAAACGATAGGTCGGGTGGTTGGAGTTATCCCGACATGAGTTTTCAGCTCAACCCGGTGTTGGTTCAGTGGGCCTTTAATTTGACCAAAGACGTTGAGCTGATGGAACATCCTGAGGTGACCGCTTATCGCCAACTTTATAAAAGCTTCCCCAATGCATCCTCTAAGCCCAAAGTGGTTCTTGGTGAAAGTATGGGTTCCAATGCCTACTGGCATGGTGCGGTGCTAAATCAATGGGCCAACGATTGGGTAAAATTATACACCGGTGGAAAGGGCAATTTCATGATGACCAATGTCGAGGACAACGGCACTTTGCGTGCGCTCAAGCGCCTTTCCGAAAACGGGAAAGTGGATCTGAATCGGGTCCTCGTTTTACGCACAGCCAGCAATTACTCCCATCAGCCTTCGGGAAAAACCCCTGACTGGAGCCTCACCGCCCCCTACCCGGCTCAAGGTTTGACCGCTCTCGAGTCTTGCTACCGGGTGCCCAGTCCGGTCGTCCACGCACTCGTGGAGGGTTGGGAAACTTACAAAGATAATCCACCGGGAGCAACCAAATGACAGGAATTATTTTCTCTTTGCCCACGAAAGGGATACGCATTTTTGCGTACACCGCGTTTCTTTCGGTTTTTGGGGTCCTCTCGTCCGCGGCTGCGGAGCCGCTTCCAATCAAAGTGGTTGTCGTCACGCTTTTCGAAGCGGGAGACGACAGCGGCGACCGGCCCGGGGAATTTCAGAATTGGGTGGAGCGCTTTCCGCTCGATGAGGTCATCCCCATGCCTCAGGGATACCGGGATTTGCGCTACAATAAAAAGGGCGTCCTGGGTTTGGTGACGGGAATCGGGACGGCGCGCGCAACGGCCTCAGTCATGGCCCTGGGTATGGATGAGCGGTTTGATTTGAGCAAAGCCTACTGGCTTGTGGTCGGCATCTCCGGGGTCGATCCGGCAGACATGTCGCTGGGGTCGGCAGCCTGGGCCGAATGGCTGGTCGATGGCGATATCGCCCATCAAATCGACATTCGCGAAGCCCCGGAAGATTGGCCCACCGGGTATGTGCCTCTGAGAAAATCCAAACCCTACCAACTTCCACGCCAGCAGGACGACGAAGGCGCGGTTTACCAACTCAACGCCGGCCTTGTCGAGTGGGCCTATCAGTTGACCAAGGATGTTTCGCTTGGCGACAGCACGGAATTAAAATCTCTTCGCTCCCAATATCAAGGATTCACCATAGCCCAGCGTCCGCCTTTCGTTCTCAAGGGTGACCACCTGGCGGCATCCACATTCTGGCACGGAAAAATGCTCACCCAATGGGCCAATGATTGGGTTGCCTACTGGACAGAGGCCCAGGGAAATTTCGTCACCTCCGCCATGGAGGACACCGGTGTCCGCCAGTCACTCCTTTTCCTGGCCGGAGCTAAAAAAGTAGACCCAAGACGCCACCTGGCTTTGCGTGCCGCTTCGAATTTTTGTATGCCTCACGAAGGACTGACGGCGGCCCAAAGCCTGGCCGGGGAGAAAAAGGATGGCGCTGGCTATTCCGCCTATTTCCCCGCACTGGAGAGCGCTTACCTGGTAGGCAGCCGGGTGGTCAATCAATTGGTGGATAATTGGGATATTTATCGGGATGATATTCCGTCCGCGAAATAAGACTGGACGTTATTTCCTTTTCTTTTCCGCTCTATTATTGGGGTTTTTAACTGTCTGCACACCTGCCGCCCAAGGGCATTTGCTCAATAAGACCGTTATTCTGGTGGAGATCGACCAGAATAATAGAGACATCCGCATCCGCACGGAAGTCGATCTTACTCGCATACTGAACGGACCCAAATATTACCACGAATTGACCACCCTTTCCCCGAAAAAGCAAAAAGAGCGGCTCGATCCGATCCTGAACCGGATTTTTGCAGGAATGCACTTCAATTACGGCTCCGTGAGGTTGCGCCCGGAAATCGTATCGGCATCCCTCCCGCAACTTAGGATTGAAGAATTCCTAAGTCCCATGGCGGCCCCTATGACGGAAGTGCTCCTGGCGGGAAAACTGCCGCAAAAGGAGGCAGTTCTCTCTTTTCACACCGCTCCGGATATACCGGTTGAAATACCCATCGTTCTGACCATCGTGGCGTCCGATGAAAATCGCCGCATGACCCGCTGGCTGCAGGGCGGCCAGAAAAGCGAACCGTTTCCGGTCCATCCGGGCCGACTGGCCGGGGATGAAGAAATAGCTTCCACCCCAAAACCGGTCGAAGCCCCAACGCCTGCAATTATTAACTGGTTGGGCTTGGCGGGCCAGTATGTTGCATTGGGTTTTACCCATATTCTTCCTGGTGGACTCGACCACATCCTCTTTGTCCTGGGTCTCTTTCTCCTCTCCATTCAGTGGAAACCCTTGCTCGCCCAAGTGACCTGTTTTACTTTGGCCCATTCCATTACTCTGGCGGTGGCGGCGTTGGATATTTTCACTCTGCCAGCCGGCCTGGTGGAACCGCTCATTGCGCTCTCCATTGTCTATGTGGGAATGGAGAACATTTTGCGCTCCAGCCTGAGTAAAACAAGGCTGGTTGTCGTCTTCCTCTTCGGACTTTTGCACGGCATGGGCTTTGCCAATGTGCTTCTGGAACTTGAAATTGCCAGCCGGGAACTGGTTCCCTCCCTCCTGTTTTTCAATATCGGGGTCGAGCTTGGGCAGATCATCGTGCTGCTGATCGCTTTCCTGGCCTTGGGCTGGTTGCGCGAATGGACTCATTTTAAGAAAGTCATTCTCATCCCCGGGTCCTTCGCTATCAGCCTGGTAGCTTCATTCTGGACTCTGCAACGTTTATCCGTTATCTGAACATTATGAAGAAATTCACCGTTATTTCTATTCTTATCACATGGGCCGGGGCCGCTCTTCTTTGGGCAGACAGTGAGGACTTCGCCTTGGATGAGGAAACCAAAATACGCCAAAACCTCATCCTGGTGGCCATGGGCAAGGAAAAAGCGGACTTGGTTCTGGCCCATGTCACAATGCTTGAAGTTCACACCTTAACCTGGAAGGTAAATTGGGACATCGTCATCAAAGGCAAACGAATCGCCTGGACGGGACCGTCCGGGATGTGGACCGGCGAGGCGAAGAAAATCGTAGATAGCGAAGGTCTCCATGCCGTGCCCGGTTTTGGCGAATCGCACAAACACATCGAAAGCTCGCACCTCACACCGGAGTTTGAAGCGGCTTTGGTCATTCCTTTTGGAAATACCTGGACGGTGGAAGGTTCACATGAATTTTCCAATGTCAGCGGCGAACACAATGTCGAATTCTGGCTCACCCCGCGGGAACACGGCAGTCCCCTGAAGATTTTTCCAGAATTAGGATCGGCCACGCCGCCGACACCCTATGAAACGGGCGGAGGTTATTACGGATACCGGGAGGTAATGGACAACATGAACCGGCACCCTTGGGTTGTAGGTTTGGGAGAAGTCATGGATTGGCCCAGGGTCTGGAATACGGAACTGGAGGGATCGCAGAGGATTTGGGAGGTGATGCAAGCCGCCCGGGATGCCGATGGTGTCATAGAAGGTCACGGCTCGGGTTTATTGGAATTGGGAGACATCAACGCCTTTGCCGCGGCTGGTTTGCAAAGTGAACACGAGGTCCGCTTTGCAGAGGAAGCGTGGAACAAGGTCAACCGGGGGATTTTTTTGCAATTGCGCTACCATGCCCTGCCGCAGGTAATCCCTTACTTTAAAGAAAAAGGCATCAAGGATTGGTCGCACCTCTCCATCACAACGGATGACCGCAACGCCGCCGAATCGCTGGATATCGGGACAACCGACCATAACTTGCGGCTGGCTATTAAAAACGGGGCGCCGCTGGAAGCGGCTTATGCCATGGTAAGTCTTTACCCGGCCAGACACGCGGGTGTCGATCATCTGGTAGGGTCTCTTTCGCCCGGCCGTTTTGCTGATGTAGTCCTGATCGGCAAGCCCGAATCCGTGGACATCAAGCAAGTTTATGCGGACGGCATCCTGGCAGCCGAAAACGGAAAATACCTCCTCGAACCACCAAAAATCGAGTGGCCGGATTGGGCGCGTAACACCATAAGGATACCGCGTAAATTAACCGCCGAAGATTTCACCATACCTGCCCCGTCAGGAAAGAAAATAGTGAAGGCGGCGGTCCTCAAACCGTTTCATTTCGAAGAAGATTTCTTGACCGAAACACTTCCGGTGAAAAATGGCCTCGTAATGGCGAACGCGGAAAAGGAGATTATCAAGCTGGCCCTGGTCGATCGCTACACAGGCCAGGGCAAAATCGCCAAAATGTTCTGGAAAACAGTCGGTCCTAAGACTCCCCGCTCAGCGGTGGCCTGCTCGGTGGCCCACGATTTGCACAACCTGTGGGTGATCGGCAACGATGATGCCGCCATGGCATTGGCCGTCAACGACCTCGCTGCCATGGGCGGCGGATGGTCTCTCGTGCGGGAGGGAGCCGTGGTGGCCCGCGTTCGTTTTGAAATAGGCGGGTTGATGAGTGCCCGTCCGCCTCGGGAAGTAGCCGGAGAATTGAACGGCCTCTATGCCGCGGCGGATGAAATGGAGTGGTTTGGAGAACCCGGATTGCCCCGTCGGATGATTTTCGCCTTTCTCACCTGCACACCGTGGAAATGGTGTTTGGTCGCACCGTTCGACGGGGCCCCGGAGGGCTTGGTCAAAGTGACCACCGGAGAAACACACCCGGTGGTTTGGTGAAGGCTATAGGGACTGCTGAATCCCTTTTTCAGTTGGAAATAGGCAAGCGAATTTACAGGACCGGCCCCTACAAATCGCTTTCGTATGCGGTAACCTCTGGAAAGCGGCTTTCCCCTCGCACCAGCCTCCCTAGACGTGGCTTACGGTCATTATAAACTTCTATTGCATCGGCATCGGCATAGCGGAGAAAGAGGACACGGCGGTCCCGGTCTTTCGAGAAGTTACCGTCCGATTTATGCAGCATCCAGCAATTGAAAATCAGGCTTTGGCCTGGTTTCATTGGCATCGGGATGGCGTTGCTCTCATCGGGTTCGTCCCTAACAACCACCTGCCTCATTTTCTCCGCTTGAGTTAATCCCGCATGTAACTGTCCTTGCTTATGGCTGCCAGGGATGATCCAGAGGCAGCCGTTGGACTGGTCCGTTTCCTCAAAGGCCGTCAGGCAGGTAACGGAATTATAGGGATCTAGCTCGCCGTAGCCGTTGTCCTGATGCCAGTGAAAGGGTTTGGTATTTCCCCGCATCTTGAAAGTTAGCTGGGAAGTCACGCCCTTCAGGTTAGGGCCGATTATCTGTTCAGCGATGTCCACCAGGGGTCCTTCAAAATAATAATCCCTTATCAAACTCGAGTGGTGATGAATGTTGGGCAGGAGGGAATTTTTCAGCCAGGACTTGCCGGGGTCAAATTCTCCTTTTTCCGACCGCCAGGCTGCCATCGCCTCGGCAATCATGGTCTCGAGACCTCGAGGTGTCAGGATTGTATCAATCACCAAGTAGCCGTTCTCTTGATAAGAATCGAGTTCTGCCTTCGTCAATCGGCGATAATTAAAGTACTGATTGAGATCCATGGATCTCGATCCCGATATTTCCATATTAATATTCCCGCTGGTTTAGGTCAACAAACTGTCGTCAATGTCGTAGTTGGCATAAACGTTCTGCACGTCTTCGAGATCGTCCAGAATTTCGATCAGGCGGAGGGTTTTTTTGACGGTGTCCGCATCTTTAATGGAGATAAGGCTATTGGGTATCCAGGCAAGGGAGGCGTCATCTGGCTGGATGCCTTCTTTTTCAAGGGATTGGGAGACCTGGTCGAAGGCGCTCATGGGGCACAGGACCTCGAAGTGGTCTTCTTCCGTTCTGATGTCCTCAGCGCCGGCATCAAGGACAGCCAGCATAAGGGTGTCTTCGTCGGTTTTGTCTGCATCAATGAGGAATTGGCCCTGTTTTTGAAAATTGAAAGCCAGTGCCCCGGGGCTGGCCAGACTGCCTCCGGCCTTCGTAAAGGCACTTCTGACGGCCGAGGCGCTTCTGTTTTTGTTGTCGGTGGTAACATCCACGACTATTCCGATGCCGCCGGGAGCATAGCCCTCGTAGGTGATTTCCTCGAACACCATCCCCGGTAGTTCGCCGGTGCCTTTTTTAACCGCCCGGTCGATGTTGTCGGCCGGCATATTGGCTCCTTTGGCTTTATTGATAAGGGTCCTTAGCCGGGCATTGAATTCCGGGTTACCCCCGCCATCGCGGGCGGCCAGAGTGATTTCCTTGGCAATGACGCTGAATATTTTTCCCCGTTTGGCGTCAACGGCTGCTTTATGCCGCTTGGTGGTCGCCCATTTGCTGTGGCCGGACATCGTGTAATAGTTACTTTTTCGGAGGGTTTTTCAGTTTTTTCTTTTTGCGTCCGGCAGGAACCACCTGGGCGGACAATGCGGGTGCTTTGGTTGGTTCTTCGGCATCTTTACGGCGATTGGTAATGAATTGCTGGAGTATGGTGAAGCAATTGGAAACCGTCCAGTAAAGAACAAGGCCGGAAGAAAAATTATAGCAGATAATGAGGAAGAAAAATGGCAGCATCTTGAATATTTTTTGCTGTGCGCTGTCCATATTCATGGGCGTCATTTTCATCTGGTAATACATGGTGACGCCCATGACCAGCGGGAGCGGGTTGAACGGAAATCCACCGATGGTGGCAACTGTATCCTCCAGGGAAAGGTCCTCAATCCACAAAAAATGGGCGAAGCGCAGCTCCGAGGCGCTCCGGAGCATCTGGAACAATCCGAAAAAGATGGGCATCTGGATCAGGATGGGCAGACAACCGGCAGCCGGGTTGATCTTGTGCTGCTGAAAAAGTTTGAGAGTCTCCTTCTGGATTTTTTCAGGCTGATCCTTATACTTTTCCTTTATCTCCTTCAATGGCTCCTGAATCGTCTGCATTTTTTTCGACGATTGGGCGGCTTTAGCCGTCAGGGGCCATAAAGTCAGGCGAATGATTATAGTCATCATGATGATGGCGACCCCGTAATTACCGACCATATTGTGAAGCGCCAGGAGCATCCAGAGGAGAAATTTCCCGATGATCCCGAAAAATCCAAGCTGCATGACATACTCCTGCCGCTGGTCCAGACTGATCAGCCGGGAATATTCCTTGGGACCCACATAGAGGTCCATCGAGAGAGTCCGCTCCGAATGAGCGTTGACGTTTTGCAAGTCAAATTCGATTGCCCCCGTGATGCCGATGAGGGGCTCTCCCCGAGGAGTTTTGGGAGGGAGGGAGGCCGGTTGGGCAAAGATCCCGATACCGGGATTTTCCGGTGTCACGATGGCAGCAAAAAACTGGTTCTTGGCGGAAGCCCAGACGGCTTTAGTCGATCGTTGAATGTCGGTTGCAGGGTCTCTCTTAAAAAATCCCCAAAAACCGCCCCCCTCGAATTTATTACGGCTGATATACTCATAATCTTCCCCGTCGTAGTAGCTGAAATTTAAATGATAGCCGCTGGGGTCGGCATCGGTCGGAGGAGCGGTTCCCACGTTGACGAATATATGATTGATGGAAAAAATATTGGGGGTCTGGTTTTGAAAACGGGTGCTGTGCTTGATGATGTAAGGGCTGGCGCCTTCGGTCGCGTTTGATACCTCATAGGCTCGAACCAGTTCGACTCCGGGCACCAGTTCATAGGCGAATTCTATTTTCCGGGACCCGGATCCGCCACTTAAAAACCGATAGGCAGGTGCATATTCCTCCACCGATCCATCCGCGTCCGCCAAGCTGATGCTGAGGGCGGGAAGTTCGCTTCCCTGATTAAATATATAAGGCTCCTCCTGTCCATTTATGGCCGGATAATCTTTCAACGCCACCTCCTTGATAGCGCCCCCGTAGGTGGTGAATACGACTCGCAACAAATCGTTTTCAATTTCGTAGGTTTCCTCCGGAGGTCGGGCATCTTTTTGGGCTTCCGGTTGGCCATTGCTGATGATGGGCTGGCCACCATTGGCAATTATGCCCTCTTCCACTTCTGCTATCTGCTTCATGGAGGGTACCGAGGTTGAGCCTTCTCCGGGTGCGTCAAAGCCAGGGCCTGCACCATTATCCGGGAGGACCGGTTGCTCGACCGTGGGCGGTTCCGCCGCCCGCTCTTCGGCCTGCCGCTTCATATCCTGCTGTTGCAGAAACAGGATTCCAAAGGCGACTGCCAGCATCAAAATGCCCGCCATGGTATAATTTTTATCCATGGGTCAATTTGCCTTTCTGGATAAAGCCGGCCTCATCGGATTTCAAATTTGTTTTGCCTGAACGAGCCGCCGCGGGAGGAGGATCGAACCCTCCGGGATGAAACGGATTACAGCGCAAAATTCGCCGAAAAGTGTAATAACCGCCTACCCAAAACCCATGAGAGCGAAAACATTCACAGGCGTAACTGGAACAGGTAGGATGAAAGCGGCAGGCCGCATAAGGGCCCAAAAGGGAGTTTTTGACCGGCGAAATAAAAATCTGGTAAAGACTCACCAGACCAATGATGGCTACCGATGGTAAACGCAACGCCATTTTAGCCGCCTTGGTTATGTGCTGAATCATGAATTCACTTTTTGCTTTTTGGCTGCTCTCTGGCAGGCGTTCAGGTATCGCTTTTGCAATTCCTCGAATCCGTAGCGATCAAAGGATGCATGTGCAACAACAACAACATCGCAAGTCCCTGGCAGGGATTGCTGGTTGATTCGGAAAATTTCTCTAAATATGCGCTTGGCACGGTTTCTTTTGACGGCTGGTCCCACCCTTTTTGAAGCGATCACACCAAGCCTTCTTATGGAAGCTGATGGAGAACCATCCTCCCCAGAGGGGCAAACCAGCAATTGCATGATGAAAGCGCCGCAATCCACACGGCGACCGCCGGCTCGCACGGCGGCAAACTCAACCGGACGCCTGAGGTGTTGCCGCGCGGTAAAGCATTGGCGCATGGTTTGGCAGCGGCAATTGATTCAGGCGGAGAGGCGAATCCTGCCTTTGCGACGGCGTGCAGCCAGGATACTTCTCCCCCCGCGGGTAGATTTACGGGCGCGAAAGCCCAGTTTGCGCTTACGCCTGATTTTGGATGGATGGTAGGTCGGCTTCATCGTTTATGAAGAAAAGGCTGCAAAAGAATACTGTTCACTTGCCTATGTCAAGCGCACAGGTGGGATAAAAACTACCTGTTGAAGAAGGGGACCATCGACTGGCCTTGCAAGTTTCAAAATTCGATCGGAAAACCGCAAAAAAAGACTTGCCCAGGTTGAGTCAGGTCCTAGTTTCATGGCTCCTATTTTTGGTTGTCCCGTTCGTCTAGCCAGGTCCAGGACTCAGGGTTTTCATCCCTGCAACAGGGGTTCAAATCCCCTACGGGACGCCATTTTTTGGTGTTTTTGCCTTTTTTGAATCTCCTCTCGGTCGAATCGAAATTTTGAAGCTGGGTTTTTTTAAATCACATCGCGTATCTCTGATAGTTCGAAGGCAGCTTCCCATTCTATTAACCAGAATACGCGGAGAGAAATATGCTTAAAATAAACACTAATGATATGGAGGAGGATTCCTGGACTTCGCCCAAAGGGAAATTTGCCGGGGCGGGCAAAGAGATTTCCGAGGCTTTGGGGCGTAAACCGCTCTCCTCGGATCTGAAGGAGCGGCATCCCTTTGATGTCGAGATCTGCCGCATTCCCCCAGGGAAAAGAAATTACCCGTATCACTCCCATAGCGCTCAATGGGAGTTTTACCATGTGATTTCCGGCCGGGGCGTCGTCCGGCACGAGGATGGAACGACCCCTGTCGAACCCGGCGACGCCTTCATCTTCCAGCCCGGCCAACCGCACCAGATCACCAATGACAGCTCGGAGGACTTGGTTCTCTATGTGGTGGCGGATAATCCGATTGGCGAATCCTGCCATTACCCCGACAGCAAAAAATGGCTGGTGCGCTCACCAGAGACCCGGCTCATACGCTCCCCCAAGCTCGATTATTACGACGGCGAGGAATAAATCCGCGCTTCCGCCAAACGCCATAAACTCCGAGTCCGCGCAGACTCTTGATCTACCGAATTGCTCGTCCAATTGAAGGCAGGCTCCAGACTTTGCCCTAGTTATTATGGGCGGAGTAGAGCAACTCCAGAGTGTGCTGCAGAAGCTGGACTAGCTCCGGAATATCCTCTTTCGAAAGGTCCCCGGACAAGGCCAGGGCATATAATTTATCCTCCTGAGGGACCGCCAGGGAGAAACGCTCCCCCGATTGCCCGTCTGGAATCAAGGCATAGCCCTGACTCCTGATGGTCCGCAATTCCTTGACCAGGGAAGGCAACCCTCTGGAAAACCCGGGAATGGGACGGCCGATAAAGGTTTCCTCCACTTTCTCCTGGGAACAACAGGAGAGCAAGGCCAGGCCTATGGCGGATCGAGTCGCCATCTGCATGTCCACCCGCCCCATGGCCCAGGAAGCCGGCATGCCCGGCTCGCTGCAGTAGAAACAGGATACCACTCCTTCCCAACACATTCCGACCTCCACTTTGCAGGAGGGGATTTGACGTTGCAAATCCTGCAATGGATCAACCATGGAGCGCCATAAAGGAGCGCTGTAGAGGCTTTGTGCAACCAGAACGGGCAGTCCCGGCCCAACCTGAAATTTTCGGTTTCCGCCCTGATGCACCAGCCCCAGATGGGCCAGGGTTTTGAGAAGACGATGCGCCTTTGTCGACTCAACCTTAAGCAACCGCGATACTTCGATAGAACGAAGCGGTTTTTCTGATAAAGAAAGAGCCTGTAAACAGCGTATTCCCTCAATCAGGCTTTGGTTGGGCTGTGCTGGGAGCATTTATTGCTTTTATAGCTTTAAATATCGCTATTAATGCAATTGCTGTACAGCAGTCAAGTTTCTTACAAGATTTTTACATACCCTATAAAATTCTGGAGATTATATGTGCAATAATGATTCGAGAGGAATCGAATGCACACTTTCACGCCTGGTTGCCTGGCCTGCTCTGAAATTTCTTGTTTCAGGAGGCTGTTTAAGTATTATCGGTCAGACTGCGGCTCACATAATAAATTTTTTTACGAATGGATATCTATTCCCCTCAGGTCGGGTAAGGGCCTTTCTGAAAACCACTCATGAATTGGCAAAGCTCATGCCCGGTCTTCAGGAAGGTTCTCAAGTCTGGGCGATATCCCAGGCAAAAATGAAGATCAATAAGCATGGATTTTCCCGATTAACAGGTCCGGATTGTTGCCCGGTAGCGGGTATCTGCATCTTGTTGCTGTCGTTCATAGGGTTCCCCGGCGCAATGCTTTCCGAGGAAGAAAACGAAAACTTGGAGCGGTCCGCACGGCTCGTGCAACGCGGAAGGGAATTGAGGAAAATCGGAGACTTGCAGGGTGCTCTCCACGATCTCAATGAGGCCGTTCGGCTGGATTCCTACAGCATCGATGCCTATGTCCAACGCGGAATCACCAGAAGCCGGTTAAAAGATTTCGACGGTTCCTACTTTGACTTTGAAAAAGCCCTGGAAATCGATCCGGGCGACATAACTGCACTTTATGGCCGCGGGGTCATGCACCAGATGCAAAACGACATCGCCGGAGCCTTGCGTGATTTTAACACTGTCATCAGTTTGAACCCCAAACACAATCTGGCTATCTACAGACGGGGAAACCTGAAATTCGGGATGGACCTTTACAAGGAAGCAATCAAGGATTTTTCGGAGATTATCGAGCGAAAACCAAATTCTTATTCAACCATATCGGTCCGAGGAATTTGTAAAATGTTCATCGGTGATTTTTCGGGCGCATTGGACGATTTCGACAGGGCGCTGGCCATAAACCCCCGGCTCTACCGCACCTTCTTTGTGCGAGGAAAAGTTCATTTGATGCAGGACAAATCGAACGCCGCTTTGTACGACTTTGACAAAGCCCTGCAGATCAACCGCCAATATCCCGACCCCTACCTCGCGAGGGGTCTGGTCAGCCTCATACTGGGTCGACACGAAGAGGCTCTTCGTGATCTTGAAAAGACCTTAACCCTCTTCAGGGAACCAGAATTTGAGGATGCTCCCCAATTGTTGTTATGGTTCACCCGCATGCATCTGGGAAAGGATGAGGAAGCGAATCAGCGCTTGCAAAAGCACCATGAAAAACGTCTTGCCCTGGAAGAGGAGGGTGGAGCCGAATTGCCGCAATGGTATTCCACCCAAGTCCGCTTTCAATTTGGAGAGATCGATGAAAGTTATATTTTGGCCCAAGCTGACGGTGAGAGCGAAGAAACAGAGGATGACAACCGAAATAAATGCAAAATGTTTTTTTATGCGGCTATGAACAAACTGCTCCAAAAGGATGCAGAAACGGCGATTCCTCTGCTCCAAAAGTGCATACAAACCAATCAATTTAATGAAATTGAATACCTTGGGGCACGCCTTCAATTACGAAAACTGGGAGTAAAACTTGAAAATACGGGGCAACTGGCTCAACCTCCCCTGTCATTGGCGATTAACGACTAATGGTTGTAATAACTTGTTTGAAAATGGATTTTAAAGGATGGATTTAAAGGTTAAATACATTGAGGCCAAAAAACGCTGGGCGGATAAACAGAAAAATGCCGGATTCGCCCCCCTCGAAAAACCCTCCGCTGACAGACTCCCACCCGGTCAACACTTGACCAAGGGCTTCCCGGTTCTCGACCTGGGCATCCAGCCCGATATACCGCTGGACCAATGGGTCCTAAAAGTTCATGGGCTGGTGAGCAACCCGATGGAGTTAAATTGGGATGACTTTAACGCCCTCCCGCAAGTCGAAGATATCAGCGATTTTCATTGTGTGACTACCTGGAGCAAGTACGACTGCCTCTGGCAAGGGGTTCCCTTTACGGAAATTTACGAACGGGCCGAACCAGCCGCCGATGCCAAATACGTGTTCTTCACTTCCTACGACGATTACACAACCAATCTGCCCTTGGATCAGCTTTTAGATGACGATGTGCTCATTGCCACCCGCTTCGAGGGCGAACCGATCACCCGGGAACATGGGGGTCCGGCTCGAATAATCGTGCCCAAATTATACGCATGGAAAGGCGCCAAATTCGTCCGCGAGATCGAGTTCATGGCGGAAGACCGCCTGGGCTTCTGGGAAATCCGCGGCTACTCCAACACCGCCGATCCCTTCACCGAAGACCGTTTCGCCTGAAGATCTCTATCTTCCCATTTCTCGGCTAGCCCCTTCTGCTCCCCTTAAGTTCGCGCCACTCAGATCTGACACTTTGGGCTCTCAGGAATTTCTTAAAATCAGCGTTGCTTCAAGTGCAAGCTTATCAGCCAGATTTTTTCGTTTTGGTTTCTCTTTAGGCCAACCCACAACGTTTGCATGTCGAGGAGGTGAATCGTCTGGTTCGACCTTCAGACCAAGTGTGGTAAACAGCATTCCTGTACAATCAGCTCGCCCGTATAATGTCTTTCCCATAGGAATCGCTGCATGGTCGTTACCCCATTCCCAGATTTGTTCTTCGGTTTGGTCAGTTGACCTAAGAACTGAAAGCTTTCCCTCACGGTTTGGTATGTATAGCCCAGGTTTTGCTTTCATGTATTCAACACTATATTTATTGCGTTCCAAAATAAATCGTGATAGTAATTCTGTAGGTGAAAACACAAGAATAATGACAACTAATCTGAACTAGCTATGAACCCGACAGATGTTATCTAGTATTGTATTGGGCAATTCACCATAGAAATGCTCCGTTCCATAAGCTTCGGCAAAACCGAAAAGACCCGAAAAATGAAGTTCACCATTTGAGCCAATACTTATTGAGAAAGTTTTATTTGGCCCAAAATACCATCCAAAGGAAACTTCACCATCTGGATCACAGGAAATTTCCGGTGGTGAAAACCATGTAGGTAGCGTCTGGAACACCTGATATGCAATCAAAAATGAGTTCGGATTTACAGGATCAGCACCACATCCATCCCAATTCCCTTCTGAACACTCTTCAATGATTTTCCCGAATGATTCAACGGCTTGGTGAAAATAGGAGTCCCTTGTTGTGTTATTCGAGAGATGAGTTCGCGCCAAATCAACAATTGAAAATACGAAACAAGCATCTCCACTTATTGCGTTGCTCTCAATATTTGTTGGTCGTCTTTGAGTGTATGGTATGCAAGTTGCAGTCATTCAAAAAGTGTAGCTGTTTTTTCGGTTATACTGCTAAAAAAAATATCGTTTTTGAAATCTCGAAATAGAGTAAATATCTCCCTTATAACATTTTCATCAAGTTTTTCAAGCCCTTGATCTGTGTAAACATCGGTATCTAAAATGACTGGAATAATTTCTGAGGTAACTTCATTTTCATTCAGTGCGAGAATAAGGTTAGCTGAGAAACCTTTTTTCAAGTCGCGAACTACAGTTCGAGTTAAAAAGCTGCTCACGGTTTTTGGAGCACAATCTGGAATCGAAGGTGGATAGTTTAAATATTCTGCAAAATCATTGAAGGGAATTGGAATCTCAATACGGTTTATGAACCTTGTTGCAAGTCGAATGGTTTGGAAGGGCGTAGAAATCTCACTGTAAATCTTCCAGAGATCAAATGCCTCATTGGAAAATTTTTCCCAATCAGTATAAGGGTGCAACCGGCTGAAGGAAAATCCCTTTTTCGTGAAGTGGGCGATGTTTTTTCGATCTTTAGAAAAGAATCTGTAGCCTGCATAACCTATGTCATCAACGGATTGCATGATTTTGCCGGAACCTTCAAGATTAAACGTTATTTGCTTGGTTACTTGTTCAGATACTTCTGGAAATCTTTCTCCGAACCTTTCTTTAGCTGCCAAAAATCTTTTGGGATCAAAATTGTCTTCAAGCTTTGCTCGAAAATCTATCACGGCCTCAGTTATGGGGGCGTTTTTCAAATGCCGTTTTTTTGCCATTTTCCAAGATTTTCGTCGTAGATTCTAAATCGAGGTTTCATTCCAAAAGAATTTTCCAAAATCAAACACATTTTTATGAATATTTGACCTTGAGTGAATAAAAATCGTTCCATAGTCAGAAATTTTCGTTGATCAACCCGAGATTATTGTAATGTGGCCTAAAGTTAGGCCTTAATTTAGTGCCATTGCCGGCGACCCTCAAATTTAGCCCTCCCTCCAAAATACCGGCTGGGATAGCGCCATTCACCCTTGGCTAGGAAGGTAAAGTAGTCAGTGCGGCAGCGTCGGGCCGGCATCACCAGGTAATTCCCCCCCGGGAACCAGATTTTGGGCCAGCTCTCCTTCCAGGTGAACCGTTCTGGTGGGGAAGGCAATGCTCGATCCTCGAGCCTCGATGGCGTCCATGATTTTCAGGTTCACCCGCTGCCGAACATCCATATGCTCGAGCCACGCCGTTGTTGTGGTAAAATAATAGACCAGGATGTTGAGGGAACTCTCTCCAAAATCGGTAAAATTAACCAGCGTGAATTCCTGGTTGACGCCCTGGTCTTCCCGCAAGAGCTGTCTAATGTCCTCGACCAGGGCTTCCATCGTTTTGGTCGAAGTTCCGTATTCCACGCCGACAATCTGCTTCACTCGCCGTTTGGGCATTTGCGACCAATTGTTGATCATCTCGTTGGCCAGAACATTGTTGGGAATGGAAAGGACGGTTTTCGGCCAGGTGCGGATTTTGGTTGAGCGCAGCCCGATTTCCTCGACATCTCCATCCACCTCGTTACCCACCATGATCCAGTCGCCGACTTTGAAAGGCCGGTCCATGGCCAGGGCAAAAGAACCGTAAAGATTGGCAATGGTGTCTTTGGCGGCAAAGGCAAAAGCAGCGCCTCCCAGCCCGAGGGTGGCAAGAATTCCCCCCACCGAGTATCCCAGGTTGTCGATTACCATTATGATCCCGACAATGATGACAAATACGCGGGTCGCCTTTTTCATTAGCGGAACAAATGCTCCTACCGTGCTGCCCTTCAAATCACTGACTTTGATAACTACATCGGCCAGAACATCGAGAAAACGGAGAATACCCCAAAAAACGAGCAACGTGCTCACTCCCCGGAAAAGAAGGGTAAAAAAGTTAAACATCTCCTCCTCCATCGGCAGGACGGCAATAGCCAGGTAGAGGCCGAAAAAAAGTATAAAAAGGGATGCCGGTTTTTCCAGGGCATCGATCAAGCGGTCGTCGTAATCGGTCTTAGTCCGGGTAGCCAGGCTTTTCAATTTGGTGAAAAAGAACCTCGTCAGCACATTGCGAAAAATAAAGGTCAGCAATACGATGCCGAAACTCCAAAGCAGGTGCCCGTAGGTGTATTGTCCAAAAAAAGTAATCTCAAAAAGATTCGAGATTAAATTCGGCAGGGCTCCTTCCAACATTCCAAATCTCCAGCCAATGCTGGCTTCAGCAACCAATGGAGCCAGCATCAGAAAACTGAAAAATACCATATTGAAATACGATCGTGCCAATTTCATAAGAATCATTCGGATCAGATAAATCTATTTGCAAAACAGGTTTTTATTAAACCTTGTCCTTTCATAGGGCAGAAGCCGCATTAGTAAAAGCGAAAAACCTCTCGTCCATGCCTGATTATGGCTTGGGTCATATATTAGAGGGCGTCTTATAGGCGGTCAGATCAAACGATCCCGGCGGCGGACGTCATTTCTTGCCAAAGGTCGGTCCCGGGATTGTAGACCCATTGTTTCAAAAATTCGAGAAGTGATGAAGTGCAAGGCGCAGTTCGTAAATCAGCGCGGGAGCGTAGTTCCCTACGTGACCAAGCGGTTTGCGGGCTGCAACGCAGCTATTCGCGCTTGTCGGATTTAGGCTTCTTAAGGGCATATTCGTATCCTCACATTCAGTGGCGGCCAGATTTGACCAGTTCTGCATCATAACTCTTTCATTATAACAAAAAATATTGTTCACCCGCTCTTAGAGGGTGTC
>JAJFLV010000187.1 GCA_021772535.1 Opitutales bacterium | reverse complement strand
AGCCACATGACGCCAAATATTCGGAAACGCCAATAACGGTAGCTTGCTTTTATCAGAGCAGCGTTTGAAGTGGGAGTTGTCTTTGATTCCATGGCTTGGTGGTTTTCGGAAATACTGTCAGAGGTGGGTTCTAACTGCTTTGATCAATCGCCCAGTTTCTGGACCGCGCCACTGCTTTTATCCATCGGGAAATTAGAGTTTTCCTTTTATCTTCAGAAAACTTCGGTTCGTATCGTTTAAAAAGTTTCCAATTACTGCTTATTTCATCAATGTCGCTAAAGTCACCGATCGTTAGTGCTGCCAAATAGGCGGCTCCCAAAGCGGTAGTTTCATTGATCTTCGGCACATCCACCGGTATGCCTAATATATCCGCCTGGAATTGCATGAGAAATTCATTGACTACGGCGCCGCCATCCACCCTCATACTTTCTATAGATTTACCAGAGTCCAGCCTCATAACTTCAAGATTCTCTGCTACCTGATAAGCGATAGCTTCCAGGGTTGCTCTTACAATGTGTGCTCGAGTTGTTCCTCTGGTTATGCCGACAATAGTGCCTCTTGCGTATTGATCCCAATAAGGCGCTGCAAGGCCCACAAATGCCGGAACAAAATATACCCCTCCCGTATCCGAAACCGTCTTTGCCAGTGATGCCGTTTCGTCCGGCGATTTAATAATCTTTATGCCATCTCTCAACCACTGAATAGCTGCACCCGCAATATAAACGCCGGCATCTAACGCGAACGTGATTTTACCATTCTTGCTCCAAACGGCGGTTGTGATTAATCCATTGGGAGAGTAAACGGGGCTATTTCCCGTATTCATAAGCATAAAGCATCCAGTCCCATAGGTGGTTTTAACTGCTCCCTTGTGGAAGCAGGCCTGCCCGAATAGGGCCGCCGCCTGATCGGTAACACTAGCGGCAATGGGAATGCGTGCATCGAAAAAATCACTTGGGGAGGTATAACCAAATACCATGATGCTATCTTTGATAACGGGTAGAATGCGTTCGGGAATACCCATAATGCCGAGAAGCCAGCTATCCCATTGTCCCGTATGAATATTGAACAACAAGGTACGGGAAGCAGTGGAGGGATCGGTCACAATTAATTCTCTTCCGGAGAGATTCCATATTAACCAGGAATCCAGAGTCCCTGCTAACAGCTCGCCTTTTTCGGCTCTTCTCGTTGCCCCTTCAACGTTATTCAATATCCATTTGATTTTTAAAGCCGAAAAATAAGCATCCACCGGCAAGCCCGTTTTTTCTGTGATCCGCGGACCCCATTTTTCTTTAACCCTATCCGCGGTTTTCGCTGTTCTTCTATCTTGCCAGACAATCGCATTGTAAATCGGTTCACCGGTATTCTTATCCCAAACCATACAGGTTTCGCCCTGGTTAGCTAATCCTAGAACTTTTAAATCCACCGCATCAATTCCTGCCCTATTCAAAGCAATTGCTATCGATTCTTTCGTTTTTTGCCAAATCTCGATCGGATCGTGTTCGACCCAACCCGGTCTAGGAAAATACTGTGTATGCTCTGTATAACCTTTTGAGTATAATTCCCATTTTTCATTGAATATTAATGCCGTCGTCCCTGTCGTGCCCTGATCTACTCCCAGATAATATCTCATTGCCAATGAAGGAAGTTTCTCAATTTCGAATAATCAGGATTGCGAGAGATATTTTGCGACTGACTTTGCCACCTTTAAACCATTGAAAAAACACCATTCTGCCCCATGAAAGCCTCCCAGAATATTTCCAGCTACAAACCACCCCGGTCTGGAAAATTGATAATCCCTCCTCACCACCGGCGTTCGGGAGGGAGTCTCTACCTCTAAACCGCCAACTAAAGCGAGTTCACTATTTGGAATAAGCTCTCCGCTGAGGACGACGCCGTCACACCGGATAATTTCGTCATTGGGTAACTTCACTGCCGATTCGGAGCCATAACCAATGATTTCGATGGGTTCCCGGATGATTCCGCGATAACTCGGACGGCTCCACCGTCGAAAATATTGGCGTGCCAGGAAAGGACTTTTGGGCCTCCGGCAGTTATCGATAATAATCGGCTCCGATGAGCCGGCAGCCCTCAATTTGGCCGCGGCGGCATAGGCGATCAGATCGGATCCAATTATGACGGGATTATGCAGAGGAAGAACACTATGGCGATCGATCCAGTGTATTATCTGCCGGGTGAAAAAGACCCTGGGGAGGCGTGCTCCCATAATCCATCCGCGCTCCGCAATTGTCTTTTCCCGTGAACCGCAAGCCAGAATGATCGAATCGGCTTTTATTATCGTATTGCCCATCGAAGGATTCACAACATTCAAACTCATTTCTTCGGGTACGATCTTGAGGACCTGCGTTTCCAACCAGACTTCTACGTCTGTTTTTGATAATTTCGCGCGCAACCCATTGGCGTAATCTTCACCAAAGACAATACGGCCTCCCCTACTCCACCGGATGAAGGTCGGCACTCCACCGGGTTTTCTCCTGTAGAGAGCGGGAATGCCGCCTATCTTGTCATTCCGTTCAATCAGCGCTATAGATTCGATCCCCCGCCTAACCAATCCCAGAGCAACACCAATTCCCGCAGGTCCGCCACCTACAATAGCCACCTTCATGCGCTTTTTCATTTTCATTTGTCAGGAAGGAGTGATGGAGAGATAATCGCAGTACCGGGTCCATACTTGGTAATCTCATTCAAGCCCATGCCGAAGTGCCGGGAAATGATTTCGGCCACACCTAGTTGGCATTCAAAGCTCTGGCACCTGCCCGTAAGAGCCCTTGTTCTACGCTTGATCGCATCCAGTGTACGCGGTTTAAGCGGCGAATCTAAAGCATCAATAATCTCGCCGCGGGAGATATGTTCGCAAAAACAAACCGTTTGGCCATATTCCGGGCGCTCTTTTATCCGCTGAGTATTTTCAATCGGCTTGCTCCACCAACCCGGCCAACTGCTCTCCGGGCGTCCATCCACGGCATTGGCGTCAGGGGACAGTGACAATTCGCATTTATCAGCCAATAGCTGGACAAGATAATCAGCCAATGCCGGGAAAGAGGTAAACCCGGTGGACCGGATACCCGTAACGGTAAGGATTCCCTTTGCTCCATCGTCGACCCGAATAAAATAACTGCCCTGATGGCAGTGGCAACGAACGCCGGCATAAGTTCCAATTACCGGTTGCTCGATGATTGAAGGCAACATAAGCGACGCGTCGGCTAACAGGGACTGCAATCTATCGATGGTCGTATGGGACATTTCTTCGCAATCGGGGGGAAAATCCTCAGCAGTAGGGCCCGCAAGCAGGTTGCCAAAGATAGTCGGTATGACAAGGACACCTTTGGTACGAGATGTGGGAATGGGCAGTAGAATCCGGTTCAGGATAAAATTGCTGCATTTATCAAAGATGAGAAATTGGCCGCGACGAGGGTTGATCTCGAAGGTGCCTCCCCCATACAGGTCGGCCAACCTGCGGCTTCCCAGCCCTGCAGCGTTGACAATGAATCGAGTGTCAATACGATGCCCGGAGGAGATCACTAATGTTTTTACCATTTTCCCGGCATTTTCTACACTAATCACCGCAGCGCCTAGCAATATGTCGACACCGTTGGCCAGGGCGACTTCCGCAAGGGCTATGCAGGTTACAAACGGATCCCCGATGGCCTCTCCGGGCACCAACAAGCCGCCTTGAGCACCGCGTGAGATATTGGACTCGAGTTCCCGCGCTTCCGCGGGAGTCAATAATTCAACATCGTCAACGCCATTGCTGAGAGCCTTTTTGTATATTTTATCCAGTTGAGCTTGCTGCGAATCATCAATAGCCAGCACCATTGCTCCGCATTTTTTGTATGGAATCTTGAGTTTTTCAGCTAACTCAGGCCATTGGTTTGAAGCTTGCCGGACTAGCTGCGATTCTAAAGAACCTACCTGCGCATCGAAACCGCTGTGGACAATCGCGCTGTTACCTTTGCTGGCGCCTTCACCGACATCATAGTTCTTGTCGATTAAAAGTATGCGGAGTTGATATTGTGATAATTTGTAGGCCAAACCGCAGCCCACCACTCCTGCACCGACGATCACGACATCATAAGGCTCATTACCTAATTGCCTTGAATCTGTGAAGCGTAAAGATTCGTCAAAATCTTTATCTGGCCAGTCGTATAATATTTTCCCGTCCATAGTCGCTTTCAATTTATTCCGGCGCTATTCGATGACCTAACTTACAGGTTCGAGTATTTCAACCTGTAAACACAAAGGTTAGTCTCAACTGAAGAGTCCCTTTTCAGTCCGTTTTTACTAGAACCTATCTGGCTTGCCAACAGATGAGACGGACAGGTGAAGGTCGATCCTGAAGTAAATCCGGTTTTGGACGCGATTGTTGGCTTGCTCCAATGAACTCATGCAACACCAGCCCACACCACGCCGTGCCATCTTCCGCAAGAGCGGTTAAGAGCCTGCGGAAGGCCCAGGCCGCGGATGGACCCGTCGCCGACAATACCGGCAAAGTCCGCTTAATTATAAGGTTCTAAAACTATACAATTGACTTGACTTGGAGGCTGCCCAATATACCATGAATCGACGGTATTTACGATGCAGGTAGATTAAATAAACTGACACCTAATCGGATAATATTATTTTAAATCGTTGATAGTCAGTGTTTATTTTAGCCTCCGTAGCTCAGTTGGTAGAGCAGGTGACTCTTAATCACTTGGTCGAAGGTTCGAGTCCTTCCGGGGGTACCATTGATAGTGAACGACTTATATCTATTTATCGTTACTTAAAAAAATACTACTGTCCGGTTTTACAGGATCGACAAACTGGAGATTTACCCTCTAGGAAGTATCGGTTTGAGCGGCCTTGGGAGGTTTTAAACACATTCAACCAATCGTCAATTTAGAGTGGGCATACCCAGGAAATGTAGACACTTTGTAAGACGAGATTTTGAGTTGTTAGTTGGACATTAGTTCAAAGTCAATGGGGGAACGATATGCCAGTGCCGAGTGTCTCCTTTTGAGGTTATAAAAGCTTTCCATCCACTCGAATATTTCGCTTCTGGCTTGGGCCCGGCTGTGGTAACGAGT
>JAJFLV010000186.1 GCA_021772535.1 Opitutales bacterium | reverse complement strand
GCCAGGCGGCACCTCTTGCGGGGACGGCCTAGGAGAAGCGACGGGCAGCCGACCACATCAAGCGTTGGGAATGCTAACCCGACATATTCCGCTAATCCCTCTTTGACAAAGATTTAAGGTTTAAGCTAAACGCACTTCCGTAAAGAGGCGAAAAATGCGAAAAAGCGCCAAAATGTCGCGTCCCTAATAGTAAAACCAACTATATTCCCCCCAACCTATCAAAAAGATCGAAATATCTCTTAGAGGGCGTCTAAAAAGTGGAAATGTGCGATGGTGCGCGGCGGAATCGAAGCAGCGCAAGGCCGTTTCGCGCGTAGCGGGCTGCAAGCCCGTGAGTGCGAAACCAACGCCGCGACCTTCGATGCCCCCCCGCATCCCTTGGGGACAGAGCGTTTTGAGGCATCAGCGGCGTTGCATCAACCGAGTCAGGGTTTCCAGCCCAAACATCGATTGATGCGCCTTGCTGAATGTCACAAATCATCTCTGCCATCGTCATTTCGACTTTATAGACGCTCTCTTATAAAATCCGCTTTAATTAATGAAAATAATATTTACCACCGACAAAAAAGGCATAGCTTTGTTTGGGTATGCAATCGTATGTGAGGAGTGAATTTGGTCAATTGACACCCCATTGTTTCAAAAATTCGAGAAGTGATGAAAAGCAAGGCGCAGTTCGTAAACCGGCGCGGGAGCGTAGTATCCTACGTAACCAAGCGGTTGAAGGATGTCGTTCCACTCGGTAGCGGGCTGCAACGCCGCTATTCGCGCTTGTCGGATTTAGACTTCTTAAGGGCTCGTATCCTCACATTCAGAGGCAACCAAATTTGAACAGATTTATATCATAACCCTTTCATTATTAAATATTTATTACCCGCCATTAAGAAGCCGTTTGAAACATTGGGGCGACACCGACAGCAAAAACACCCAAGCCAATAATTTCGCGCAGAAAATTAGATGATTTTCCACTCAATGAGTATTTGATCTGAGAATCAAAAAGTCTAATCAACAGCCAATACCACACACGACATCAGGTATGCCCACCAAAACGCCGATATGAAAAAATACATAAAAAACATCGCCCAAATCCTTATCCTCTCCCTTACCCTGATCATGTCCGCATTGAGACACCTCCACGCAGCCGATCCGGGTTCTGAAGTGCCGATACCCGATTACATTCCCGATGTTAAGGCGCCAACTTACACTCCCGACAGAACCGGCATTGATTTCACCCCGCCCCGGGGAAATCAAAAGCTTCTTGATATTCAAGAGGGACGAAAAGAGCTTCTCCACGCCTCCCCGGTTAAAATTGATACTCAAAAACAAGATACAGGAAACGCATCGAATTGGGATTTCCAACTTAACGCTACCATGATTGAGGAAATTCAGCAAACTCCTCAGGATACGTTCCGCATCCATAGACTTAAATTCGATACTGATTTGTTTACCTTGGGTAAGCTCATTGGTGAGCGCGGTGTATTGCCGACTGCATTGATCATTAATACTTATAACGAAGAAAGTTATGTAATTAAACTACAAAGTTATTCTGGTGGTCTTACTGGTGGCGTATTTACAGGTCAGGTAAAGAGCGAACCTGGAAGTTCATTTTCAATGTCTTTTAACGGAAGAGATTTTCAACAAATAACAATTTATCACTCTGACCGTAGTGGTATCATATTAACGTTAGATTCTGAAGGGTGGCACATAGTAAAGGAGGTGAGCGCTGATCTCATAAGGGGTTGTTACACCGGACCCTTCTCAGACATTGATTTCGTCCTAACCCCCACAAGTATTGATGGTACAGGGGCAATAACACTAATAATTTCTAGTGAAAACTAAATATGAAATACTTGAATGAATCGCTTTCTTTATCTGCGTAAATCTGCGGATTCAAAACATTGAAAATAGGATTGTAAAAATTCAGTTATTACAAAGTCTTTTTCCTTTTCGAAAGGTTAACCACATCAACTATTTGATAGTATGAAATGAATGCTTCCGATCTCCATGGAATTTTGGAATTCCTGCGCCATGCCGAGAGGCTCAAGATTGAGACCCGCACCGCTTTTACCTCCGAGGGTCTTCGGGAAACTGTCGCGGAGCACACTTGGCGTCTCTGTTTGATGTCGTTGCTCTTCGAGGAAAGCTTTCCGGGAATAGACTACTCCAAATTGGTCAAGATGTGCATCATTCATGATCTCGGTGAAGCCATCGGGGGCGACATCCCGGCCATTGAGCAGGAGGCGGGGAATAGCAAGGCGGCGGAAGAGCGGCAGGATCTGCTGACTCTCCTCCAGCCTCTCCCCGAACAGGTGAAGAAGAACATAGTTCAACTATGGGACGAGTATGAGGAGGCCGCCTCCCCGGAGGCCAAGTTAGCCAAGGGCCTCGATAAGCTCGAAACGATATTGCAGCACAACCAGGGCAGGAATCCGCCCGATTTCGATTACCGCTTCAATCTCGATTACGGAAAAAAATTTACCACCGAAGACCCCCTGATCGCATCGATCAGAACGATCCTCGACCAGGATACTGAAACGCGCGCAATCGAGTCGGATGCTAACCGGTTAAGCGACTAATCAAGTGTCAATCGACCCAATTTGGTTAGTTTTCTTCCAATACCGCTTGCGCTGCGGCTAACCGTGCCACGGGTACACGGGGCGGCGAACAACTTACATAGTCCAGGCCGACGCCATGGAAGAATTTGACGGAATCGGGGTCGCCGCCATGCTCACCGCAGATGCCGAGCTTTAAATCCTTTTTGGCTTCCCGCCCTTCGTTGACGGCTATTTCCACAATCCGCCCTACCCCTTCCCGATCCAGAGACGCGAAGGGGTTGCGCGGCAGGATGTCCAGTTCCTGGTAGGCGGGAAGGAAACTTCCAGAGTCGTCCCGGCTCATGCCGAGGGTGGTTTGTGTCAGGTCGTTGGTTCCGAAACTGAAAAAATCGGCTATTTGGGCGATTTCCCCCGCCTGCATGGCGGCCCGTGGGATTTCGATCATGGTGCCCACCAAGTATTTGATTTTAACTTTTTTCTTTGCCTGAACCTCGGCCGCCACGCGATGGATGATCTCCACCTGATTTTTCAATTCCGCGGCAAATCCGACCAACGGCACCATGATTTCAGGCTCCACCTTGATCGGCTTCTTGCCCGTTTGCACCTGCACTGCCGCCTCGAAGATGGCCCGGGCCTGCATCCCGGTGATCTCCGGATGGCTGATACCCAATCGGCACCCCCGGTGGCCCAGCATAGGGTTTTCCTCGTGTAATGACCGGATGCGCTCGATGACCGCTTCGGCGGAAACATTCAGCTCCTCCGCCAAGGCCCGCCTTGAGGCATCGTCCTGGGGCAAAAATTCATGCAAGGGCGGGTCCAGCAAACGGATGGTTACCGGTCGGCTGCCCATGGCCCGGAAAATGCCGGCGAAGTCCCGCCGCTGCATCGGCAAAAGCTTCTTCAGGGCTGCTGCGCGCTCGCTCGAGTCCGCCGCCAGAATCATCTGTCTCATGTGGGTGATTCGGTCGCCTTCAAAAAACATGTGCTCGGTGCGGCATAAGCCGATGCCCTCCGCCCCCAGCGCCACAGCCTGCTTCGATTGAAGGGGCGAATCGGCGTTAGTCCGCACTTTCAGTCGGCGGTGCTTGTCGGCCCATTTCATCACTTTGTCAAAAAGTTGGTAGGTGTAGCTTTTTTCCGCTTTCAACTTGCCGTCGAGCACCTGGTTGACTTCCGAGGGAGCGGTATCGACATGCCCGGAAAAGACTTCTCCGGTAGTTCCGTCGAGAGAGATATCGTCCCCTTCCCTCAAAAGAGTGTTGCCCGCTTTAAGGGTGCGCGCTCCATAGTCCATTTCGATGCCGTGGGCGCCGCATATGCACACTTTGCCCATCTGCCGGGCGACAAGAGCGGCGTGGGAACTGACGCCTCCGCGTGAGGTCAGGATGCCTTCCGAGGCAATCATTCCGCGCAGGTCCTCGGGAGAGGTTTCGACCCGGCAAAGAATCACGTTTTCACCGCGGCGGCCACGCCACTCGGCCTGCTTGGCCGAAAAAACGATTTTCCCGGATGCGGCCCCCGGACCGGCCGGAAGACCGGTGGCGATCCTTTTGGCCTGACGGCGGCTCTTTTCGTCAAAAACAGGCACCAACAAACTGGAGATAGAGTCAGCCGGAATCTTCATGAGCGCCGTTTTGACATTCATCAAGCGCTCCTTGACCATTTCCACGGCGATGCGCACGGCAGCCAGGCCGGTGCGTTTTCCGTTCCGGGTCTGCAGCATGAAAAGGGTTCCTTCCTCAACCGTGAACTCGAAATCCTGCATATCCCGGAAATGTCTTTCGAGAGTTTTGCGAATTTTCTCCAGTTCCTTGTGTGCGACAGGCATTTCCTCGGCCAGTTGCGCAATCGGCTTGGGAGTGCGCACCCCCGCCACCACATCCTCGCCCTGGGCGTTGATCAAATACTCTCCGTAAAAAACCTTTAGGCCATTGGCCGGATCCCGGGTGAAGGCCACGCCGGTGGCGCAACTATCGCCCATATTGCCGAAAACCATGGTCTGCACATTGACCGCTGTGCCCCACTCGGCCGGGATGTTGTATTTTTGTCGGTAAACAATGGCCCGCTCGTTCTGCCAGGAACTGAACACCGCGCCGACGGAACCCCATAGCTGCGCGTAAACATCCTGGGGGAAACTTTGATTCGTTCGCTGCTTGATGAGTTTCTTAAAGCGCTTGATCAACTCCAGCAGGTCATCCGCGGACAGGTCGGTATCGCCGGTCACTTTACGCTCCTCCTTCAGTTTGTCCAGAATGGCGTCGAACGGTTCATGTTCGTTCTCGTTCCTGGGCTGCACACCCATGACGACATCTCCGTACATCTGGATAAACCGCCGGTAACAGTCATAGGCAAAACGTGGGTTGCCCGATTTTTCAGCCAGCCCGGCTACGGTCTCATCGTTAAGACCCAGGTTGAGAATGGTATCCATCATTCCGGGCATGGAATCCCGCGCCCCCGAGCGGACGGAAAATAGCAGCGGGTCAACAGGATCCCCGAATTTTTTACCCATTTGTTTTTCCACCGATGCAACGGCCTGTTGCAGGCCGGTCTCCAGGCCATCGGGGTAGCTTTGCTTGTTCTCGTAAAAGTAGGTGCAAACCTCCGTTGTGATGGTAAACCCAGGAGGAACAGGCAGACCGATCCGGGCCATTTCCGCCAGATTGGCTCCTTTGCCCCCGAGGAGCGGCTTCATGCTGCTGTCCCCGTCCACATTTTTACCAAAGGCGTAAATATACTTTTTCCGCCTTGTGTTATTCTTCTTGCTGGCGGCCAATTGGGCCTTGCCTGCTGTTTTTTTGGCTCTGGTTTTTTTTGGCATACGGATTTAATCGGTGGAACCGGCGAAGCGGTCCAACCCGATGCAATGTTGTTTAAGCTTACCTTTTCGGTATTCGGATTTTGAAAAAAGGGGACAGAAAAACCTCTAGGCCATGGGCTGTCAACGGAAAGAGCCATTGAAGCCGCACTGGGAAATATAGATTATACTTTCCAAGCCTGTAGTCACGGTGTATGAGGGGTTGTTTTTCCACCTTTACCTCAATTTCAGTAAATCCTTGTATAATGGAAGAGACCACACCAGACCCTACGCCAAAGAGGGAGACAGAGCAAGCTCCACGGGAGGAAATGAGTTTCCTCGATCACCTTGAGGATTTACGGGGTACCCTGATCCGTTGCATTATCTCCTTTCTGGTAGGCTGTTTTCTGGTCATGGCATTCATGAAATACTTTGCCGATATGCTTAACTGGCCCCTGCAATTCGCCCTCGGCGATGATGTGGAATTAGTCGAGCATGCTCCGATTTATTCCGGTGGAGCCGGCGCTCTTGGTCCGCCCGCGGCGGTGGCGGATAATCCATCGCCCTCGAAAAAGCAGTTCGGGCTTATCACGACAAGCCCCATGGCCGTATTTTCCGTCATTTTACAGGTCAGCTTCCTGGGCGGTTTTGCCCTCTCGCTGCCCTTCATGCTCTATTTTATTTCGCGCTTTGTTGTTCCCGGGTTGAACCCAAAGGAACTCACTGTCCTCCGGCCTGCTTGCATCGCCGCGTTTTTCCTTTTTACAGTGGGAGTGTCCTTCAGTTATTTCGCTCTCGTCCCAGCCTCACTGAAAGCCTCCATTTATTTCAACGAACTATTTGGCTATCAGGTGCTCTGGTCCGCAGACCGATACTATGCCCTCCTTGTCTGGATGACTATGGGCATCGGGATCAGTTTTCAGTTTCCCCTCGTGATAGTTATTCTCGTTTACGTGGGAATACTCGACTCCATCAAGCTAAAGGCTTTTCGGCCCTATAGCATAGTTGCCTTTCTGGCCGTGGCGGCAATTGTCACACCCACCACCGACCCGATTACCTTTCTGCTGCTGGCTATTCCCATGAGCTTTCTTTATGAAATCGCCATCAGGGTATCCCACCGCATCGAGCGCAAACTGGGCCGGGAAATTGCCGTTTGATTACTTTTTCTGGCGGGTCACCGAGTCGCGGTCGTCCTCGTTGGTAACAATAAAATAGACAAGCTCCTCTGACTCACTCGAGTTAAACATACGGTGAGACGTGCCCGGCGGCTGCACAAAACAATCTCCGGCGCCAACCTCGAAGGAACGCTCATCGCGATATACAATGCCTTGTCCAGAAACAATAATGTAAAATTCGGTCCAATGAGTATGGGTGTGCTGGTACCAATTGTGGCTGCCCGGAGGTACTCCGACATGCTCAATATCGAAAGGTAAAGGATTCTCCTCGGGCGCGCCCAAAGCTTGCGTCAGCAAACGTCGATTTGTGCGAAAACGACCCTGGCCGTAAACACAGTTTTTAGGAGTAATTTCAGCGATGTTGATTTTTTCGACACTCATTGTGCAAAACAATGTAGCTATGGTTACTCAGATCTGGCCAGCGGAATTTGCTCGACGATTTCCAGGTCATATCCGTCCAGGGCCACCACCCGGCGATTGGTATTGGAAAGCAGGCGTATTTGCTTCAGCCCGAGGTCGGAAAGGATCTGCGCCCCGATCCCGTAATCGCGGATGTCCATTGGCGCCGGGGTAATGGAAGGCGGTTGATCACCGACTGCCTTGTCCGGAATTTTGAGGCCCCCGTGCGGTTTTTCAAGGTATAAGAGGACCCCTCGCCCCTCCTCTTTTATACGAGCGAGGGAGGTATCCAGATTGTGGCGGTTTTTCAATTCCTTGGCTTGAAAGATATCGCCGAGCAAGTTTTCGGCATGCACCCGCACCAGGGTGGGTCCCTCATCCACCGAGCCCATGACAAGCGCCATGTGGGTGCGCCGATCGAGTTTGTTGCGGAAAATATACAACTGAAATTTTCCATAGGCGGAATCGAACGGCTGACTGGCCACCCTCTCCACCAGTTTATCCCGCTTATGGCGATATTCGATGAGGTCGGCAATGGAGATGAGTTTGAGACCGAATTTCTTTTTGAATGTAATCAATTCCGGCAGACGGGCACAGGTGCCGTCCTCGTTGAGAATTTCGCAAAGCACACCGCTGGGATGAAGCCCGGCCAAAGTGGCCAAATCGACCGCCGCCTCGGTATGACCGGCCCTTTGCAGGACCCCGCCGGGTTTTGCCCGCAGGGGAAAGACATGGCCCGGCTGCACTAATTGATCCGGCATGGTCGCCGGATTGGCCAGCAAACTGATGGTGGTAGTGCGGTCGTATGCGCTGATGCCGGTGGCAATACCCTCGGCGGCGTCCACCGAAACGGTAAAGTCGGTCCGGTGAGCCTCCCGGTTCTGCTGTACCATGGGATTTAGCCCGAGTCGTTTCAAGTGATGCTCCACTGTCGGCACACAAATAATACCGCTCCCGTAGCGAATCATCATGTTGACCGCATGGGAGTTTACCTTCGAAGCGGCCATGATGAGATCGCCCTCGTTCTCCCGGCTCTGGTCGTCCGTCACAATCACCAGCTTGCCGGCTGCAATGTCGGCCACGGCCAATTCGACGGAATCAAGCGATTTTTCGGTAACAGTTGTCACGTTTGCTAAAAAGTCTCAAAAGATTTTCAGTTCGTAAAAGCGCAAACCATCCTGATTACGGCTTTTCCCCCGTCTTAACAACTTAAAAAAGCCCGACTCCAGTTCAGGAGATTTTCCTATGATCTTAAGAGGGCGTCTAAGGAATGGAAGACTCCGCAAATTCCGGAAGCAGCTTGAGGATGGCATCCTTGATCAACTCAGGGTGGGACCAGGGGATGAAATGATTGATGTCAGGATAATACTGGATCGATTTTGGCGCATTGACGGCTGCGCTCTCGACAAAAGCGTGGTTTTCCGGATTC
>JAJFLV010000185.1 GCA_021772535.1 Opitutales bacterium | reverse complement strand
CAAAGGATTTGTGCGGCACGGCAGCACCTGCGGCGTTGGTTTGCGCCCGGGGGGCGTCCAGCCCATCCGGGCGCAAAGCCGCCTGGCATCTGCCGCCGTGGCGCTACAAACATCATTCATCTGCGAATTTGAGATAGGTTCATACTATTTCCATTGGTATTAGCCGCAGCCAACGAGAAGGTTGTTATGGCTCAAACGTCGATTTTGATTGATACCTCTTTTGCATACGAATCGGAATATGTCTTTCGAGGGGTCCAGTTTGCCGACTCTTCCTTTCAGCCTTCGGTGGAGATATCCTACAACTCGTTTAATATTGGGACCTGGTTAAATACTCCCATTGTGGATCCCGGTGCGCAATTTCTCAATGAGGTCGATTTTCATGGTGGATTCGGGTTCGATTTGGGAGAGCAGTTAAGCCTGGATATCGGTCTCACCTATTACTGGTTCCCGGAGGAACCCTCTGCCGATTTGCGGACACATGAAGTCTTTTTTGGCCTCGGTTTCGATCTAGCCGCTAATCCCGAAATCTATTTTTATTACGATTTCGATCTGGATACATTCACCATCGAAGGGGCACTAGGGCACAGCATTGCTCTTGGGCAATCTCCGGACAGTCCAGCTTCTGTGGATTTCGGGGCTTATCTCGGTTATGTCAGTCCAAGATCGGAAGATTCCGGATTCTACTATGGCGGGACTGCCGATCTTACTTACGCATTTACTCCTAATGCTTCGATTTCCTTTGGAATACGCACTTCCGGAATCGAAAACGGAATCAGCAATGGAAGAACCGGCAATTTTTGGTGGAGTATTAGCTTTTCAACCGGTTTTTAGCCCCATTTGTATTCGATATTGAATTGTAAAATACGAACTTTCCCTAGACCATGGAAATTGCGACAAATCAACCTCAATGTCCATTGTTTTTCAACCGTTTATTTCCGCCTGTGCGCAAGAGCGCCACGGTTTAATTACAGTGACATCGAGGCGTCGTTTAAATCATCCATAAAGACAGACCATCCGTGCCGGGTTGATTCCGCCATTCCCTGGCGCGGAAAAATATCGAAGAGACGCCGGGCTTACCTCCGTCGACGTTTGGAAGCGGAGGAGCCCGGTGTTTTTTTGCGGAAATTTAACATTCTTCTGCGTTCATCCGCAAAAAGAAATTGTTGGGCGAGACCGGCTTTGGGGCCAAAGTGGGTTCGGCCAAAATGGGCAATCTGCTCCCTCTTCCAATCCTCTAACCCGTATTGACGCTCCATGGTCTTATGAATCCAGACATCGACGGGAAAGGCCTCCAACCTGCCCGCACCGAAAAGAAGCACGCAGTCGGCTACTTTTTTGCCAACGCCAGGTAATCGACGTAACTTCTCACAGGCTTCCGTGTAGGGGAGGGTATCGAGATCACCGAGAATACCAGGATCTCCGGCCAGAATTTGGGAAGTTTCTTTAATATAACGGGCTCGATACCCCATTTTACATAAGCGCAATTCCTTTTCTGGAATATCCTGAAGGGTATTCCAATCGGGCAATGAATGGTATTCTCCGGTTATTCTGATACCGAAACGGTGGGCGGCAGCATGGCAGATTTGTTTAATCTGGACAATTTGCTTGTTGGAACTGCAAAGGAAACAAAAAAGAGTTTCTCCCAACGGTTGTCGCAGAATACGCAGCCCCCGCCATTCTTTTATTGCCGATCGCAATGCCTCGTCGCTTCGCCACGGCAGGTTGTCGATCAGGACTTCGTAATCCTCGTTGGCAGCGAAATAGTGTTTTATCTCAGTTGAAACGGTACTTTCCAGAACGGCAGGACATTTCCACTGTATGGATCCGTTGTTTCCTAATCGAACTTTGGCTACGGATCGGTCCCAAAGGCCTTCCCAAATTCCCTTTTCCGATTGCCGCCAGCGAAAAGCCTGACCCCCATCAAGTGTTTCCCCCAAAGATCGCCCGGAAAAGGACGTCGATGGTTCCAAGATTTTCCACCGGGTCCAATTCACGGGAGCATCAGCGGGTTCCCCACAGAAAGCTCTCTTTTGCCGCGATTGTGTTGCCTTCGGCATTTTGCAAAGTCAGGCGCCAAGCCAGAATTTGTGTCCCTTTGTCCGGCCAGTCACCTCCAGTGACACCGGCAAAAATTTCACGTGTTTTCGGCGCCCTGGAGGGTAGGGGAAGAATAAACTCCTTTCCCAGAGCTGATTCGTTGGTAAAAATTTCAATCTTGATTTGAGAATTTTCAGGAAGAGATCGAACGCTTTGATTCAGGGTGATGACAAAGTATCTGCCATCGCGGGCATCCGGCTGGGTTCGCGCAATCAGGCGCCGTCCCTGATTTTCCTTTCCACTAAAAAATTCACTTAACCGCTGAAATGAACGCGCTTCCATAAACTGATGGTAAACGGACTTGATTTCAACCTCGGCGAAGATAACGGAGGTTGATATTTGAACTGCCAGAAGAACCGCAAAAATACGCAGTCGCGAAAAATTCGGACGGTTAATCATAGCTTGAGATTTTGGCACATACCTGGCATTGTCAAAGTTAATCATTGGATCCATCAGGGTTGCTCAGTTGAAACGATCTCATACCTTGATTGTGCGGCGAACTGTGAAAAATACACTCCACACCAAATTTTCCAAAGCTCTTGTCACCGGAGCGAGCACCGGCCTAGGGGAAGGTTTCGTTCAGATGCTGTTGGAGGAGGGATTGGAAGTGTGGGGAACCTCCCGCCAAGCTGAGAATATGCCGATAAGAGATGGATTTCACCCGGTAGAGCTGGACCTGAGCGATAAGGATTCCCTGGAGAATTTCCGGGCTAAATACCTTTGCGATGGCCCATCTTTTGATCTCGTCATCAACAACGCCGGTTATGGCGTATTCTTCCCCTTTGAGAAATTTCCCCATGAAGAAATATCGGGTCAAATCGACGTCCTTTTATCGGGTCCGATAAAAATCTGCCGGGAAGTTTATGGGGGCATGCTCCGGCGTGGGCACGGAACCCTGGTCAATGTATCCTCCCTGGCGGTAGAGTTTCCGCTTCCCTACATGAGCCTTTACAATACTGCCAAGAGCGGATTATCGGCTTTTTCCCGAAGTTTGATGATGGAATCCAGGAATACGGGTGTGACGGTTATCGATTTCCGGCCCGGCGATTTTCGAACCTCTTTCAATGCAGCCATGAAACGCGATCTGGCCCTCGTGGAGGAAACCCCACAGTTGTCCGCCGCCTGGGATGCGCTCGAAAGAATGCTCAACAGCGGTCCGTCGGTTGATATTGCCGTCCGCCGCTTGCGCAAAACGCTCCTCAAACCACGAAGTGCAACTGTGCGCACGGGCCGTTTTTTTCAGGCGATCTTTGCCCCATTTATTTCACGATTTCTGCCCCGCGATACTATTCTGTGGTTTCTTCGCCGCTATTACGGCCTGAGGTAAAGAACTCAACCCTCAAGTTCGACCAAAAAGAGAGTCAATGAGGACGACCTTACGTGACAGTCAGGTAGGACGGAAAACCTTGATTAATACCAGTAAATCCTTATATTATAGTATAGAAAAGGATGAACCAATAAGTCCTTCGGCAATCGTATCAATTAGGGGAAATTTGATTTTTATTAGAAAACTACTTATCGTAACCTGTTATAAATCAAGTAAATATAATTTAGTGAATACATTTTGTCCAATCCGGAAATACAGATTTCAACGTATCTCTTGGGATCAATCCACTTTCCGCTGGAGAGGGTTGAAAAACAAGGCCCAGGAAAGCCACAGCAAATTTTCACATAGTTTTAACAATTAAGAATGGTCGATAACACTTTTTGGAGCTTTAGACGAGATTAGAAAAGGCAGGTAATTTTTGAAGCTGCACCCACAGGACCAAACCGCAAAAGGAACTCTCCTTCAGAGTTTCCTCAGTTTGGTTTGCCCCGTCTTGTTTTTTATCCCAACGACCAGCCTTTTCGGGCAATTTACCTATGTCGAAACCTTTCAGGACTTAACTGCCGAACAATGGATTCTGGGCACTGAAAGCGGCGGCTTCACCCCTGTTCTGACTGCCGATGCAGGCATCGATACCGATGGCGATGGCTGGCTGCGCCTCACCGAGGCTGGGGGAAACCAATCTAATTTCGCTTACCTGAACAGCCCCATACCCTCCGCCAACAACACCATTGACATGCAATTTGAATACACCGTGCATGGCGGCAGCGGGGCCGATGGGATTACATTTTTCATGTTCGACGCCGCGACCACTTTCGACACCGGTGCATTTGGCGGTTCTCTCGGCTATGCCAACCGGACTGGTGTGGACGGCATGGCAGGCGGCTATTTCGGGCTTGGTTTGGATACTTGGGGCAACTATTCCAACCCCACCGAAGGCCGCAACGGCGGGCCAGGTTTCCTGCCCGATGAAGTCGCCTTGCGCGGCAATGGCAGCGGCCAGACCGGCTATGCCTTTATTGAGGGCACAGGCGATGGAACCAACCCCTCACTCGGTGCCAACCTGCAGTTCAGCGCTCGTCCGGTCACCGGTGGCGCTACGGAAGACAATTACTTCGGTGTGAAAATTAACATCTCTGAAACCAGCCTTCTTACGGTATCGATGGAGTTAACCCCCGGCAGCGGATTTAACCAGCTCTTTTCCGCTCAACTAACTGGCACACGCCCGGATGAACTCAAGCTGGGCTTTACCGGCTCTACCGGAGGCGCCACCAATTTCCATGAGATACGCGCCCTTAGCGTTACCACAACCGTCCAGCCAGTGGGCGCGCAGTTCTGGGATGACACCACCCTCAGCGGAAATTGGTCCACCACTTCCGGCAGCTTTTCCAACTGGGTCAGCGATGGCCAGCCTGCTGATTGGGCCGACATCTTTTTCGGCACCGATTATGGCACCGGAGCCGAATCAGTGAATATTGAGACCGATCGCAATGTTAGATCCATAAATTTCGACAACCCTTCCAATTACACCATCAATGGAGACGGCGGGGGCGACAATTTCCTGATAGACGCCCCCAATGGAGGAACCGCCAGCATCAATGTGTCGGAAGCCAACTACACTTCCGCTAGTGACAATACAGTAACCCATACTGTCACCGTCCCGATTGAGTTACTCGATAACCTGACCGTCCGCAACATCACCGGCAGCGCCGATCTTGTTTTAGACGGAAATTTCACCACCAACAACAATGATATTTTGACCGATGTGCAAGGCGCCGGGCTGGTTACGATAAACGGCACTATTGGAGGCAGCACAGCCGTGGATAAAACCGGCGCTGGAACCCTGATCTTAACCGGGGCCAACACCTATAGCGGAAAAACTACCATAAGCGGCGGCACGGTTCAAATAAGCGCCGACAACAACCTTGGCGCAAATCCCGGCTCCTTTACCGCCGGACAGCTTACCATGGATGGGGGAACACTGAATACCACTGCAACGTTTACATCAGGCAATAGGCGCGGTATTACCCTCAATGCGGGTGGCGGCACCGTCGAGACCAATAACGGCACTACCTTTACCGTAAACAGTGACATTGATGGGACCGGTGGCCTGACAAAAACCGGAACCGGCACCCTCATTCTATCCGATAACGACACCGACTTTTCAGGCGCTTTTAATATTAATGCGGGCACTGTCAGCATCGTTGAAAACTCGCTTGTCGTCTTTGGAAGATTTGACGCCAACGACAATTATGGAGGCGTCGGCGATATCAACATCGCCTCGGGAGCCACCCTCAGTGTGGATACCACTGCTGCCACAAATAGAGACATCATCTTTGGCGGTGATCTTACATCTACTGGAGGAATTATCAACCTGGACGCCGGCGATGACATTCGATTCGAGGACGGCATCACCCAAATAGACGGTGGCACGGTCAATATGACGGCCAACGATGATGTTTTGCTGCGCACCGCTACTTCCGGCGGCACCGTTAACGTGACCGCCGGTACGGTCAATATCACCTCAGGATCACTCAGCGGAAACAGATTCCAGGTCAATAGCGGTAACACTTGGAACCAGACTGGCGGCACCACCACCGTGAGTGGTTATGAAACACGTTTCCAAGGTTCCGTCACGGTGGACGACGCGCAGATGAATATAAATTCGACCAACGGGGCTTTTTTCACCGGAGCTACCGGAAATGTTTCGGTACTTGATACTGGTATCATCGACATTGCCAACAGCCTTAATGTCCGTAACGGAACCTTGACCGGCAGCGGGGGCGGGGCCAATGAAGGGACTGTCATAGTCGGCGGTGACCTCAGGGTACACAGTGATGCCACCCTAAGCAACCGCCCGAATATCACGATGGATACCGATGGCGCCAGCAGTATCATTCAAACGGGCGCCGGATCAAGCATAACCGGCATTGGCACATTGAAAATTGACAGCCCCGCCGGCACAGGGTTTACAACGATAGCTACATCAGTGGGTAATCTTGAAGCATCAAACATCAATGTATCCTCTGGAACTCTTCTTTTAGGGAAGAATAACCAAATCGCCAATACCACCCCAATGGAACTTTCAGGCGGTTACTTTTCCACAGGCGGGTTCGATGATACCCTTGACACCTTAACCTTGTCTGCCGATTCCGCCATAGACGTTAACGGAGGCAATAGTATCCTCAATTTCGCAGACAGCAGCGGCACAACCTGGACCGATAATACCCTCACGATCACCAATTGGGATGGCATCTTCAATGATGGAGGGGGCAACGACCAGATAAACTTTGGCGCAGGCGGACTTGCCAGC
>JAJFLV010000184.1 GCA_021772535.1 Opitutales bacterium | reverse complement strand
CAAAGGATTTGTGCGGCACGGCAGCACCTGCGGCGTTGGTTTGCGCCCGGGGGGCGTCCAGCCCATCCGGGCGCAAAGCCGCCTGGCATCTGCCGCCGTGGCGCTACAAACATCATTCATCTGCGAATTTGAGATAGGTTCTAATTAATTTCTTATGATTAAAAGTATTCTGCTCGACCTGGATGGAACGGTTTACCATGGGACGAAACCGGTTGCGGGTGCATCGAGGTTTGTCCAGCAACTCAAGCAAAACGGCCTCGACTGCCTTTTTGTCACCAATCGAGCCAATCGCTCAGCCCCCACGGTTTGCCGGATTCTAGGGGAAATGGGCATCGAGTGCGAAGTCGAGAACCTGCTTACATCTGCCCAGGCTACCGCCCGGCATCTGTCCCCCGGTAAATTTTATTACATCGGGGAGGAGCCCCTTTGCCAGGCCCTGGTCGAAGGTGGCCACATCCCTTCAGAGGATAATCCCGATTATGTCATTGTGGGTTACGACCCTTTCGTAACCTACCAGAAACTGGAAAAAGCGACTCTCTTTCTGCGGGCAGGCGCAAAATTCATCGGAACCAACCCGGATAAGGTCCTCTTTACCGAGTACGGAATTATTCCCGGCAATGGCGCCATCCTGGCCGCACTGACAGTCGCCTCCGAAGTCGAGCCGACGATTATTGGAAAACCGGAGCGGGTAATAATCGACATTGCCCTACAGCAATTAAATATCTCCCCCCAAGAGGCGCTCCTGGTGGGGGACAATATCGAAACCGATGTTCGGGCAGGACATAATGCCGGTGTGCCCACCGCGCTTATATTGACCGGAGTATCCTCTCGTGAAGATTTGGCGCAATCCACTCTGCAACCCGATTGGGTGGTGGAAAATTTCGAGGAACTGGAGGAACTGGTTTTTTCTCCTTAAAATCTCCCCGATCCTTTTCATTGGCCTATTCAGGTATTCCCAAAAAGAAGCCAGGCAGTCGCCAAAACAGACAAATGGGACCAACCCCCCGTTTCGCGCCCAACCTGGGCCAGAGCCCGGCTGGGAGCATAGTAGTCGGTATAGCTTTTTCGGAGCTTTTTTTCCATTAGATCGAATATTTTCGAGTGTTCCTTTTCCTGAAAAGCGGTGATGATTTTGCGCCGCTCTTCCTTCCAGGAGGCTGATCGCCAATCGAGATGCAGGTTCAGGCTCTGCCAGGAGGATTGCGCACTACTGGAGCGCAAGAGCCAACTGGACGGAATCTCCAACCAAAGGCAGAACTCGCTCATCAATTCGTAGCGGTCTTCCCGGTTGCGCAATCGAAGCAATGCGCGAAAGGTTTCGTCGGCATGTTCCTTAGCATCCAGGTGAAGAAGAGATAGACAACACACCGCCAGGAGTGTCAATCGGACATCTTCCTCTTTCATGACTTTTAACAGGTGCGGAGTAGCGTTGTCATTCGCAAGTTTTCCTAGGGCCCGTGCAGACGTAATGCGAACCCTGCCGGGAGTTTCCGATGAAAGGCGGGAAATCAACAGATCGAATGCCTCATGATATTGCAATTCCCCCAGGGCCCAGGCTGCCTGATCCCAAAGGGCACGGCGCTCCTCGTCCTGTAAAACCTGTAGCAATTCTTTGCCAGCAAGGGATGAACCAGTACGGGCCAGGCTCCTGATGGCTTCCGTTCTGACCTCGAAGGAAGGGTCGTTCAACAATGCCAGGAGCGGCTCAATAGACATTGGATTGACACTCATGCCAAACCAATGGGCCAGTTTCAAACGCCTTTCCGGGGTCTCATCGTAAACATTCCTGATAGCCAGCAGTGTACGCGCGGGGCTGTTCATGATGGCGGTAAAAAAATGGCCGACCCCAAACCACGGACGCACATTTGGCAGCCTCCTGACAATCGGTATGGTGAGGAAGAGAAGGGCCGGTGAAAACATGGCGGCAAATCCCTTGTACCAATCGAGGTAAATCAGACCGTTGCCAACGACCATGGAGCCGGCCGGTATGGCAACCTTTTGGATTAACAAACCAGTCAGAAATGCCACCAGGGCCTGAAACCCGGACGATATCACAGCCAACACGTTCAATGCCTCCAGGCTGTTTTTCCTGCTCACATGATGGAGATTGATCGACGTCACGGCGATTCCGATGCCGGAGGTCAGTATCCCATTGGAAAAACCTAAAAAAAGGAGCGCCCCAATTCCCATGAGGGCAGCCGGCTGCAATTGCCCCCAGTCCAGGCCTTGTTCCGGAAAGGGAGGAACAAAAACGATCAGAGGCAAAGAAAAGGCAGTCAGCCATAGCAACCCGATAAGCATGGGCCGGTAACCGATGGTGTCGGCCAGCCGTCCCCATAAGAAGTAAAAAAGGGCGCTTCCGGCGGTGCTGAAAAAAATGAAAAGAGCCACCAGATTTGCTGGTACATGCAGCATTTGCCGAAAATAGATAACCGCCAGGGGCAGACTGGCAGCAGTGGTCAGCAAGGTAACCAAAAGCGGCAGCCGCATCAAGGGTGAGTGGCGAAGGATGTTCCAGATGGAGGAACCTTTGGCGCCACCGTCACCTCCCGGATCTTTACCCCTTGCCGCCTTGTCGGGAAGAAAATTGATCCAAAACCAGCTATTGAAGAGCCCTAGAAGACAGACCAGCAGCATGCCCTTGTAGATATCTTCGGTAACTGTTTTACCCACTAGAACTATTATTATTCCGTTTAATACGAGTCCGGTCGTAGTGAAGGAAAATCTCATGCGGGCAAAAAATCTTCCCCTGTCCTCCTTCGTTGTATAATCCCGCAGTAACGACTGCCAGACCAACCCGATTCCCAGTTCCCTGGCCCCCAAAAATATAAATATAATGCAGGCAAAAGTTACCGGAGTCAATAAATCGGCTGGAACCAGCAACAGCAGCAAAACCGATAATATTTGAAATATCCGGCCAATTTTGAGGGCCCGAACGCGACCTATACGGCGAACGGGTCCCATCATGGGAAGGCGCATTATCGTAATTAGCGGGGTACAAGCGACAATGGTCGCAATGGTCAGTGGCTTGAAGCGCAGCACGTCGGTGGCGTAGAGCATCATATAGGCTCCTGCCATTACACTGGCCGCAAAGGATCCCACAAGATGCCCCAGCAAGGCATGTTTTTGTGCCCTATGACGCTCGGCTACGGATAGCTTTTCGAGTTCCTCCTCTCTTTTTTGTATTTTAACTGCCTCCTGCATCTCTTTTGGTTTCGGTAAAATTCTTATCGAAAATGTCTGCGCGACCAGTATGCATCGGCCTGCGCGGATTCGGGATTGAGCGGATTTGCCTTCTTGCTAACCTGAGATTCTAAGAACCGCGCTCCCTTTCAAGCTCCCATTGCGCATATCTTCCAAAGCCTCGTTGGCCTCTTCAAGTCCATAAACCGTTACATGAGAGCGTACCCGGACCATCGCCGCCAATTCCAGAAAATCAATGCCGTCTCGCCGGGTCAGGTTGGCCACTGACCGCAGGATACGCTCTTGCCACAAGTCCTCGTACGGAAAAGACGGAATATCGCTCATGTGAATACCAGCGCAAACCACCACTCCCCCCTTGCGGACAGCTCTCAGGGCCAGAGGAACCAGTTCGCCCACCGGAGCGAAAATAATTGCTGCTCCCAACGGTTCAGGAGGCATGTCCAGAGAACTCCCTGCCCACGAGACACCCAGTCTGCGGGCAAACCTAAGGCCCTCCTCATCCCCTGGCCGAGTAAAGGCAAAAACCTCTCTACCATCAAAATGAGCCACCTGGGCAATGATATGGGCGGCAGCGCCAAATCCATATAGCCCAAGGTGCCGGGCCTGGTCGGTCATACGGTAAGCTCGAAAGCCAATCAATCCGGCGCATAACAAAGGAGCCGCCTGTATTTCGCTAATCCCAAACGGCAGATGAAAGCAGAAATTCTCATCCGCGGCCACATATTCGGCGAACCCTCCGTTTTTGCTATAACCGGTAAAAACCGGTTCATCGCAAAGGTTTTCCCGGTCGTTCAGACAATATCGACAGTTTCCGCAAGAACTTCCCAACCAGGGAATCCCAACTCGGTCTCCCATCTCGAAACGGCGAGTGCCATACCCCAATTTTTCGACCATCCCGACTACTTGATGGCCCGGCACCAGGGGAAGAGCCGGGTTCTTCAGATCCCCGTCCACAATATGCAGATCGGTCCTGCAAACCCCACAGGCTTGCACACGCAGGAGTACCTCTCCAAACCCCGGTTTCGGTACAGGTAGATCGACTGGTTTAAGTGATTGTCCAGCCGTTTCCAGCACCATGGCTTTCATCTGTATTTTTCTCCTGTCCTTATTTCCAATGGTGATGTGATGGCGGCCTATTTTAGACCGGACCAATTTTACAAGCAATGATTTTCCTTCCCTGGTTTGATATTCGCGGCGCGGTTTCTTCTTGCCCGACTGTTCTGACGGCGTTGCAATATTCAGTTATGGCGGACTGCGAGCACTTGCTCATCGACGGCTACAACCTTGTCCACGCACTTCCCGAATCCCGCGAAGCCCTGCCCTTCGGTATCGATGCGGCCCGTCAAAAATTGGCCTCCTCCGTTCGCCTTATTCACGATTTTGAGGGTATCCGCACAACCATCGTCTTCGACGGCAAAGGCGACGATATTTCGATCGAACGTCCTTCCGGGCAATTAACCTTTTCCTATCTTTATTCTCCCGCTGCCATGACTGCCGATGCCGTTATCGAGCAATTGGTGCGGGCCTCCCCCACACCTCAAAGAATAACTGTTGCCTCTGATGACAATATGGTGAGACAATCCACCAGCGCTTCCGGAGCCCTCACCATGGGTGCAGGACAACTTAATGACTGGATCCGCTCCTGCCAGATTCGCCAGGGCGAGATGTTGAAACGCCGGAACGAGGAAGTGACCAAAAAGTGGCGCCGGAAAATTCGCAACAGAAATTGAAGTAATGAAAGAGGCCGCCATAGAGGAAATTCAGGGGATTTATGGCCCGGTTTCGATCTCCGAAAAGCTGTTGCAAAAAATCTGGCTTCAAATGGATTTCAGCCAGCATTCTCTAGGAACCTTGGATAACCAGTCCCTTCGGATTCTCCAACCGGGAAAATGGAATTTGCTGGAGGGACCCGATTTTAAAGGTTGTCTCATCGAAATCGGAGATAAACGGCTTCATGGGGATGTCGAAATGCATTTTTACCAACGCGATTGGAGGAACCATGGTCATAACACCAACCCGGAGTTCGATTCGGTTATCCTTCATGTCGTCCTCTTCGAACCCGGCATTGCAGAACCGAAAGCAGTGCGATCAGATGGGCAGATACCGCCTACGTTGGTCTTGCTTCCGCACCTTCGGCAGGATTTGGAGGAATATGCCCTGGAAGAAGCTCTTCTGTCTCTTGAAAAGCGTGACAGGGTCAACCTGTTTGAGCCGTTGCTGGAAAAATCCAATGATGAGGGCAGAGAGTATTTGGTCGAAAAATCTCGTCTGCGCTGGCAACGCAAAACGCAGTCGTGCGTCCACCTCATAGCAAAGTGTGGATGGGCCGAAGCTTGCCACCGCAGCACCCTGGAAGTATTGGGTTACAAACGTAATCGAGCGCCCATGATCGAAATTTCCCAAAAGTTTCCTCTCCCTAAGATGGTTGCTGCGGGAAAGTCTGCCGATTATTATTTTGACCGTGTCGAATTGGGTTGGAAAACCATGGGGCTGCGCCCTGCCAACCATCCTCGACTACGGCTTCGACAATATCTCGGAATTTTGAAGAGTAATCCCGATTGGCCAACGGACCTTGCGCGGTTTGGTGATGAATTGAAAAAAATTGCCTCTTCCGAAAGATCTTTCCAAACGGCACAATTCCGGCGAACCATGCAAATGAAGAATTGGAAAAATCGAATTTTCAATTCCATTCTGTGTGAAAATTTATCCGGCGCCCGGCTCGATACCCTGGTTTGCGATGCCTTTATTCCCTTATTGGCTGCTGAAGTTGGCGATGATTTATTTAATTGGTGGTTTCATTGGTATCCCGGAGACTTCCCTGCAAGCCTTTCCGGTTTGTTCAATCAATGCCATGTCACCGAAAGAAATACCTGGCCCTTGGGAAACGGTTTGAAGCAAGGAGCGCTTCAAGTTTGTCTGGAAAACCTCCGATAAATATTCAATCAAATGTCTAACCCTTGAAAATTATGAAAACCATTTTAATAACCGGAGCAAATCGCGGCTTGGGGTATGAATTTACCCGTCAATACCTGGAATCCGGCAATATGGTTATAGCTACTTGCCGGAACCCGGAGAAGGCTTCAGCCCTTCAAGCGCTTCATACCAACTATAAAGATACATTAAGCATCCTTCAACTTGAAGTCACCAGTGAGGAAGCTATCACCGGGACAGTAGACAAAGCGGCCCAACGTTCTGACACTATCGATATTCTTATAAATAACGCAGGGGTTGGTCATTGGGATCCCCTTGAAGGCACCACATTCGACCTTATGACCGATTCTTACCGCATTAATGCCGTCGCCCCGCTTCTCATCACACGCGCTTTTCTTCCCCTCCTGAAAAAGGCGGAACGGCCCCTGGCGGCCTTTATTACCTCACTATTGGGCTCCATTGCCAGGAGGGAGGAGATGGGAATGGATTCCGGTTCATTTTGTTATAATGCCAGCAAAGCCGCTCTTAACATGATCGGCGCTATGCTCGCCTTGCAATTGAAGGAAGATGGGATAATCGTTCTGTTACAAAGCCCTGGTTGGGCCAGCACCGACATGGGAGGAAAAGAGGCGGCCAACACGCCTCGGGAAGTGGTTACCGGTATGATTGAGATCTTTCAGAACGCTACTCTTCACGACAGCGGAAAATTCCTCCAATGGACAGGTGAAGAACTTCCCTGGTGACAAGCCGAATTGATTGATTTTCTTTCTAAAATAATCCCCCGCCCTGGTCGCAATGAAAAAGAGGTTCCTCAGCTGCACAAGCGGTTCAACTGAGGAACCTCTCCTTGAAACCACCATTGGGGATATGCTCGACCACATAGTGGAGACCTACCCCGACAATGAAGCACTCGTTGTCCGTCACCAGGATTTGCGGCTCACCTATCATCAGCTCCGGGACAAGGTTGATCGCTGTGCCCGCGCACTTATGGCGGTCGGCATTCAGAAAGGTCACCTTGTAGGTATTCTCGCAGCCAATCTGGCGGAGTGGACCATTACTCAGTTCGCCATCAGTAAAATCGGTGCAATTCTGGTCAACATCAACCCAAGCTACCGCGTTCATGAGTTGGAATTCGCCCTGAAACAATCCGGCTGCAAGGCATTGGTTACGATGGCGAGTTTTAAATCGTCCGATTATATCGGAATGCTTAATGAACTCGCTCCGGAACTGAAATCCTGTCCTCCGGGGAACCTGAGAGCCAAACGATTGCCTGAGTTGCGCATCGTTGTCCGTTGCGATTCAGAATCGTCCCCCGGTATCTGGTCCTGGCCCCAACTTCTTGCCCATAGCGACAGGACATGCCCAGAGGAATTGAGCAAACGGCAACGTCAACTCAATTGCGACGATCCGATTAATATTCAATACACCAGCGGCACAACCGGCAGGCCCAAAGGCGCCACCCTCACCCACCATAATATCCTCAACAATGGATATTTTACAGCGCGGACAATGCGGTTTACGGAAAAAGATCGTCTTGTCGTGCCGGTGCCGCTTTACCATTGTTTCGGCATGGTTATGGGCAACCTCGGGTGCATGACCCACGGCGCAACCGTGATTTATCCAAGCGCGGGGTTCGAACCCCTATCTGTTCTCCGGGCTATTGAGGGCGAGCGGGCAACTGCCGTCTTTGGTGTCCCCACCATGTTTATTGCCGAACTCGAACATCGCGATTTTTCCCGCTACGATATGACCAGTTTGCGCACGGGAATCATGGCTGGGTCGCCCTGCCCCATCGAGGTCATGAAACGGGTCAAGACCGAGATGCACATGAGTGAGGTAGAGATCGCCTACGGGATGACGGAAACCAGCCCGGTCAGTTTTCAAACCCGTCCCGAAACCCCTTTGGAAAAACAGGTCGGCACTGTCGGTCAAGTCCACCCGCACCTCGAAGTCAAGATCATCGATCCCGTTGATGGTCAAATGATTCCCCATGGTCGCCCCGGTGAACTATGCACCCGCGGCTACAGCGTCATGCGAGGTTATTGGGAAAATGAAGATGCTACCCGTTCGGCGATAGATGGCGATGGCTGGATGCATAGCGGAGATCTGGCGATTATGGACCAAGAAGGTTACGTCAACATCGTGGGCCGTATAAAAGACATGCTCGTGCGCGGCGGCGAAAATGTTTACCCAAGGGAAATCGAGGAGTTCTTGCATACCCATTCAAAGATAAGTGAAGTCCAGGTAATCGGACTACCCGATGCCAAGTATGGTGAAGTGGTTATGGCCTGGATTAAACTGAAACCCGGAGAGACCGCAGAAGCCAAGGAAATACAGGCTTTTTGTCGCTCCAGAATCGCCCATTACAAAATTCCCGGCCAAATAAAGTTCGTCCATCGTTTCCCCATGACAGTCACCGGAAAAATTCAAAAATTCAAAATGAGGGAAATTAGTATCCGCGAACTTGGCCTGGAAAAAGTGGCCCGAGCAACGACGGCTTAATTCACCCAATTGCCTAAAATTGAAACCTGTTGATAAAGGATTAGACCTCATCGTCGATAGGGGATATACTCTTTGGTAATCCCCCATTCCGGTTTCTATTCAAAGCGTACCGCCGCTGAGGTGCGGATAAATGTCGGGATATATATGACCGGGCCGGTAGGGATACTTTTCGAATACGGATTCATCGATATCGATTCCCAGTCCGGGACCGTCCGGAATCATTATTCTCCCCTTCTCAAGGCGATCCATACCAAGAACCGGATCTCTCAGGATATCGTCCCTGAGTGGTTGGTAAGGAGCCCCATCGTATTCCAGCAAGCCCGCCCCGATAACCCCTGCAAAGTGTAGATTGGCCGCCTGGCCGATTGCGGTCTCAGCCATTGCAATAGCCAGTCGGATGGCCGAGTCCACGGAATAGCAGCAATAGGCATCGACCATGACCTTAATGTCCGGCCCGACGTGACTTCGGACACTGGCAATCTGTTTAAGATCCGCTTTAAATCCCGAAGCAATTCGAGTCTTTACGCCCTCGAATCCCATCTCCAGGGCCTCATCGAAAAACTTGCCATGCCAAGCAGCATCCTTTTCCGGATAGGTGGTTCCGGTTATGTAGAGGCTGTCCCAAAAGGGTGATTTTTGCGAGGGGATTTTGATGGGCGCTCATTTTAGTGGTATTTTCTTTTGGGAGGGCGCTGTCTTTGCTTCTCAATGACGTTGGGGTTATGGTTTTATTAATACGGCAAATAAATAGTGACATATTTATAACATATGCTAAAGTAGGTTTGTGAATAGAACTGATGTACGTTCATTAAGTGAAGAGACTATCTATGAGCTGAGGTGCCGGGCAGTGGAATTGAAAAGAGAGGGTTG
>JAJFLV010000183.1 GCA_021772535.1 Opitutales bacterium | reverse complement strand
TCCAAAAGTGGTATGGCTGGGCTCGCCGCAGCCAACTCAAACCCATAAAAGAAGTCGCCCAGATGATCAAAAGGCATTGGGAGCGGATCATAACCTATCTCCAACACCGCATCACCAATGCCGCCAGCGAAGGCTTAAACGCGAAGATCCAAATCATCAAAGCCAATGCGCGAGGCTTTCGAAACTTCCAAAACTACCGAACCGCCATCCTCTTCTACTGTGGAAAATTAGATATGCTCCCACAATAATTTACGAAGAACCCGGTATTGGCGATTGTGATAGGATGGCTGCTGTGGGAACCTATTGCCACTCGGTCAAAATCAATCTGTACAGGGTAAACGGATATAATCTGCGGTTCCGGATCTTGAACAGTAAGCGTTACGGGAATTGAGAAATCGGTATTAACCGGATCATTGGTTTCAATTTGGAGAATTGCTTCGTAAGTTCCAGATGAAATGTTTATTGAATCAAAGGATATGATAACCCCCACTGCATTATCAGCCTGAACAACTCCCGACTTTCTATTTACATTCAACCACTCTGACTGGGGGTTAAGGATCTTCACTGCCGCCTCAAAAATTTTCTGGCTTTGCTCATCGTCAATATCAGAACCATTTTCTGATGCATATAAAAGATAATATATTCGATTTATATTATTCAATTTTTCAACAACAGGCCTGTAACCAAAGTTACTGTGTCTATGCCAAATTTCCGGATCGTCGGGCGTGATTATTAGGAAGTTTATAACATGCTTGAACAGCGAACCTTTTAAACGTGAATATACTTTATCATGTATAAAATCGACAGGAGCATTAGTTGAACCTGCATTATTTCCAAATCGCCCTTCAATCTCGAAAAATATAATATCACTTATTTCGGCAGCAAGAAGAAATAATCCAGGATATTTTCTTGTAAAGTAGCGCCCGTTTTCGCCAAATGAATCACTATCGATTATAATTCCGTCTGAATACGGAATAAAGCTAGCAATATTTGTTGTTAGTATATTTCCAATATCGAACTTGTCCTGGCCGCCATCTATTATCGCAGTCCCGGTTACGCCTTCCGTAAAATCGAACCTGTTGGGAATCAAGTCGGTGACATCTGTAAATTGTCTGTCGAAAATTCTGAGGGTGTCCTCCAACGGTTGGCCTTCAAACGAAGGGTCTTCCTCGGCAACGATGCTGATTTCCCATTCCAGGGGGGCGTCACCGGAATTTCCGATGGTCAGGTTTACGGAACCGTTTCCCTGGTAATCGACGGTTGGCGAAAAACTTGTGTCGCTAAGGAAAACTGAAGGCGCCTGGGCGGCGGCATCCGTGGAGAAAAGAGTTGCGTACAATAGGGTTGAGAGCGTCAGTGTTCGAATATTCATCTCATGCTGGTGTTTAAATTAAAGTGGGTGAATTTCTTTAATTACCGGTTAGTTTACTCGCTTTATTGCCGTTCGGCAAGTCCATGGACACTTTTTTTTATCAGTTTTTGCTGTCCACTTTTCGGGAGGATGGTAGGATGATGGTTCTCTCGTTGAAACTCCCGGAATTATGGAAACTATTCTTCCACTTTTGACTCTATTGATCGGCCTTGGGGCCGGGGTTGGTCTGGCTTTGTTGCTAAATCGGGGCCGGCTTGGGCAGATGAAGGATGATTTATCCAAATCGGACAAAGAGATTGAGGAATTGCGAAGGGATGTTCGGGAACTGGAGAACTACAAGGCAGGCGCGGAAGTGGAGAAAAAAGCCGCCGCCGAGAAGCTGGCTTTGCTCAATGAGGCGAGGGAAAAGTTGACCGAGGCTTTCAAGTCGCTCTCGGCGGAGGCGTTACAGGGCAACAACCGCGCTTTCCTCGATCTGGCCAAAGAGAATCTGGGAAAATTTCAGGAGGGGGCCAAGGGAGAGCTTAAACAGCGACAGAAGGCGGTTGAGGACTTGGTTAAACCTATGAAGGAATCCCTGGCAAAGGTGGACGAGAAGATTCAGGAGATGGAAAAAGTCCGTGTCGGCGCTTATTCAGGGTTAACCCAGCAAGTGGAAAATCTGCTCAAAACCCAAACCAACCTGAAAGAGGAAACCGCCAACCTGGTGCAGGCCTTGCGCACCCCCAATGTCCGCGGCCAATGGGGGGAAGTGCAACTGGAGCGGGTGGTGGAATTCGCCGGTATGGTGGAGCATTGCGATTTCGTGCAGCAGGAGTCGGCCACCACCGAGGATGGGACCCGACAGCGACCCGATTTAATTGTTCGCCTGCCCAACGGACGACAAATCGTAGTGGACGCTAAAACGCCCCTGACAGCTTACCTGGACGCCCTCAAGACGGATGACGGGGAGGAGCGTAAAGCCCGGCTAAAGGCACACGCCCGCCATGTGCGCGACCACATCACAAAGTTGGGGGCTAAGAGTTATTGGAAGCAATTCGAGCCCACACCGGAATTTGTGGTTCTCTTTTTGCCTGGAGAAGCATTCTTCAGCGCCGCTCTGGAGCAGGACCCCGGTTTGATTGAGTTCGGAGCCAAGGAAAAAGTGATCCCGGCGACGCCCACGACACTGATCGCCCTGCTCAAGGCGGTGGCTTATGGCTGGCAGCAGGAAAAAGTGGCCGAGCATGCCAAAAAGGTGAGCGATCTGGGACGGGAGCTTTATGAGCGCATCGGCGTGCTGGCCGGTCATTTCTCCGACATGGGAAAACACCTCGATCAGTCCGTGAAGGCTTACAACAAAGCGATGCGATCCACTGAAACCCGTGTTTTGGTTACCGCCCGCAAGTTAAATGAGTTTACTCCCGGTGAAACAAAAGAAATCCAGGCTCCATCGCCCGTGGAGCGTATCGCCATCCGCTCGCAAGCGGAAGAGTTGAGTCCAGTGGAGTGTGAAGAGGCAGACAGTGAATGAAGATGTAGAGCCGTTGGAACTGCCGATTGACGGCACACTCGACCTGCACACCTTCCGTCCGCAAGAGGTGGCGGATTTGATTGCCGAATACCTCCAGGTTTGTCTGGAGCGGCAAATCTTCACCCTCAGAATCGTCCATGGCAAAGGCATCGGCACCCTGCGGGAAACGGTTCATGCCCAGTTGAAAAAATCTCCCATGGTGGCAGATTTTCACCTGGCAGGAGGTGAGGCGGGCGGCTGGGGCGCCACCATTGTTTACCTGAAACCGCCAGGTTGAATGCTACCAGCCTTAGCTTTCATGAATTATCCAAATAAGAGCAATTTTGGCTAAATTGAAGAACTAATGCCAGCTTTGGAGATTTTTTGCGACTAAAGGGAAAAACCGAAAGAAATAATTCCCTGCCAAAAGGTCTCTCAACATTATGAAAAAATCCAATTTTGCACATGGTTTGATATATGCCACGGGCATTGTCGCGTTCCTCCTGGCAAGCCGCCCAAACACTTTTTTCGCAGAGGAAGAACCGGCACCACCTCAAGTAAGTTTATCGCAGAGGCTCAATCATTACAATCTGGAGGATGGGTCAGTCGCGTTAAGTGGTTACGACCCGGTCTCCTACTTCAACGGGGGTCCCCGCAAAGGCAAAAAAGCCCTCAATTTACGCCACCAGGGGGTGAACTATTATTTCGCCACCGAAGCCAATCGAAAATTGTTCGAAGCCGATCCTGAAAAATATGAACCGGCTTATGGGGGTTGGTGCGCCTGGGCCATGTCCAAGGGCTCCAAATACGAGGTAGCTCCTGAGAACTACAAAATAGTTGGGGGGCGCAACCTGCTGTTTTACAAGGGGTGGACCGGAGACACCCTGGAAAAATGGAATAAATCAAGCGCCGAATCGGGAGAGGATTCATTGATCCAGACAGCGGATTCCAACTGGGTGAAAACCGTGGCGAAGTAATTCGGGAAAAAGGTAGATCGAGTTTTTACCTCTCCGCAGACGGATTCAGAATCTCCCTGATCTTGGTTTCCCGGTCGGCGGATTGGAGCGCAACCAGCAAATCTCCAATCTCCCCGTCCATGAATTGCGGCAAGCTGTGCAGGGATAGTCCTATTCGGTGGTCAGTAACGCGGCTTTGGGGGAAATTATAGGTGCGAATGCGCTCCGACCGATCGCCCGAACCGACCTGGCTTTTGCGGTCGGCGGCATATTTGGCTCTCTCCTCCTCTTCCTTCATTTTCAATAGCCGGGACCGCAATACTTTAAGAGCTTTATTTTTATTCTTCAATTGTGACCGCTCATCCGCGCAAGTAACGGTAATATTGGTTGGCAGATGGGTGATCTGCACGGCGGAATCAGTGGTGTTGACGCTTTGGCCGCCGGGACCGCTGGCCCGGCAGACGCTTATGTCGAGATCCTTGGGATCGATCTGAATGTCCACTTCTTCGGCCTCCGGCAATACCGCCACAGTGGCGGCGGAAGTGTGGATGCGGCCGTTGGTTTCCGTCAACGGAATACGTTGCACACGATGCACTCCACTCTCGAATTTGAGCGATTTGTAGGCCTCTTCTCCACTTACCAAAAAGACCACTTGCTTGAACCCACCGCTCTCCGATTCGCTGGCTCCCAGCGGCTCAATCTTCCAGCCCCGTTTTTCGACAAACCGGCAATACATGCGATAAAGATCGGCGGCGAACAGACCGGCTTCCTCTCCACCGGTGCCGGCCCGAATCTCTAAAACGGTGTTGCGCGAATCGGAAGGGTCCGGAGGGATCATGGCGGTGAGGATTTCCTGGCGGGCGGTCTCCAATTGCTCCTCCAAACCGGTCAGTTCCTCCCTGGCCAATTCGGCGAAAGCTTCCTCGCTATCCGGATCGTCAATAATGGCCCGGTGTTCGACCAATTGTTTGCCAACTTCCGCCAAACGATCATGAGACTCCAGAAGGCGGTTTAACTTCTGGTGTTCGCGGGATAGTCTGGCTACCTTGCGCTGGTCTTGAAAAAAGTCAGGCTCCGCCATGAGCGAATCGATTTCCTCGAATCGCTTTTGAAAAGGGGAAATATCGGGAAGGTTTTCCATTTATCCTTGATCTTTAACGGAATTGCATCGGCCCATTCATTCTGGAGCAAGAGTTTTCTCCCACCTTCGATCAATCAGGATCTTTTATAAAATCCAGATGACGGGGCCAAAGCAATTTTTGCCTTTCTTTGGCTGTTACAGACCAAATTTGTGGTGAATTGATCCAAAAAAAGGCGACTCCCCCAGGGATAAAGAGGGAGCCGCCTCGTATAATTGCATTTCATCCTAGCGCCAACTAAATGAACCTGCAAAGCCATAGGCTCCCCCTCAATAATCCAGGGAACCGAAAAGGTCATTCCACCATTTATAAATCAGCCATTATTTGTCAACAATAAATCATCTGAAAAATTTAATCCTGATTCATAAACACCCATTTGAAACAGCCCCTAAATGATTAGATGAATCGAGGACTCCGCTTATTCCCAAGATTTCCGGAACGCCGGCTCGCAAATGATCATGAGAAATTCACGAAAAAAAGTTGTCCTTTGCTCGCTCAATCATTCTTTTAAACCTGATATGTTACGTAATTTTTCAGTTACCATTGTTCTGTTATGCCTGGCCGTTTCTTTCCTTTGTGGCGAAGATCAAAGCAAGGCCATAGGAGTTACGGACCTGCTGAAAATACAGACTCCGGGTTCTCCCCGATTTTCTCCCGACGGGTCGAAAATCGTCTATACGGTCAAAGCGATAATCGAGGAGGAAAAAGAGAAAGACCAGGCCCGGGATGACAAAAAATATTCCTACCGGACGCAGCTGTGGCTCGCTCAAACCGAGGGGGGTAACCCGCCACGGCAATTGACCTGGGCCGATTCGGGAGCCTCGAAACCGGCATGGCATCCCTCGGGCAGATTTATTTCGTTTATCCGCACCAAAGACAAAAAGTCCCAGATTTTTGCCCTTCCCCTGGCAGGCGGTGAAGCTTTTGCCCTGACCGATTTCAAAAGCGGAGTCTCCCATCACCGATGGTCCCCCGGTGGAGATATGATTTTATTTACCAGCACCCTGACACATGAAGAAATACGCAAAACATTAGCCGATACCGGAAAAGAAACCAACCCCCCCTGGCCGCATGAGCGCCCCAACAGGAAATTTGGCGACACCGCCCCCTGGGAGGACGAAGATGCGAAAAAACCAACCTTGAACCCGGACGGAAGTCTGCAAGAAATTCGCGAGTGGCTGGCCAAAAATAACTCCCAAAATAATCCCCGAATCATTCACCGCACGGACTTACAAGGGGAAAACGATCTCGAAAAAGCTCTCGAATACACCCACCTTTACACCGTTCCATTCAATGAGGAAAAACCGGAAACGACCATAGTCAATGATCCGGTTGCCTTAACTTCGGGTTACTTTTCTTATGGGGAAGGCGAATGGACGCCGGACGGCCAAAAGATATTTTTCAACGGCTCCAATCGAACCGATGTCCATCCAGACCGTAACCTGGGCAGCGACCTTTTCATGGTCAACCGGGATGGTTCCGGCTTTAAACGGTTTCTCCATCTTGAAGGAAAGATACTTTCAACACCGAAAGTTTCACCTGACGGGAAAACCATCGCATTCCTCTCCGATCGGGAGGATGCCCTGACCTATGCGCAGACTACCGTTGGCACGGTTGCCACCGATGGATCGGGACTGCTGTGGGTCGGTCGCGGTCTGGACCGCAGCGTCTCAGGATTGCAATGGTCCGATGACAGCCGCCACCTATATTTCACCGCGGCTTCCAATGGCGGATTTCCACTCTATCGCCTTCGGGTCGAAACGGGAAAAGTTAAAATGCTGTCCGGCTTTGAGACCGGAATCCGGGCTTTTCAGGCTCAATCGGGTCACCTGGCTTACGTTTTAACCGAAGTCACCAATCCCTACGAACTTTACCTTGCCACAGAGACAGGGGAAAACGCCCGCCCCCTCAGCAACCACAACAGCGACTGGCTTCGGGATAAGAAACTCAGCCGCCCCGAACATTCATCTTTTACCACTGAAGACGGCTTTACCATTGATTACTGGATCATGCCCCCGACCTTTCGGGAAGAGGGAAAACGCTACCCGCTGCTTCTGGAAATCCACGGCGGACCGACCGCCATGTGGGGCCCGGGCGAAAGCTCCATGTGGCATGAATTTCAGTTTTTCACCTCCCGCGGATACGGCATCGTTTATTCCAATCCACGGGGTTCGGGCGGTTATGGTGAAAAATTTCAACGGGGCAACTTTCAAAACTGGGGAACAGGTCCGGCGGACGATGTTCTGGCAGCGGCCGACCGGGCAGCCAAGCTTCCCTGGGTCGACCTCCAGCGCCAGGTGGTCACCGGCGGTTCCTATGCGGGATACCTGACTGCCTGGATCGTCACTCAGGATCACCGGTTCAAGGCCGCCGTGGCTCAACGTGGGGTTTACGATCTTGCGGTTTTCATGGGCGAGGGAAATGCCTGGAGGCTGGTTCCCTTTCAGTTTGGCGGCTACCCCTGGGAAACGAAGATCGGTCCAATCCTACAGGCCAATTCACCCTCAACATTTGTCCATCAAATCCAGACCCCACTTCTCATCATGCACTCCGATCTCGACCTCCGAACGGGCGTGAGTCAGAGTGAAATGCTTTATAAAAGCCTCAAAATCTTGGGCCAGCCGGTGGAATACGTGCGCTACCCCAAGGCAGGTCACGACTTGAGCCGAACGGGCGATCCGCAGCAAAGGATGGACCGCGTTCTACGCATCTATGAATTTCTCAAACGGTATTCCAATTCTGAAACCTCAACGGAAAACCCTTAAAAACTTCACAGCATCCCCCCGATCGTTCGCTCGTACTCGGGAAAATACCTTCCGATGAGGGGCAGGTCAAAACGCGAAAGAATCATCGTATTGCTTTCGCGGGCCAGTAAAAATTGAAAGGATTTCTCGATCAATGTCTCGGGCGTAACCCGGCCCCCGGTCAGTTTTTGATAATAATCATCGGTCAAAGAAACATCGTGGAAAGTGGTGCTCCCAGCCTCAACCGTCACTTCATAGGATTGCTCGGCGCTCTTTTTTACGGTAATTGTTGCCATAACACCACTTTGCTGGATAGGCGCACCTACGACAAATAAAATCGCTTGAAATAACCGGCAGTTATGTTATTTTTATAAAATCCTGATTAGGCACAACAGATAAAAGACAAATAAGAAATAGTTGCCCGCCTCGGATCATTGAATAATGGCCGCCTCGAAAATCAAAGCCGCTCTCTTGATCGCCTCATTTTGCTTTATGAGCCAAATTCAAGGGGTGGTCATCCAACCGGGTCTTATCGCCCATTGGGAAGCGGACAACACAGCCGAGGATGCCACTGTCAATAACAATGACGGCGTCTTGATCGGAAACACCACTTACACACCGGGAGTATTCGGGAGCGCTTTTTCATTTGATGGTTCGGGCGATTATGTTCAGGTGCCCGATAATAATTTGTGGACCTTTACTGGTGATTTTACAATCGGTCTCTGGGCCAATTTCGCCAGCAATCCTGGGGGTTCAGTGGGGCAGGCAGGGAGCATCTTTATCAGCCATGACGAAGGCGGGGGAACCCAAAACAAGTGGTGGTTCGGCCTCGGCGGCGGCAAGCTTAACTTCCACATAAATGCACCCGGATCGGGATTGGCTTTTCTCGCTCTAACCGATTTTTCGCCAATTCTCAATCAATGGTACCATCTTTCCGTCACCAAATCGGGAAACGCTTACACCTCCTACATCGATGGAAGCGCCGGAACCGTCCAAAGCAACTCTCTTCCAATACCGAACGCAAATGCCTTCCTCACCATAGGCCGTGGTGAAGGGTTTTTCCATCATGGCGGCATCGACGATATCACCATCTACGACCGCGCTCTTTCTTTATCCGAAATCAACACCCTGGCTACCATCCCGGAACCCTCCACGGCCCTTCTCCTGCTGCTT
>JAJFLV010000182.1 GCA_021772535.1 Opitutales bacterium | reverse complement strand
GCGGAGAAAGCTGAATCTCCGTATCGGTGGCGATGGCGGGAGTCGTTTGGGCGGACTGGGCCTGAAAAGTTCTGGTCATATTTTAAAAAATAATACAACAATTACCCCAATGTTTCAAACAGCTTCTTATGGGCGGGTGGTTAATATTTTATAATGAAAGAGTTAAGATGCAGAACCGCTCAAATCTGGTCGCCACTGAATGTGAGGATACGAATATGCCCTTAAGAAGCCTAACCCCGACAAGCGCGAATAGCGGCGTTGCAGCCCGCAAACCGCTTGGTTACGTAGGGTACTACGCTCCCGCGACGGTTTGAAGGATGTCGTTTCACTCGGTATCGAACTGCGCCTTGCTTTTCATCACTTCTCGAATTTTTGAAACAATGGGGTTACGGTAGGCAGACAAATATTTTACATTCAATGATTGATCGACCGGAAAAAACAAATGGGGAAAAAGAACCCCAGGAGCCACCCAAACCCATTCCCATGTCCTGGATTGTGATTGTCATTCTCGCCTACGTTTTGCTGCAAACCATTTACATCGTGTTTAATGATTGAAAATGCTCGATGCCCGGCGCGAGTAAAAGAATTCAGGAGAAGACATATTTGCTGGATCAAGGTTTACTTAAAATATGGTAATTAGCCATTGATATGCCGCTGAGCATGGCGCCGATGATACCCAGGAATCCCTGATCGGTCCCGCAAAGGTAAAGGTTTTTCAGGTGAGTGTGCCCGTTTTTGGATTTTTCGGGCGCCCCGTAAACCGCGCCTCCCAGGTGCCCGGTGTATTTTTTAACCGTGCGAGGGGTGAACATGTCCTGATAGATGGTGCAATCGTCCAATTGTTGCTGTGAAACCGGTTTGAGAAACTCCATGGCTTTATGGGCGAGGCGATCATGCCAGAATTTTTTGGCTGCCTTGTACTCTTTTTCAGGGAGGGCTGACCAGGCTCGGAAATCAGCCAGGCAGGTAACCCGGAAAACCCCTTCGGGCAATTTCCGTTCCGCTGGATAGGCGTAATTGTTGGGAAAACAGATTACCCCGCTGCGAGGGTCCACGAGCTCTTCCGAACGGGCGTAAATAAAGCGCTCATGGTCGTTGAAAAATACGATCGTATCCTCCCAACCCAGCTCTGCAGGCTGCCGGTTGAGAATGTTGATGGTCTCGACGAAGGATAATTGACCGATATTCGAGTGGCCCGTATCGGGAGGGAGATCCTGGCAGAGCCTTTCGGTTTCAACCCTTCCGATGGAGGAGAGGACATGATCGGCGGTGATGGTGTTGCCATTATCGAGAAGAAGGGCGCTGAGGCGGCCCTTTGAGGTTAAAATCTTGCTCACGCCGCATTTCATTATTCGCTTTCCATCAAGCTCCCGGTAGCGGGTCAAGAGAACGCGGATTATGCGGCGTACCCCATCGAATGGCCGGGCGAAGCCCTCCCGGTAAATCGAGTTGAACATGATGGCGAATTGTCCGAAATCCATATCCATTTGGCGCGCGCTGCCGTAATACATGAGGGGACAGAAGAGCATGTCCTGCAAAAGCGGATCGGTTATGTAACCAGAAACGATTTCCCGGGCCGAAAGTTCTTTTCCCTCCAGTTCGAAGGGGTCATGGGCATCGATTCCATGGACAAGCCGGCGGAAATTATCGATTTGCCCCGGAAACTGCCGTGCGACTTCGGATTGAAGAACCTCGAAGTCGTTGGTAAATCGCAGGTCGATTCCGGGAAAAGCCACCCTGGAACCCAGTTGGGGGCAAAGTCCGAATTCCTCGCGCCTGATGCGCAGTTGGCGAAAAAGCTTTCCCAGCGGGGTCCCTTTGACGCCTTTTTCCACGTAATTGGTCACGGCATGGAGCCCGACATCGAATTTCCGGCCATCGAAGCTGTAAAAGCTGTTGAGGCCACCAGGGGCGTTGTGCCGCTCCAGGATTAAGACATCCCGCCCGAACATGGCCAAGCGGATGCCCGCCGCCAGACCGGACATACCGGCCCCAATTATGACCGTATCAAAATGGGAGTTGGCAGAAATTTCCAAAGGGGAAAAAAGACCCCCGGACTAAAGGGTCGGGTCCGTTCAGGCGCTTACGGATTTGAATTTTGGAATCAGATAATCGGCACAACTGTTGAGGGAGGCCAAATGAGAATAGTCTTCCTCGGGCACTTCGATGCCGTATTTTTTCCGCAATTCCATGACAATATCCAAAAAATCCATCGAATCGAGATCCAACTGGTCGCGCAGATTGATCTCCGGCTTGACATCGCTGAGGTCTTCATCGGGAGCTATTTCCGCGATGATTTCCAAAACGAGTCTATAGGCATCTTTATTTGTCATAAGCGGGCAGGTATTAAAGGGTAATCTTTATTCTGTAAATCTTTTTATTATGAGGCAAGAATTGATCCCCAGCATCCCGAAGGAGTTATTCAGGATACAATCGACTTTATCGATCCGCAAGGGATTGTTGACAACCAAGTTGGGCAATTTGCACTCTTCGTCAAGCTCATCGATGTTGATTGTGGGGTGCACGGTCAAGTCTTCAAAAGCGGGAATGTTCCCGGCCAGTTCCAGTGCTCCGGCAGCTCCCATGGCATGGCCGATGTAGCTTTTGGTGTTGTTGAAATAGGTGTTCGGGCAGTCCGCAAAAACCTCCCCCAAGGCTTTACATTCCTGAATATCGCCCTGCGGCGTGGCTGTTGCGTGAGTGTTGACGATATCGACCTGATCCGGTTGCAACCCGGCCATGGCAAGGGCGGCCCGCACACACTCGGCCTGCCGGACCGAATCGGGCAAGACGGCGTCCCCAGCATCAGAATTGATATGATAACCAATGATTTCGGCAATAATCGGCGCGCCGCGGCTGCGGGCATCTTCCAGGCGCTCGAGAGTGTAAACGGCTCCGCCCTCGCTGACCACAATGCCGTTTCGGGCGACATCGAAGGGGCGGCTGGCTTTTGTTGGATCCTCGTGTTTGGCCAAGGCTCCCTGGCTCTTGAACCCGGCAAAGATGCCGAATGTCTGGATGCTCTCGCTGATTCCTCCGGCAAATGCAAAATCGATCTCGCGCAGCCGGAGCATTTGCATTCCCTGGATAAGGCCGGCATTGCCTGCGGCACAGGCCGCCCCGATGGTGTAATGAGGACCCGTCACCCCCAGGTTGATAGAGACCTCACCTGCTGGATTGTTGGCTACGGTACGTGGATTGTGATGGTGGCTCCAATAACGGGTATCGTAATCGAATTGGGAAATGTTGTAGACCTCGTTTTCGGTTTCCACATTGCCGTGCTCGGTAATCCCGAAATAAATGCCCGCACGGGATTTATCAAAGGACTCCCAATCAAGTTGGGAATCCGCCAACGCTTCCCGTGAACAGTAAATACCGATGCTGCCGGCCCGGGTACCGTTGCGAATCTCCTTGCGCTTCTGGTATTTCCTGGCCTCGAAATTACAAACCCCGGCCGGCACCGGTCCCATGTAACGCATGTCGAGCACTTCGATTTTGGCCACCCCGGCGAGAAGATTTTCCCGAAATTCGGACAGGGTATTGCCGTTGGGCGCAGTCAGGCCCAAACCAGTGATCACTATACGGCTGTTCAACATGGATGGAGAAAAACCCCAATAAAACGGGAGTTTCCCAATTAAGTGTCAATATTATACGATGCTGGTGGAACCCAATTGCTGCCCAGACCTGATCTCAGGATACCCAAGCAAAATATATTTCTAGTAATTTCAGGTTAATTGGCCAAGATGCCGACTGTGAATGTGCTTGTGGTAGGAGGCGCCGGTTATATCGGCAGCCATTGTGTCCGGCAGCTTTCCGCCGCCGGGCATCGTCCGGTTGTCCTGGATAACCTGGTTTTCGGCCATCGGGAAGCCGTGGCCGGGGAAATTCCTTTTTACGAAGGAGACCTGGGCGATGCAACCTTCGTGGCTAAAGTATTGCAGGGGGAAGAAATAGAACTGGTCATGCATTTCGCGGCCTTCGCCTATGTCGGAGAGTCAGTTGAAAATCCCCTCAAATATTACGAAAACAACCTGGCCAAACCGATTACCCTGCTCAAGACGATGCTCGAATGTAGAGTCGGTAAATTCATTTTATCCTCCACTTGCGCGACCTATGGCACCCCCGCCGAGCTACCCATCGTCGAGGAAACGCCGCAAAGGCCGATCAATCCCTACGGCCAGTCCAAGCTCGATCTGGAAAACGTTCTCAAGGCAACGGCGGAAGCCCACGGGCTGAGCTTCGCCGCCTTCCGCTATTTCAATGCTTCCGGCACAGCGGAAGATGGAACCATCGGAGAAGACCATGACCCGGAAACCCACCTAATCCCCCTGGTCATCCAGGCGGCCATGGGTCAACGGGAAGACATCACCATTTTCGGGACCGACTACCCCACCCCGGACGGCACCTGCCTGCGCGACTATGTCCATGTGGACGACCTCTCCAGAGCCCATATCGCGGCCATTCCCCATTTGGGAAAACCGGGGCAACAGCTCTTTTACAACCTGGGCACAGGAAAACCCAATTCCGTGCGGGAAGTGATCGATACAGTGGAAAAAGTCTCCGGGCTTAAAGTGCCCGTCCGGGAAGGACCCCGACGCCCCGGCGATCCGCCCTCCCTCTACGCCGACTCCAGCAAAGCCCAAAAAGAACTCGACTGGAAAATCCACTACCCCGACCTGGAGTCCATCATCGCCACCGCCTGGAACTGGCATCAGTCGCATCCAAAAGGTTACAGTAAATAACACTGGTCAGTCTTTCCGGTAGGAAGGAAGGGAATTAAATGGCACAACCTGGCATTGACATATGCCCAAAGCCACATTGACGGGTCAAATCAATACCCGGCGGCGTGACCGTCTTTGCGGGATTCGGAGGCGCCGTAGTAAACATCGTTTTCGGAGTCGTAGAGAATGGCTTGGTAGCCGCCGTAAGGACCGACGCTGACACCTACTTTATGCCGCATGAGGGCCAGTTCACGAACGGTTTCGTAGGGGAAACCGGTTTCCAGGGTAAGGAGTCCGCCGTCTTCCATGACTTCGCCGGTGGGCTGGGAGGAATTGCTGTGGAGGATGCGGGGGGCGTCCCCGGCCTCCTGCAGGTTCATGTCGAAATCGACCATGTTGATGATAATCTGGGCGTGGCCTTGCGGCTGAGTCGCCCCGCCCATGACACCGAAGCTCATGTAGGGCTGGCCATCTTTGGTCACGAAAGCGGGGATGATGGTATGAAAGGGCCGCTTGCCTGGCGCATAACTGTTGAAATGGCCCTCCTCCAGATTGAAGAGTTCGCCCCGGTCCTGCAGGTTGAAACCGAGCCCGGTGGGGCACATGCCGGAGCCCATCCCTCGATAGTTGCTCTGGATGAGCGAGACCATGTTGCGGTCCTTGTCGGCCACCGTCATGTAGATAGTTTCCCCGTTCTCCAGAACCGGATCGCCGGGCGGATAATCTTTGGAAGCACGGATGGGATCGATTAACTGTCGACGTTCCGCAGCGTATTTTTTGGAAATGAGGGCCTTGACGGGGATATCATTGAAGGACGGGTCGGCGTAAAATTTGGCCCGGTCCTCGAAGGCCAGTTTTTTCGCTTCAACGAAGTAATGGATGTACTCCTTGCTGCCGAAACCCATAGAGCGGAGATCATAGCCTTCGAGAATGTTGAGGATTTGCAATGCGGCGATGCCCTGGCCGTTGGGGGGAAGCTCCCAAACGGTGTAGCCCCGATAGTCGGTGGAAACCGGCTCCACCCAATCGGAGGTGTGTGAGGCCAAATCCTGGTAGGAGAGAAACCCTCCCTCGCGTCTCATAAAGGCGTCGATGGTGCGGGCGATTTCTCCCCGGTAGAAAACATCACGTCCGCCACGGGCGATTTTTTCCAAAGTATCGGCCAGCATGGGGTTCTTGAAAATCTCACCTTTGCGTGGGGCTCTTCCGCCGGGCATGTATGTTTCCTTGAAGCCGGGCCATTCTTCCTGCACGGGAACGCTGCGGTTCCAGTAAAAGGCGATCAGTTCAGAAACGGGGAATCCCTCGCGGGCATAGCGAATGGCCGGGGCGAGGATTTGTTCCATGGGCAGGCTGCCGAATTTTTCATGAAGCTCGAACCACCCATCGACACACCCTGGGACCGACACAGGCAGCGGCCCATGGGTTGGAACTTTGGTCAGCTCCCGTTTTTTAAATTCTTCCAGTGTCAGACTTCGAGGAGACCTGCCGCTGGCGTTGAGGCCATAGAGTTTTTCCGATTCGTTGTGCCAGACGATGGCAAAGAGGTCTCCGCCGATGCCATTGCCGGTTGGCTCGACCAGGCCGAGCAAAGCATTGGCGGCGATGGCCGCGTCGATGGCGTTACCACCCTTTTTCAATATATCCAGAGCCACCTGGGTGGCCAGGGGCTGGCTGGTGGCAGCCATGCCATGCCGGGCAATCACCTCCGAGCGTGTGGCAAAGGTTTTACCGGTTATGCGGTCTGCGCTCATGAGATTTTGGGAGGAAAGGAGGAGGAAGAGGAAGAGGTGAAACGGCACCTGAATCTTTAATGGGAGTTTATGAAGTTGCATGAAACCCATTGTGTAAACGGAAATGAATGGCAGGCAATCATTTTGCAATAGCCCACCCGATTGACCAATGGGGCCTAAAGATTAGAAAAGAGCCTGAAGGACTTTCCTGGTGCCATAACTTTTGCCCATGGTATAAAAATGGAGGCAGGGCACACCGTGTTGGAGCAACTCCCGGCATTGCTGGATGCCCCATTCGATGCCCACCTCCCGCACTTCCTTGTTGTTATGGCATTTATCAACTTCGTGGGAAAGCTCCTCCGGAACGCTAACGTTAAAAACGCTGGGAATCATGTTGAGGTGTCTTTTCACGGCAATCAGTTTAATCCCGGGAATGATGGGAATATCAATCCCGATTTCCCGGCACCTCCGCTCGAATTCGAAAAACTTGCTGTTATCGAAAAACATTTGGGTCACGATATAATCGGCCCCGGCGTCGACTTTCTTTTTCAAATAATTCAAGTCGGTGGACATATTGGGAGCTTCAAAATGCTTCTCAGGGTAACCGGCCACACCGATGCAAAAATTCGCTTTGGTTGCATTGGCCAGGTTTTCATAGAGATAGAGGCCGTTATTCATGTCGGCGATCTGCTGAATCAGATCCAAGGCGTAATTATTTCCCTCCGGTTCGGGAACGAATTGTTTTTCGTTGTTCACCGGGTCACCCCGGATAGCCAGGATATTGTTGATGCCGAGGAAGTTCAAGTCGATGAGAGCGTTTTCCGTCTCCTCCTTGGTGAAACCGCCGCAGATGAGATGGGGAACCGCCTCCACCTCGTACCGATTCTCCAATGCGGCAGAAATGCCTACCGTGCCCGGCCTTTTTCGCACACTGTAGCGCTTGAGAAGACCATTGGGCATTTTCCTGAATTCATACTCCTCCCGGTGATAAGTGACGTTGATGGCAAAGGGCTTGAAGTCCATCAAAGGATCGATGCTA
>JAJFLV010000181.1 GCA_021772535.1 Opitutales bacterium | reverse complement strand
ACCCCGGCCTGGGCGCTGTCAACGGCAATGAGGTAGCCACCGTCAGGTTTTCCTGAAAAGTCGGTTGTTTCGACCATGAGGAGCTTTTTGCCATCGTAAAATGGGTGGTTGATGGTCGAGTAAATGTCTCCAATGACGTTGCCGATGATCATTTTCCCTGCCCTCCGTCGGCGGCAATGGTATTCACTCCATCGATAATCCCGATGATGGTGTGGTCAATGGGCACAAAAGTGGTGTCCAGGGCCATGGCCGCCTCGCGCCCGCCCTCATAGTAAACAAGTTCGTCCGGCCCGGCGGCCCGGGTCTGGTCGGCGGCCACCAGAGGTTTTCCTTTCGGTGTTTGATTCTTATCCAAAGGCTGCACCCAGAGCATGGGAACGCCCTCCAGCCCCTCATAGAGAACCGAACAGACAACCGTTCCTGTGACACGACCCATCTTCATAACCGAATTCGTAAAAAGCTATTTGGGGGATCATACTGGTCGCCTTCAAGAATAAAAGATTCCAGCCACTTCATTTTTGCAGGGAAGCGTATTATCTTACTTGGTTTTCAGAACATATTTAGGGCAAATGCCCGCAGGAATCTTCCCAATCAGCATCATTTAAAAATATTGCCGGAAGCGATTTCCCTGTCTGCGCCAGGTGAAAAACTACGAATGTAATCGACGACCAAGGCAATTTCCTCATCACTCAATATGCCTCCCCAAGCAGGCATGCCCACGCCCACACGACCAGCAGCAACCGTTTGTGTGACTCCTTCGCGGCCGGTAAGTTGAACAAATGAGTTATCTATCAACTTGGGTCCTTCGTTGCCCTCTCCTCGGGTTCCATGGCAGACTGCGCAATTTTGAAGATAAATTTGTTGGCCCGATGTTGGCCGGGTTGGAGATTTTTCAAAACGAACTGGACGGCTCCATGGTTCGTCCAGGTTAAACTCGACTTCCGATGCGAACACCGTATCGGTGCCGAATCGGCCATGACCACCGCTCATAAATGGGATGCCATCGCCATCGCTATCGAAATTCCCAGCCCTTACCTGATCCAGGCTTTCGCCAGTATACACATCCTCCGATTGCATCAGGCCGCTAGCATCCACGCTTTGCACAAAAAAACGCTTAAATCGTTCGAGTAATACCATGTTCTTGTCCAAAAGAATAATTTCACGCAATGCCCCGAGGGCGGCAGCGACATCCACAGGTGTGTAAATAACGTTGGCGAGTCCTGGTTCATTCCTGTAAAGCCACGCCTTTTCATCCCAAAACTCACGGTTCCATGTCTGACTCGTTTTTCGAGCGGCATCAGCATAGCGTGAATCACTGGTTAGGTTATAAGCCGCGAGCAATGCTCGAATTGCAAATGCCTGGCTGGTCATATCCCTGGGGCCTTCAATAATTCCCTCGGGAACTCTATATTTATGGTGGAAAGAGCCGTCCGGGTTGGCTATTTTTAGTAAAAAATCTGCTTGTTGCCGGAGGATTTTTTTGGCCCGCTCCTGTCGATCCGGCTCCAAGTCCATTTTTATGGCAAAATCAGCAAGCGCGACCATTGCCAGCGAGAGGTCAGAAATTGCAAGTGAAGGTTTCACACCTTCTTGAGGAGTCCAGGAACTTGCCAGGACCCCGTCAACCAGGTGCATGGACTCAATGTTGTCGAGTTGTATGTTGGCCAGCGATTGCGCGAGGAGTGAATACTTCTGCTCCATAACGCTACCATCGTAAGGTGTTTGATATCCGAAAACACGGTCCCAATTATCCCGTTGCCGAGGATTTGCGAAATCAAAGAATTCGGTCAAAGCCCATAACCAGGAAGCCTGATCCCACAATTGGCTGGAGGAGTTTTTAACCTCGAAATCGTAGTGGCGAACAGGCATATCGCTCATGTAAATCAAGGTTGGTCGAATTTCGTGCGGAATAAATTGCGGATTTTCACCCGTCCGGTGTTCAACCGGATTGATCCCGGTTAAGACTAAATCGCGTGATTTCAAAGAAAACGGGGATTTCTTCTCAGGGGTGGTGGCAAACAAGGCGCTTTTTACAATAAGCATCGTAGAAACTGCTTCTAAGGTTAAGACCGACCCTCGAAAGCCATCTTCGGCGTTATTGCCCAAAAATACCTTGCCGGGAAAATCCTCATCCATGTGGTTGCGCCGCAGAAAAAACTTGGCCCATAGCACTTTTTTCTGCAAGGATTGGGCCACTGCTCCCATATCGATGGTTTTCTCCATTTTCCCATGGCTCCACCGTAATCCCTCAAAGTCGTTTTGGTAGGTGGCCCGCCCGGTAAAGTCGATATCGACATTTACCGGTCTGACAAAATGCGGATCCCCGGATTTAAACTCCAGCATCAGCGGAACCGCATTATCGAATTTTTGAGGCATGCCCGACAATCCAAGAAAAGAAGCCACCACACCGGTTAGCATAACGTCCTTGTTGGACACATTTAATTCTCCGCGTGGTCTGCCAAACCTTGCCAACTTTGTTGCCTCCTGGGCCATGAGATCGAGATAGGGGCCATGAATCACGCCGATGCCCACCCGGCCTCGTGCCGTGGCGGAGAGCAGGTTGTACCTGGAATACCAATAAGCTTCCACGTTGGTCAAAAAGGAAAACTGTTCATCATGGGCAATTGGCAATTTCGATTCGCTCGCCCGAAGAAAAAATTCGGTGCCCGATAAGTAAATTTCGTTGGCCAAAAACATCGCTTCATTCGTTTCAAAACGACGATCTTTCACATGACCCACAATTCCGCTTTTCAGGCTTGTCAGGTCTACTTGCGAATTGGTTTGAACAACTCTAACGCGCCGCCCGTCCGGCCAAGCCAGATAGTCGAATGCGGAAACGGTTACAGGCATTAAATGCAAAACCGCGATGCCCACCCAGATTTTTAATAGCAATTTTCTTTTCATTTTCTTTTCTTATACAACCCTGAAGCAAAGGTATATTGAACCGCTACCCGAAATACATAATCCGGCGACGGACCCAATCGCGGTTCACCCACATTGATCAAACCATTCAAGATGAATCGAATTTGGGGGTTAGGTGTAATGATTAAACTTGTTCCAATAAATTGTGTCGTACCACCGCTGAAGGAGGGCCGGTTCACTGCCATGGGACCTGTGCCGGTGGGGATAAACATTTTGCCTGCATACGAATCATCCTCCTGGTCCTTGAGCAAGTAGGTGAGGTCCAGAGAAACGCTTTCGCGCCACAGAGGTTTAACCAAACTGGCAAAATAGGTCAGATTGTTTCCGGGATCAAAGCCGGAATTTCCCGGGCGAATTTCATAAAGCGCTCCGGTGTGGAATGCGCCTCGACCAAAAGAGGTGTTTCCTTCAAACTGCCGTGTGGCAAAGAGACCGAAGGAACCGCCAACAACGCCAAGTCCCGGCTGGAGTGGCGCCGGGAGTCGGCCATCATCGGAAAATCGGCGAAAAGTGCCGTCCATGGTTCCCGGAACAGGCATGCCGGCTTCATTTGCCGCTGGAAGGGGCAACAACATATTTGTCCCTGCTATATTGGCTGTGGTTCTTGAGTTAAATTTTTCTTCGTTGGAACCGGTTGGCAAACGAAGCGCTCCCACACCGGCAAGACTTATTGGAAAATTACCCTGGTCAAAAAACCGTTTTTTAAGAAACACACTGACATCTCCTATCTCCAACGAACTACCGGTCGGGAAGACGCTGACCGGATCGAAGAACGCAGGGCTGAGGTTTGCCGACAGGTTGGAGGTAGTAACGGGAATGTTGACCCGAACCGTGAAGTTGTTGTCCAACCCAACAAACATATCAAAGTCCAGAAAGCCTCTTTCCAATTCAAAATCATTGAACCGACCTCCGGTTTCCATTTGGCCGGAGACATCATTTTCATCCATTGTGGCAACATCGCGATAGGCCACCGAAGTTCTGAACGCGCCCGGCGGCAATACGAAAGCCGACTGTGTTAAAGCCGGTTCATAAAGGGGCGGAATAAAGCTTTGAATCTGGTCTTGCAGTGTATACCGCTGCACATCCGCATAGGATTCCTCGACTCCGAGATTTAGATAGGAATTCTCAGGCGACTCCGGGCTCCTGTCGGGAGCATGGGTATTCAATTCGGCGGGCTGATTGAGAACTCTATTTCCTACATTTCCCAAAGGCGAATCGTTCTTTCCCAAACGCAGGGATGATAAATAAAATGAGAGGTAGGCTCGCTCGTTGTCTGTCAGCTCTAAAGTGGGCATTTTTGTGCCAGGCTTTACAGCTGACGGGTTGCGGATCCATTCATAAATCCATTCGGGGGTGTAGCGATCTCCAACTGTATCAAGCGCAGGACCCAAGACACCACCTCGACTAAGCAAGCCCTCTTTGCCGATCTTGTGGCAAGCAATGCATCCCTTATTGAGAAATAATTCTTTGCCTGGATTGATTTCTGCTGCATCAGCAATCAATGCCAAAAAGCAATTGAAAGTAAATGCCAGACCTAGGGCATTCCGTTTCCGATTGTATGAAAAAAACTTTTCAATTCCGAAAATACTTTTAAGATGGGGCATTATATTAAATATTGTAATAGTTACTATTAGTTTTAATTAGTATAGCTTATTGTATTTAAGCAATGAGACATTTGGGTAATTCTTTATTCCGGGAAAATTCAAAAAAAATATTTAAATTTTTTTGATCAATAAACCTGGTTAAACAGGCAGGATTTTAAGGGCTGAATATTTTCGAATATTCAGCCCTTTTTAAAAATCCCATCATCCCATTGGGAAATTGATTTATTTCCCTTCGGTTACGGAGGGGATGCCTGGTTAATGAACCGGATACCCTTAAAAATACTACTACCCGCCACCAGCGACGGGGAATGATCAAGTTCAATTTCAGGCAAATCGGAGGCAGGAGAATCGAAGTTAAGTGATATCTTCACTCCATTGCAAAGGAGGGAAAATGATCAAAAATTATTAGAACCTATCTCAAATTCGCAGATGACTGATGTTTGTAGCGCCACGGTGGCAGATGCCAGGCGGCTTTGCCGCACAAATCCCTTGGACAGAGGTAGTTATGTGTTTGAGCGGCGTTCCGTCGGGGCAGTAGGGCTTCCAGCCCGGCAAGCCCCGTCGCGCCTTGCTCCAAGCACATAATTGCTCTCTGCATCATCATCTTCGATTTTGAGATAGGTTCTAATTAATTGTTGAACTATTCTTTGCTCCAAAGAAGAGGCCGGGCAGATAATCGCCTTCGCCTTCGAGTTCGAGGAATTTTGCCTTGTTGAAAGAGGTAGTGAAATTGATTTGCTCGACCAAACCTTCATGAGGAGAGGCGATGATTTTCTGAATGAATTCGATTTTTCTCGAAGTCAGGAAATCCCCGGCGATCTCGACCGCCGATTCGATTTCGGAGAGTTCACCCTGATAAATGCTCAGGCCTTTGCCGGACAAAAGATTGTCGGCCAATCGAAGCTCGACCAGTCTGACATCGGTGCCTTTAAGGGCCATTTCGGCTGCCCGAATATTGCTGGAGACTGTGTTTGTCTCGATGATAGCGGTAGCCTGGGAAAGACAGGGTGTGCGTTTACCGAGGACAGCCTCGTGAACTTCCGGATGCACGTCCACCAAGAGAACACTGTCCACAATGCTATCCCCCCCGAGGGTTAGTCCCTCATGGTAGGATTCTTCGACCGAGGCGGTGGTTCCGGCGATCAGGGTGAGAAACCGGCCATGGCTGACCGTGCCCGACTTGATCAGGTCGATGGGCGCTCTTTTAAGCATCGCGTCGGTGGAATAGATTCCCACTGCAATATCGCAAAACTCTACGGTGGCGATGGCGGGGTGTTTTTTCATCAAATCAGGTTATCCTGAAAGCGTCCACCAAAGTGCATCTGCGCCAGCGGGAAAAGGAGCGAGGCCCGGTTAGGCCCTCACCCGTTGGGCTGGCAATAGTAAAGGAACAGTAGCCCTCTCCACCGAGACCAAGGCCAGCCTGAGTGCGCCCATTTTTAATGAAGATACTGCAATTGCACTCGCGCGCCATGCGGCTGAGGTTGTCGATGTTTTTGGAGTGCATGACTGCGGTATGCCGGCAGCCGCCTTCCATCTTGATGGCCAAGTCGATGGCATAATCGGCGTTGGGAACCCGAGTCACAGGCATGATGGGCATCATTTGCTCAGTCCAGAGAAGCGGATGATCCTCACTTACTTCGACAATGCCAAGGCGAATTGAATCGGGCAGATCGAGACCTATTTGGCGAAGAATGACATTGGCGTTTTTGCCGATAAAGGCCGGATTCACCCTGGCTTTTTCCCTCGGGCCACGCATCTCGGTAAAAATGGCTTTTTCCAACTGTGAGAGTTGGCTGGGAGAAATAATATAAGCATCCGGACGGTTTCCCAGCGCCTCCATCAATTGGTCGGCCACACTGGTAACAACAACGACCTCTTTCTCATCGACGCAGATGATGTTGTTATCGGTGGAGGCTCCAAGAACGATACATTTGGCGGCGCTGGCAATATCGGCGGTTTCATCGACCACTACGGGAGGATTACCGGGGCCTGCACAAATAGCGCGTTTGCCGCTCTGCTGGGCAGCCTTGACGACCCCGGGCCCACCGGTCACCACAACCAGCCGAACATCGGGATGCGACATAAGGGCTTGAGCGCTCTGAATGGTGGGCGTGGCTACGGTAGTGACGAGGTTTTCCGGTCCGCCTTCGTTAATGATGGTTTTATTGAGGAGGACAATGGTTTGAGCGGAACAGGTTTTGGCGTTGGGGTGCACATTGAAGGCCACACTGTTACCAGCGGCAATCATACCGATGGAATTACAAATTATAGTAGAGGTAGGATTGGTGGTGGGAGTGATCGAGCCGATCACTCCAAAGGGAGCCGATTCCTGCAGGGTCAGACCGTGATCACCGGTATAGGAAATGGGATGGAGTTCCTCGATTCCCGGTGTTTTTTCCGTTACCAAACGGTTTTTGACCACTTTGTCTTCATATCGGCCCAAACCGGTTTCATCGTAGGCAGCTTTGGCCAATGATTCGGCATTTTCGAGCATCACCTCGCGTATGGAAGCGATAATGCTGCGTCTTTTATCGAGCGGGAGAGCGACCCAGGCGATTTGAGCCATTTTGGCAGCAGCCACAGCAGCAGCCACATGGCGAAAAACTCCCAGGTTTTGCTGGGAAAGAGCCGATGAGCCTGGAGTTAGAGCCGCAGGAAATCCGGTGGAAACGGGAGATTGCTGGCTGCGGGCAATTTTTTCCGCGATCGCTTCAATTTCCTGTTCGGTCAAACGTATCATTCCGGAGCCTTTCAGTTACTTAAGAATTTTGGGCAACCATCATTTCAAAAACAGTCCAAAATCACGCTGCCAGGCAAATGGCGGCAAAATCCTCAGCTTTCAAAGCGGCGCCGCCAACGAGCGCCCCATCGATATCCGGCTGGGCCAAGAGTTGTTTGGCATTGTCGGGTTTTACGCTGCCGCCGTATTGAATGCGGACAGCGGCGGAGGTTTGGGCATCATATAGATCGGCAACAAATCGTCGAATAGCGCCATGCACTTCCTGGGCCTGCCCCAGCGTGGCCACTTTACCCGTGCCTATGGCCCAGACCGGTTCGTAAGCCAGGACCATATTGGCAACCTGGTTATTTGCTACTCCTTGCAATCCTCCTCTAACCTGGCGTTCCACTACGGTGTGAGTTAAGCCTTCTTCCCGCTCCTGCAGTGATTCGCCCACGCAGAGAATCGGGGTCATCTCCGCTGCGAAAAGGGTTTTTGCCCTGTGGTTAACGGTTTCATCGGTTTCTCCGAAATACTGGCGGCGTTCGCTATGTCCGATGATGGCATGGGTGACACCGAGGTCTTTCAGCATGGCGGTCGATACTTCTCCAGTAAAAGCACCCTCCGCTTCCCAAAAGGCGTTTTGTGCGCAGAGATGGACATTTGAACCGGCCAGTGCGCCAGCCACCCGGTCGAGGCAGGGAAAGGCGGGAGCGACTCCGATTTCGCAAGATGCGCCCTCGACCAAAGGTATCAGTTGCCGCACCAGGGCCTCTCCTTCCGCCGGGGTTTTGTGCATTTTCCAATTGCCGACAATAATGGGCCTACGCCCGGATTGGGGAGCTTTGGAAACGATCTTTTGAGCAATCGCTTCGATTTCGTTATCTGTTAAGCGCATTTCGAATCAATAATTATTTTCTGTAAACGATATCTCCACCAACCTCCCAGCTATCCACGATGGCCAGAATGACGGCATCGCAGGGCCGGTTATCGGTGGCCTTGGTTTGCCGTGCAGAACTGCCAGTAGCAACCAACACGTATTCTTCCACACCGGCGCCAACAGCATCCGCTGCCACCACCTGGCCTCCGGTTTCCTGGCCGTCGCTATCGACGTATTTAACCAGGAGGAGCTTAAGCCCATCCATGCTGGAAACTTTTTGGCTGGAAACAAGGGTGCCTACAACTTTGCCAAGATTCATGAATAAAAAGCTCTACCGGCAAGGATGTCACCGCGACAAAGGGTTGCCCCGGCCAAGCCGCCGATAAGAGAAGAAGGTTGGTCGTTATTTTTTGGCCCCGGCCCGTGGTGTGCGGCCAAGAGGTAAAACTTGATCGATGTTGGAATGCGGACGCGGGATGACATGCACGGCGACGACTTCGCCAACCCTGGCACCGGCAATCTGTCCAGCATCGCAGGATGCTTTAACCGAGGCGACATCGCCTCTGACGATGACCGTCGTATAACCGCCGCCGGTTTTCTCGTAAGAAACGAGTTCCACCTTGGCCGCTTTAACCATCGCGTCGCCGGCTTCTACCGCTGCGGCGAATGATCTTGTTTCCACCATTCCTAATGCTTCTGCCATGTTAATTAATACTCCAATATGTTGGTTTTTGTTTTTCTAAGGTTAATTAATTTTGAAATTGAAAAAATCAGCGTTTCAGTTCCCGGCCATCGATGTCCTTGATGGCCTGTTCGGCAGCCTGATAACCGACTTCCATATCGGCTTCGTCGCCACCCAGGTAAAAACGGCCGAATGAGCCGAATGTCCTTACTTCGAGGATGTTGATATTGGCCGCTTTTTCGGCCTCATTGGCGGCGATGGCGGCATAACCAGCTGGGGCCACCTCCATTATATAAAGGGTTTGCCCGGGCAATATCATGTTTCCATGCCGTGTTTTGTTAATCAATTGAGTATGGTAATCGGTCATATTTCGAATCAACTGGCTGGTCGAAATATGCGGCTTGATGCGGTCTTCGGGCTTGAGGTCGAGGGCCTCGAGAATGGCCGCTCCGGCCTGACGAACATCAGCCTGGGAATGGGAATGAACCTCGAGCATGCCAAAGAGCCGCTCGACGATCATCATGCCGGGCCTGACATTGGTGGCCTTGAGGGCGATATCGGTAACCCGGTTGATTTCCATGCCAGGAGATATTTCGATAAAGAGCGAAGCCTGGCCCGGGACCGGCAAATAACCACCGGCAATGGTGGCAATAAACGAGGCAAACTGCGGCTGCAAGCTGTCGAGAAAAGTATAGGTTCTTAAATCTACCATTTAATGTTTTTTCCTTATTACTCTGTTTTACGATTTACTTAGAATTATTTATCTGGAAGCCAATTCCATGGCTTTTTTAACGATGTTGATGCCACTGCTGGCCCCAATTCTGGTAGCTCCCGCCTGGATCATTTTGATGGCATCATCATAAGTTCGCACGCCCCCGGAAGCCTTAACGCCGAGTTTTTTGGAGGCTACGGTTTTTGACATCAAGGCGATATCTTCCGCGGTGGCTCCGGCGGAGCCGAATCCAGTGGAGGTTTTGACAAAATCAGCTCCCGCTTTCATGGCCAATTCGCAGACCCGGACTTTTTCACGGTCCGTCAAAAGGCTTGTTTCCAGGATCACCTTGAGTTTGGCGCTGCCATCGCGGCAGGCTTCGGCCACGGCCCGGATATCTTTCAAGACGAGATCCTCATCGCCGCTTTTCATGGCACCCACATTGATCACCATATCGATTTCCTTGGCTCCCTCGCGGATGGCCCGGCGGGCTTCCAGGGCTTTGTTTTCGGGCGGGTTGGCGCCAAGGGGAAATCCGACCACGCAACAGACCTTGACATCGGTCCCGACCAGGGCGGCTTTGGCCTGTCGGGCATAAGTAGGATTCACGCAGACGGAGTAAAAGTTGTACTGTCTGGCCTCTTCGCATAATTTTTGCACATCTCCGAGAGAAGCCTCCGGCTTTAAAATGGTATGGTCAATATACCGGGCTATCTCATCCGGGCCGAGAGCAGATCCGTTACTCTGAGATTGGCCGAAGCCTCCCCCACCCGCTCCACCGGTGAGTTCCCGAACTCTCTGCGAAATCTTTTCCAGATCCTGAGGATGAATTTGCTGCCCTCCCAATATCGTGTTTGACGAGGTCACTGCTTCAGAGGGAGTAAAATTACCTTTTTCGATATCGCGAATAAGCTGCACCCGCCTTAAATGCCTTTCCGCCGTGCATTCGGTTTGCATAAAAGCGTCAAAAATTTTCTTGGCCTCGTAGAGATTGGTCTGCCCGGAACCCAGGGTGAGGACGTTGGCTCCGTTGTGCTCGCGAGAATTTCTGGCCAGAGTTTCATTATAGCAGGCCGCCGCCAGAATGCCGGGAACTTTGTTGGCCGCAATGGCCGAGCCGATGCCAGCGCCATCGACGAGGATGCCAAAATCGCATTGGCCGGAAGCGACCATTTTTGCGACTTTAAGGGCAATGTCCGGGTAATCCACCGGGGTTTTCCCATTAGTTCCGCAATCCCGCACCTGGTTGCCTTTGGTAAGAGCGTAAGCCAGGAGGTCCTGTTTTAATTCAAACCCGCCGTGGTCGCCTCCGATGGCAATTTTGTAAGTCTTTCTCATCAAGTTTTTTCAATATCCTCTTCCAGCTCAGGAGGGTCAACGTGTTTATCCCGTAAGCTCCGATTTGGGTGGAATTAGATGATTGGAGGAGTAGTTTGAGAGAAAGATTGCCTAATATTTCATCTTTTTTGTCACCAACAGGTAACTTAAATCGGGTGCCGGTAGAATGTTTCGCCCGGGACTTGATGCCAGGTGGTGAAGGGAAATGGTAGAGTCAGGTCACCTTTTAATTTATGGCATTTGGCCTTGCACTTTATCCGAATATTGGTCTTACGTCGAAAAAATATAAACATAAGAACACATTTAATGAACCAATCGATAAACCTGTTCGCCTCGTTCGGCTCTCGACATTGGTCCGCAATTTAAAACGGTATCCGGTATGGGACTAAAACAATATGGCCGGGACCTTCGGCGCTGGTAAAAATATGAATACGAATTGCAAAAATATCACAGCAACGGGCCTGATTGGTCTTTTGGCCGCCATTTTGGTTGGGACAGGAGAGTTTCTATTGCATTTCGATGCGCTGGGGCGTTTTGGGGAGGGTTATGAGTTCATGCTTGGAATTGAAGCGCAGAGGTCGACCATCGGGCATTTCATCGGGGTGCTCGGCGCTCCGCTTTACCTGATTAGCTATTGGCATTTGATGAAAATGCTGGAACCGGCAAACCGCATCGCCTCCCGTGTTGCTTTCGCGGTCATGTCGTACGGCATTTTTATGGGGGCGATCTGGATCGGTTCGAGGGCCAGCATCAGTGCCATCGTCAATGACCCGGCACTAGCCGAAGCCGCCTCTCTCGTTTCCCTTTATGAATTTCGCTATGAAAACCTCCTGGAGGTGACGAGACTGGCGGCACTGGCCTTTTCAGGCATATTTGTTTGGCTGGTATTGACCGGACGGAGCCATTACCCGCGCTGGGTTGCGGCACTCAACCCGATTTTACTTATCCTGGTGAGTTTTGCCATCTGGGCATTGGTACCATCCGTAGGAATCTATCTCATGCCCATTGCCCTGAATGTTGCGTTTGCCGTGCTGTTTACGTTTTCAATCTATTTTTCTCTCAAATTAAAGGACTAAATTTATGCGTGTATTAAAAATAATTCTTCGAGTTTTAGTAGCGCTGGTCATCCTGATTGCCTTGGCCGTGACGGTAAGATCCCTTTTTGACCGTCAAGATGACTACGATGTTGATCGAACCGGAGTAGAGGTGCCAACCTTCACCGAATCGACCATCGTTTTCGACCAGGGCAACAATAATTCCGTAAGCATGCCATTCATGGCATCGGCAGTCATTGATATTGATGGCGATGGTGTTGAGGAATTGTTTTTGGGTGGCGGCAAGGACAAACCCGATGGCTTGTTTCGGTATGCGGATGGCGGGATGGTCCGCATCGAAGGGGCTGCAGGGATAACCAAGAGCAGCACCGCCAGTTACGGTTCGGTAGTTCTCGATGTCGACAAAGACGGCGATCAAGATCTGCTGGTGGCGCGGGCAGACGGCATCTGGCTTCACCGCAATAAAGGGGGTTCCTTCGAAGGAGTAAAGCTGGACGCAACTATGCCCGAGGACACCCTACCCTTGTCCATCGCCATAGCGGACCTCAATCGCGACGGTGCATTCGACATGTTTGTGGCCGGTTATATTTACAAGGAACTGATGGAGGGTCAGAATATTTTTCGTGAAAACTATGGTGGATCGAGCCGGTTGTTCATCAATAACGGGGATGACACCTTTACCGATATGACCGAACAGTCGGGCCTCACATATAAGCACAATACCTTCCAGTCGGCATTCATCGATATTGATCGCGACGGGAATGAGGATCT
>JAJFLV010000019.1 GCA_021772535.1 Opitutales bacterium | reverse complement strand
CGATTTGTTCGTTTTGCATATTGCTGAATTGTCTAGCGAAGGCAATGGGATCGTTATGAAAAGCGCAAGGTTGGCTCAATTATAAACCTTTGTCATAATCATATTCTCGGTTTGCTGGAATCCAGCACTCTCAAAAAGCCTCATTGAAGCTTCGTTTCCAACATCGCGACCGCAGGTGAAGAGTTTGATCCCTTCCTGACGGCCATCCTCCTCGATGTGCCGGAGTAAGCGTAATCCGTACCCTTTCTTCTTCCAATTACTCCTGATATAGATGCAATTGAGCCAGAGATATTTTCCCCCGCAGGAATATCCCGATCCAAAGTTGTAGTAACTAACCCCGATCGCATTTCCATCTTCATCCAAGGCTATCAGCAGGACGGTGGAAGTTCCAAGCGATACCATACTTTCGATAATCCTTTGCTTTTCCAACAACGTCCGCTCTCTTACCCTTCCCAAGGACTCGAGAAATTCATCGTTCAACCTAACGAGGTCATCCAGATGCTTCTTTAGATTAGATTTCTGGATCCTAACAATATTCATTTTCTTTAGCCATCACATTACAGGCAGCATCTAAGCGGCCTGAGATGCATCCAAAGTGGTTGGCGATTTTTGTTGCTGCACTTCCTTAATGTATTACTCCTGCATTATTTGTGGTTCGATATTTGCTGATTTCGGGTTGGGATCGTATTATTTGTAAGCGTCCTGTATGATGCCTTCGACTTTCAAACGCTCTTCAGCCAGTTTTTTTGCAAGAGGATGTAAGCTGTCTACACCAAGTGTTTGAAGTCGTCTTTTTCCGAGGCGTTTGTCAATTACTGATAATGTTTGAATTAATGGATCATCGGAAATCAATGCTTCATCTATGTTTAATTTATGGAGAAATTCCCAACAGGCTTTATGGACATCCTGCCTGCTCAACTCTCCATAATCGACATACTGATTTTCATATTTCTTATTCTTGCCTTCAGGGATTTCACCCGTAACAAATCTGCCTTTTTTTTCGTCGAGCTTCGGTCCTGTATTCCAGAAAGCACGAGTACAGAAGTTTGCTATGACTTGTTTGTCCATCGTGATCCAGGCATGTCCGCAAGTGCAAGCCCCATAAGTCGTGCTATTGATCGAGATGCGTTTTTTCAGAGATTCGCAGAACCCCGATTCAATCTCGGATTTTAATTTGGACCATCTCATATTATTATCAATATTGATACAGCCTTTACGAGGCACATGGTTTCGTAGAGTAAAACTATGATCGAATGTTGCAAGGTTGTTTGTAATTCCCTGGACCCCCCAACGGAATGTGTATAATTTGGAACCCGTTTCGATCTGACTTGTCTATCGACTCTATTGCTTTCGGAATCAAATTTCGGCTCGGGGCCTGCTGGGTGTTGTCCTTGGCGCTTGCCGTCACAGTTGGGGTGGTTATTGGCTTCGCAATACGAAGCGATACCGATATTGATACTGTGCCACAGGTCGAGCATACGCCGGGTGTGGTGGAACGGCGCATCATCGAAGCGGAAGCCGCCCCGGGCGGCGTACCGGAAGCGGTTTCAGGACAGAAAGAGGAGGCCGGGCGCGTGGATTTCCGGGAGGCCTTGCGTAAGGCCTTTCGCCATTCGGACACTACACAGTCGTGGATTGAATACTACGTGGCTCTGGACAAGTGGTTGAACGCAGACACTGTGCATGCCGCGATTGCTGAAACTCAAACGTTACGCTCTGAATCTGAGCGGAATCAGCGTCTCGCCGTGTTGATAGAGAGATGGGCCCGATTCGATCCTCACGCGGCACTCGATTACGCCATGAACGATATCGGCGGACGCCCTGGCCGAAAGGCCGCCTTTCTCGCGGTCCGCGAATGGGCTACCAAGGATCCCGTGGCGGCGCTTGCCTGGAGCAAAGAGCACGAAGGCGAGGACGGCACATCTTATATGAACCTGGAACGCGGTGCATTGATTGGCTGGATGGAAGAAGATCAAGATGCGGCCTGGCGTTATCTGCAGACATTGGAAACAGGGGACACCCGGGAGACGGCTGTCCAGGATCTCACGCGCGAGTATTACGCTGGCTCGAGTATGGACGATACTATTGCCTGGGTTCAGTCCATTGCTGATGACGAAATGCGGGGACAGGCGCTTGAAGCGCTCGCTAATCGCTGGGCTCACGACCTACCGGAAAAGGCAGCTGCCTGGTTCGCAACACTGACTGACAGCGCCTTAACCAAAGACGCCGTGACTGATATTGCACGAACATGGGCCAAAGACGACCCGGAAAGCACGGCGGAATGGCTGGTTGGCCTGCCGGAAGGTCCAGGGCAAAGCGAAGGGATGCAGCGGCTGGTTCGGGAGTGGGTGAAGAACGATCCCAATGCGGCAGGAGAATGGCTCAATACATTGCCGGACAACAAAAGTCTCGACCTGGCTCTGGACGCTTTTGCGCGTGAGGCGGTCGAGGATGACCCCGAAAGCGCAATCACTTGGGCGGATTCCATTCACGAAGAGGAACGGCGTAGCCGCAGCTTGATTGATATTGGGCAGGAATGGTATCGAGAAGACCCTCAAGCCGCGAGCCGCTGGGTGTTGCAACAGAACCTGCCCGATCACCTAAAGACGGCAATTATGAATCCTCCGCCAAAGGAAGACACGAGCCGCGCGTGGGTGCCCCGGACGCCAGGGGAGTAAGTGGAAAAATGGTCAATTCTTGATTTTTTCGGTAGGAAATAAAAGTAAAGATCAAAGAAATCAGGTTCTTCCAGAAATTTATTGAAAACGGCTATCAGATTTAATCTCAAGAATGCAGGATCGAGTCTTTTCCTATTTTCTAATTTGATACTTACAGCGTTACCGCTTTCTCATCCTGCAATCGATACAGTCAAGAGGAGAATTTATAAAATTGTGCTAACGATATAATATTAGGAGATCCAATTACTTTTTCTTGGCGTGGGTGATTAACTGTCTCTTTCCTTTTTGATTGAAACTGACAACTATTCTTTCCGCTTGATCAAAGGGAACGTTCACGAAAGAGAATTTTTCCATAATCTGAATATCACCTATTTGCTTTGCTTTAATCGATACCCGGCTCATAATAAGGTCAATAAGTTTTCTGGGGTTAATCCGGTCCTTTTTACCAAGGGCCACAAAGAGTCTTGCTTTACCCTGCTCGTCGAGTTGCTTTCCTTTTCCGCTAACCTCTTTTATTTGACCATAGGAATCGGGATTTATCTCTTCTTCGAAACAATAGTTGAGTACGGCTGCTAATATTTCCGTCGGATTATTATCCGCCAGCAAGGTTTTGGCCCAATTATAATAGTTGCCATCAACCTTTTCTGCAAGAATTGCCGTCAAATCATCGAATATCTTTTTCTTTTTGGCATTAATAATATCTTCTACCTCTGGAATTTTCGATTTCCGGATATCGGTTTTGGTCATCCTCTGTATGAGCATCAACCGCTTATATTCATTGGGAGTAATAAACGTAATAGCGGTGCCCTCATTCCCTGCCCGTCCAGTCCGGCCAATTCGATGAACGTAAGAATCCGGACTATGGGGAAGTGAATAGTTTATTACATGGGTAAGGTTATCGACATCGATTCCGCGTGCCGCAACATCTGTAGCCACAAGAATATTGATCGTCTGCTTCCTGAATTTATCCAGAGTTCGTTCTCTCTGGGACTGTGACAAATCTCCATGAATAGGCGCTGCGTCATATCCTCTATCCACTAAATGATTAGATAAATGATCAACGTCACTTTTTGTTCTGCAGAAAATCAGACCGTAAAAACCAACTTCAATATCAATGATCCTGCATAGCGCCTCAAATTTGTTGGAAGCTTTTACCTCGAAGTATATTTGCTCCGTCAAATTGGATGTCAGTTGCTCTTTTTCAACTGTAAGCAGCTCATAACCTTCCATGTATTTGCGTGCAAGAGCCCTTATCTTTCCTGGAATTGTTGCTGAAAATAATAACGTTCTTTTGTCGGGGTTGGTATGCTCCATTATTTCTTCCATGTCCTCGATGAAGCCCATATTCAGCATTTCATCCGCCTCATCGAGTATCAGATGCTCGATGTTTCCGATCTTCAGTGTTCTTCTGTTGAGGTGATCGATAACCCTGCCCGGAGTTCCAACTACAATATGCACACCCTTTTTCAGCCTGCGTAATTGCTGGTCAATCGATTGACCCCCATATATTGGCACTATTTTGATATCCTTGTTTCCTTTGAGAGAATTGATTTCTTCCGATACCTGAATGGCCAACTCGCGTGTAGGAACCAGAATCAGTGCCTGAACCGTTCTCGAATCAGCGCTAATCATGTCTATCAGCGGTAACCCAAAGGCGGCTGTTTTACCTGTGCCGGTTTGGGCCTGAGCGATGATATTAGTATCGTCTCTCAGCATTATCGGGATAGTCATGGCCTGAATTGCGGTTGGCTCTTCAAAACCCTTATTATTAATTGCAACCAGGACATTTTCCGAAAGCCCAAGGTTATTAAATCCATTTTTGTATGTCATATATTTTCCTTAATAAAAATTAATTTCCTTTTTCCCCATCCAAATTTAAAAAAATGCGATACTACCTGCAAATAACTATCGGAACACCTTCAGGTAATTTTGAGATAGGTTTTAATCAAACCAAATAGAAATATCCAAATCAGATTGGATGAATCATCATAGGGGCCTAGGGGTATATGAAGATGGCGTCAATCCTACTTATTGTATCCCGGGTTTTATTTTCCTTTTCTTTCTAGCATCCGGGCTAGCTGCTCCACCGAATCCATTGTTCCTTTGGAAAATCCCATCTGTAGTGCTTTATCTGCTTTAATCGCAAATATTTCGCCCTTTTGCTTCAGAACTGATCCGTCCCTCACCAATTCCTTGGTCGGGTCACTCAATGCCAGCACCAAGTCTTTGTCATGACCTTTTCGATCGGCAATCTCGGTTAATCGATTTTCGATATACTTTCGTATATTTTCCCTTCTCTCCTTCATCTCTGGATCGCTGTCTTCCATGACAGATCCTCCCCCGGCAATAAGCCCGTCTTTCGTAAAGAAAATTTCGTCGGTTGCGGCGATAAACCACAAAGCCGAGAACATTCCCTCTTTCACCAGGCTATAGGTTTTCAACCTTGAATTTAATATCCGGTCAGAAAGTTCTAAAGCTGAGGCCATATTTCCGCCTGGTGAGTCGATGAATATAATAACGCTACTAATACTCGAACTCTCAACTTTGGTGAGTTCATTACTAAAATTCCTTGCCCCATTTCGATCTATTCCTCCTCGTATTTCAATGACAGGTAGACCATTTGTTTCATAGGAAGACACCTCGGTGAATGTGTGCTGCTTGAACCAAATAACAGTACTCACTGCTAGCATAAAAATCAACAATGGGGTAATAAACAAAATTTTTTTCATCTGAATAGTAGTGGTTCACATTTGGAGAACAATTGTCGGGTAAAATGCACTATTCCACGGCCTTCATGTTTGCCTGAATGTAATCCTGCCTTACTCCGGAAAACCAGCCATTACTCGTTGCCGCCATGAAAGTGGCTGGCAAACCTAACTTGGTAACAATTTCGGCTCAATGAGATCCCACTTGTTTCCATATAGATCGATGAATACTGCTACGGTTCCGTATTCTTCCTCGCGTGGTTCTTCCAAAAAGGTGATCCCGCGCGTCTGCATTTCGTTGAAGTCCCGCCGGAAGTCATCTGTCTGCAAGAACAGAAAAACGCGCCCACCGGCCTGATTGCCCACGCGCTCGGCCTGTTCATCGGAATCGGTTTTGGCTAGAAGCAGGGAAAACGCGCTTCCCTTGGGCCCGACACGGACCCATCGTTTTGAATCATCCTGAGGAGTGTCTTCGAGCAAAAGAAAACCAAGTTTTCCGGTGTAAAACTCGATTGCTTCATCGTAATCCCGAACAACCAAAGCTATTTGTGTAATCTGTTGAGCCATACTTATTCTTTTCTTCGCCTAATGTTTGAGTTCACCCGCATTATGGAGCGTAGGGAAAAATGGCTGGAGTAGCAATTTGTTTTGGGTATCCGCGACTTCTAAGACGCCCTCTAAGATTGGTAGGCGGTAAGGTAATCCAGATAACCGTCCGAGAAATCGATCTCCAGCTCGACCCAGAGAGGAAGGTGATCGCTCATTTGGAAAGTGCGCCACTCATCGTAGTATTTCTTCAGGGAAGTATCGGACTTTCCGGCAGCAGTAAGGCTGGCAATCTGACCCTCGGCTTTCTTCTTTTTTGTCTTCGACGTTGCCGCGGCCAGGTCTTCCCTTGCTTTCTTCAGTTTCGCTTGCAGGCGCTTTTTCAGAATTGG
>JAJFLV010000180.1 GCA_021772535.1 Opitutales bacterium | reverse complement strand
CGGCTTTCCGCTGGCCAACCGGCGCATTCCTTCGAATATGGCTTCCATTTGATCCTCCGTTAAACCAACGTTCAAACTGACTTCCCGGCCGAATTGGTAGCCCAAAGCTTGCAACGCTTTTTGTTCCGCCGTATCGGGGGCAATAGGTTTTGGTTCCGGTGGGGTGGGGGGTGCCTCCGCCTTTTCGATTTCCGCTGCCGGTTCCTCTTTTTGGGAGCAGGCAACCCCGATCAATAACAGGGAGCCAATAAGTGGAATATATACAATTTTTCCGAGTAAATGTTTTATTCGCATACCTGAAAAAAAGAACAAAGCAGCGCCATTGGTCAATCAAAAGCCCGTCGATCCCCTAAAAAATCTGATGCGGCACAATCCCTTCCGGTAAATTCGTGAACAGTCCGTTTCAGGATGATTATTCCTGTTCTTCCTCCTCCTCGAATTCGAAATCGAATTCGTCCTCAAATAAATCCTCGAGAGGCGGATTGCCGTCATAGATAAGAAAATTACGATCACCGAGGTAGGCTTCACGGACAAAAATGTAGCGATCCAGGGCGGACTCGTCCACCTCCTTGATTGCATCGATCAAATTCGCCCGGCGGTTTATGGTGCTGAGGATACCGAGCGGAAAAGTGATGGCTCTTTCGTTGACGTAAAAAAGAATATTGGTGGCCGATGCAACCAGGCGTCCGGGTTCGTCCCGAATTGTGCTCGGTCCGAGGATGGGAACCGTCAGGTAAGCGCCTTGTCCAAAACCCCAAACGGCGAGGGTTTGACCGAAATCTTCCTCATGCCGGGGCAATCCCATCGGGGTGGCCACATCGAGGATCCCTCCCAGCCCAAGAGTGGAATTGGCCAATAATCTGCCGAAATCATCTAAACCGTCCTCGAATTTACCCTGGAGCAAATCGTTAACAATAACGTTAATTTCTCCCAGGTTATTGAAGAAATTGGTAACACCTTTTCTTACTGGGGCAGGGACCGATTTGGCGTAACCCTCGGCCACAGGTTTGAGCAGAATCGTGTCGAGTTTGTGGTTGAGTGAGTGAAAAGCCCGGTTTGGCTTCTCGAACGGGTCGCCGGGGGTGCCGCCCTTTTTGGCGGTTACGCAGCCGGAGGATGTCAACACTAGCGCTCCAAGTGCAAGTAGTCGCAGCCAGGGCGAGGTAACTTTTCGTTTTGCATGGCTGTGGTCGAATTTAGGTAGTTTCAATGTCATTGCGATTGTCTATCAAGCAGCGGCAACTTTCGGTATTCGGCGGAAAATGCAAATCCCGGAATCAGGCCCAAGGCACCGTTCTTCATGCCTGGGTTTCCTCCTCGATATGTTTATTCTTAAGTTTCTCAATGGTTTCGGAAATTTTAACCAGCAGGGTATCGAATCCATCTTTGGACATGATACTGGTATACTCTGCCCGTTTGATGGCCAGGTCGCTGATGCCTTTGGCGATAACATTAATGATTTTCCACTCCCCGCCGACCTCGCTGAGTACATATTCCAGCCGTATGGTATCTCCATCATCGAGGTAGAGATCCGATCTTATTATTTTTTTACCGGTTTTCAGGGTGTCCTCCGAAACAATCTCAAAATGCTCACCCTTGAATTTCCAAAATCGAGAGGCGTAACCGGATACGCTCAAGCGGGAAAATAACTCCAGATAAGTCTTCTGCTCTTGCTCGCTCAGATCCCTCCAGTAGCGGCCGATGGCCACCCGGGCGATCGATTTAAGCCTGTGTGTTTCCAGAACCACCGGTTGGAGGACTTCATAGCGGCCGGCAAAACCGATTTTGGCGCCTCCTTTCATGGAGGCAATCAGGCTTTCTTGCAGGCGGTTAACGACAGCCTGAGACTCATCGGCGGAAAACACCGACAAAGGATATGCCGTCAAGGCTAGGAGAATAACAGAAATTGATACGTAATTGAGCCGTTGTCCGGCCGCCTTACGGACCTGCTGAGTTGAAGAGACTTTTATTTTATTACTCACTTCAACAATCTTTCTTTTTTAATATTCATATGTCCTAAGTATATGTCTTCAGTCATGGATTATCCTTACACCCCTAATTTCGGTAAATTCGATCTTTCCATCGGGAACGCTCACCTTTCCAATAACGACTGGCGGAAGACCATGTCATGCCTAGGAAAATGCTTGCCGTGACAGGCAGGAGGAATGCCCAGGCCGGTGACCTGCCATAGTATGAAAGTATTGGCAAATAAGTTAACACCATCCCCGTCAACGCCAATATTGAGAGATATTGGGCCAAGCCAATACCAAAAAACGGAAACAATGCTGGAACCCAGAAGGCTAATCCCATGATTGCCGTGCAGAGCACCAGCAAGACACCAGAATAATGCAACTGCGTAAATGCGGTTCGCGCCACCATGTTCCAGATTTCCGCCAAGCCACCATAAGGCCGTATACTGCGAATCGACCGCGTCAAACCGATCCAGGTCGAATACTCCGCCTCTTTGACTCGCCTGGCCAGGGTGCAGTCATCGATCAACGCATCCTTGATCGGTTCAAAACCGCCAATTGTTTTGAGGACTTCTGTTTTCATCAGGATACAGCCGCCGGCTGCTGCCGCCATTTTGGAGGAAGCGGAATTGGCCAGGTGGAATGGATAGAGCAATTTGAAGAAATAAACAAATGCGGGCATAAAAAGTTTCTCCCAGGTTCCCTCCATCGAGGGCATAGCCATTAGAGAAACAAATTGTCGTTCTTGTTCCGTAAGTTTTTTCAGCAATGCGGGGACGATTCCTTCAACCAGCTCGATATCGGCATCCAGCAACAACAGATACCTGGTTCCCACCTCCTGCCACCCCTGTTGCAAGGCCCAGAGTTTCCCCGACCATCCAGCGGGAAGTGGATCGCCGGACAGAACACGCAGGGAGTCTCCTCCGGCCATTTGAGCTATGTGGGCCGTATGATCTTCCGAATCGTCGTCGACCAACAGGATATGCAGCCCTTTACCCTGTTTAAGCACCGACTGAAGGGTTTGCTCGATAACTGCCTCCTCATTGCGGGCCGGTATGAGAACGGTAAGATCGGATAAATCATTTTCTATCAAAGACTTATCCGCTTCCAAAACTTCCCTGTTCCTCCATGGTTTTGAGGGAAGCATTAAAATAATCAGCCAGATGAGAGCTGATAACCCGGCGAGGGCGGTCCAGAGAAACTCCCATTCCCATGCCTGGACGAACATCTTTGACCGGGGCCCTAGCTATTTGGATTCAGCGGCGCTCTGCTTGGTTCGACCGGAAGTGTTGCAGTGGAAGCCGATGATTTTTCTTTTGCGTATGCAATGGGCAGTTCCGGCGCCATGGGACCATCCGTTCCGGGACCTTGGATAAATTTTTGGAATGCTTTCAATGGGTGGTTGACGGCATCGTTGACGGCGGTGGGCTCAAAACCGCAGTGCGCCATGCAATTAGCGCACTTGGGGTTGTTGCCGGTCCCGTATTTTTCCCAGTCTGTCTCCTGGATGAGGCTTTTGAAGGTGGGAGCATACCCTTCGTCCACCAGCAAATAGCAGGGTCGTTGCCAGCCAAACAAGTTTCGAGTAGGGTTTCCCCAAGGAGTGCAGTGGTAGGTTTGGTTTCCGGCCAGAAAATCCAGGTATAGCGTGGAATGATTGAGGGGCCACCGGCGGCTCTTGCCGAATTCGAAAATCCGGCGAAACAATCGTTTGCTGGCGCTTCTTTGTAAAAAAACATCCTGCTGGGGGGCGTGATCGTAGCTGAATCCGGGGGAAACGGTGATGCCTTCCACTCCCAATTTGGTGGTATCATCAAAAAATTCGGCTACTTCCTCCGCCGACTCGCCCTGAAAGAGGGTGCAGTTGACATTTACCCTGAATCCTTTTTCCACCGCCATCTGAATCGCTTCCACGGCTTTGTCGAAGACGCCTTCCTGGCAGACCGATGTATCGTGGCGGTGTTGGTTTCCATCCAGATGAATGGAAAAGGTCAGGTAAACGGAGGGTTTGTAATCCATCATCCTGCGCTTCAACAGCAGTGCATTGGTGCAAAGATAGACGAATTTTTTCTTTTTCACGAAACCCTCAACGATTTCCGGCATTTCCTTGTGGACCAAAGGCTCGCCGCCGGCAATGGAGACGATGGGCGCTCCACATTCATCAATTGCCGACAGGCAATCTTCCTTGCTCATGCGTTTGTTGAGAATTTCATCCGGGTAGTCGATTTTTCCGCACCCGGAACAGGCCAGGTTGCAGCGAAAGAGCGGCTCGAGCATGAGTACAAGGGGGTAGCGTTTAACCCCTCGTATTTTTTGACCCATAATGTAGCTGGCGACTTTTAATTGTTGGCGTATCGGTATGCCCATAATGCTGATTTCCTAATTAAAAATAACAAATTCCGGAATGAAAGGTAAAGTATTGCTGCAATCAGGATGATTCCGCCATCCTGGCGGTCAATTCCTTAGGTAAGGGAAATGCTACTGATTCCGGTTCAGCATCCATTTCTTCAACACTGGTAATGCCGAATTCCTGTAATTTATCCAGCACTCCTTTGACCAGAACTTCCGGGGCGGAAGCTCCCGCCGTAAGACCCACCTGAATGCCCTGCCGGAACCAGGTAGGATCCAGATCGTCTGCATCCTGCACTAAATAGGCATCCAGCCCCTGATGCTCGCCGAGTTCCCTCAACCGGTTTGAATTGGAACTATTGCGGGCCCCAACAACCAATAGTAAATCGACTTTTCCGGTAAACTGGCGAACTGCGTTTTGACGATTTTGGGTGGCATAGCAGATATCGTTATTCCGTGGGCCAACAATTTCCGGAAAGCGCGTCTTGAGCGCTTCGATAATCAGCATGGTATCGTCCACAGATAGAGTAGTCTGGGTTACAAAGGCCAGTTCCGAAGGATTTTTAACTTCCAACCTGGCAACGTCTTCCACATTTTGTACGAGGTAGATTTCTCCGCCGAATTCCTTGTTGTACTGACCCAGGGTTCCATTGACTTCAACATGCCCCGCGTGGCCGATCAGGACTACCTCCCGGGCGGCGCGGGCGTGGCGGGCAACCTGCAAATGCACCTTTGTGACAAGCGGGCAGGTAGCGTCGATAATGTGCAAATTCCTCTTTTTGGCTATTTCCACCCGGTCATTGGCCACTCCATGGGCGCTAAAAATAATATTCGCGCCATTGGGAACCTCCTCCAGTTCTTCTACGAAAACAGCTCCCTTCGACTGCAAATCCTTCAAAACCCATTGATTGTGCACAATCTCGTGCAGTACATAAACAGGCGGGCCATAAATATCCAAGGCGGTCTCGACAATATCAATTGCCCGAACCACCCCGGCGCAAAAACCCCGCGGTTGTGCCAATAAGACATCCATTATTCGATTTTTCTAAAAAATAAAATATTCCAGCCTGGAATGCAGTATGAAACGGATTTCAAGGGATGGGGTCAAGCGGTATTCTCGGGCTCCAAAACCTGCCCTGGTAAGCCGAATGATAGGTTGAGACCTGCCAAATTGAGATAGGTTCTATTTTTCTTTTGCTTGCTCAGGGCTGACTTTATTTACATTCTGAAATTACGACTACTGAAAAAAAATGGCCTTATATTTGGTGCAACATGGTTTAAGCCTTTCCAAGGAGGAAGACCCGGAGCGGGGACTTTCCGAGGCCGGGATTGCAGAGGTTTCCCGTATTGCCGACCAGGCAAGTGAAAGCGGAGTGCAGGTTTCCGGTGTTCGCCACAGCGGAAAGAAAAGAGCCCGGCAAACAGCAGAAATTATGGCTGCAAAACTCCTGTCCGGCGGAGAGGTAGAGGAAATTTCCGGTTTGGGACCGCTCGAGGATGTTGCTGCTCTTTCCGATATACTTGGCCTGGACCAAAACGATGGAAATAGGCTGATGCTCGTCGGCCATTTGCCTTTTATGGAGAAAATGGCCTCTTATTTACTTACTGGATCTGCAGGGAAAACTGTTGTTAAATTTCAAAACGGGGGGATTGTTTGTCTCAATAAAGATTCCGCTCTTGGCCCCTGGTATCTAAAATGGAGCCTCGTCCCTAGCCCGGTTTCTTGAGTTGGGAATAATGGATAATAGACAGGCGTTAGGGACTTGTTTAAACCTTAGACACTCTCTTAGCTCTATCGTCTGACGTATTTCCTCAACATTTTCGGGTTAACCTCGGCCCCGTAAACGTTGCCCTTGGAATCCGCTGCCACTCCTTCCGACCCACTGGTGCCGGTATTGTCCGGGTCCAGGACAGGGTCAGGGATGAATGCGGTGACCCACCCGTCCCTGGCGCTTCCGATTCGGATCCCCCGCTTCCAGCCCGGGTTGCGGCTGGTGGTCGACTCCGAGTCGACGCAATAGAGAATGTCGTTTTGATCAATGTAAAGCCCGCTCGGCCGGCCAAATTGGGTCCAGGTGGCAAGATAATTGCCCTCTTGGTCGTAGATCTGGATGCGGTTGTTTTGCCGGTCGCCCACGAACAACCGGCCCTGTGAATCCATTGCCAGGGCGTGGGGATCACGGAACTCATCGGGACCGCTTCCCGTCTTTCCCCACGACTTAATGAAGGCGCCTTCACTTGAAAACTTGGCGATGCGATTGTCATCACCTCGGCCAAGATGACCGATGGCGATAAATATGTCCCCGTTGGGTGCAACCAGAACGTCGGCGGGACCGTTAAAACTATCCGGTGCGTCGTCGGCTCCGCCGGGGGCGCCAAGCGTCATGAGGAGCTCCCCATTGGGGCTGAACTTGTGAACTTGATAACCCTTTCCATTATGCGTTCCGGTGTCGGTGATCCAAACGTTGCCGGATGGATCGACATCGATTCCGTGGGGCATGACGATCAATCCGGCCCCGAAGCTTTTCAGGAGCCGGCCGGAAGAATCGAATAGAAGGACAGGGGGAATATCTTCTCGATCGATGCAATTGTTCTGCCCGCATCGCTCTGCCACCCAAATGTTGCCGCTGCCGTCACCAGCCGGGGCAACCGCGCTGGTTGAACCCCATTCTCTTCCCTCCCGAAGCTTGCCCCAAATTCCCTCCACAGCGCGATAGGGGTTCGGCGCATGGTTTTGGGCATATGAGGACAGTCCCGGCAGGCAGGTCGCGACAGCCATTGCTGCGACAATCACAATTTTCGACCGCTTCAATCCTGACATAGCAATTCTCCTTTCCCGAATTTAAATTGAGTCTTTCAAGAAGTTCAACCTGCTTTGCAATTTCCCTCCGGATTAAGGAGAAAAAAATCGTCTCTCCAGTTGTTGTTGATCTATTCTGTTAAACGACATGGCGAATCTAGTTAAGAGTATTCAGGGGTCGAGAATCGATGTTTTGGCAAAACCAGTTTTTTTTCTGGTGGCCGGCATTTTATTTCTTGGTTCCACTGACAATGTTTTGGGGAAATTACCCCGGCCAATAGACACCGCAAAAGGTGAGTTTTCAATCATCGCGCTACCGGACACCCAGAGGTATTCTTATTACAATCCGGCACTATTTTATGCGCAGACAGAATGGGTCAGGGAGAACCGGGAAAAGCTCAACATAAGGTTCGTCATTCATCTCGGCGATATCGTGGATGAAAACACCGATGCGGAGTGGGTTGTGGCGGATAAGGCCATGGGTACGCTTGATGGCATCGTCCCCTACAGTGTTGCTCCCGGGAACCACGATATGAGCAAGGTGAATGGGAAAGTCATTCACAATTCGAGCAAGTTCAATGCAATCTTTCCGCCGCTGCGATTCAAGGGTAAGTCCTGGTATGGCGGCCACAAAGGTGTCACCAATGAAAATAACTACTGTTTTTTCAGTGCCGGTGGGAGGGATTTTATGGTGGTGAGCCTGGAATTCGGCCCTTCCGATGAGACCTTGCGCTGGGCCAACGAATTGTTGGCGCGGCAGCGGGACAAAAGTGTCATCGTGGCCACCCATTGCTACATGTATTCCGACGATACACGTGTTGGCGAGGGCGACCGCTACAACCCGCACAAACATGATCCCAAATTCAACGACGGTGAACAGATGTGGGATAAATTTGTGCGCCGCCATGAGAATATTTTCCTCGTCATAAGCGGACACATCAAGGGAGACGGAGCCGGAAGGCTGATCAGCAACGGCGATCAGGGTAATCCTGTTTATCAGATTCTCTCCAACTACCAGATGGTTACAAACGGCGGAAACGGCTGGCTGAGAATTTTAACTTTCATTCCCGGTGAAGAAAAGATCTACGTTTCGACTTATTCGCCGACACTGGACCGTTGGAACGAAGAGGATGAACATGATTTCGTTGTTAACGAAAAGATTGCGGTTTTTGAGTAGAACCTATCTCAAATTTGCAGATGAATGATGTTTGTAGCGCCACGGCGGCAGATGCCAGGCGGCTTTGCGCCCGGATGGGCTGGACGCCCCTCGGGCACAAACCAACGCCGCAGGTGCTGCCGTGGCGCACAAATCCTTTGGACAGAGGCAGTTATGTGTTTGAGCAGCGTTCCGTCGGGGCAGCAGGGCTGCCAGCCCGGCAAGCTCCGTCGCGCCTTGCTCAAAAAATATAATTGCTCTCTGCATCAACATCATCGAATTTGAGATAGGTTCTAATTAATTTACTCTTTGCTAGGAAAGGCGTCAGCTTTTTTACGACTGCTGATCGGGCTGGGACAGCCTGCGGATAACCTGCAGGGCGACCGAGAGGGTGGCAAAGTCGAGAGGACCTGACGCTTTCATGTCTTCCAGATTGCTGAGGGAATGATTATAGCTCGTTTGGTTTTTTTCCACCCACAGGGACACAGACTTCCGGGGTGAAACTTTGCCGTTTTGAGCGATCACCCGAACGAGCAATTCCCGCTGCAATTCATAAATATTCTCCCGCAAGGTGCCCCGGGCAACCGCTTGCCAATGCCCTTCGACGGTCAAGTTCTCAATTTGGTTACGCAGCCAGTTCAATTGCACCTTGACACCCAACTCAAAATAACAAGATGCCAGCCATTTCAAGTCTACGTTGCTTTGGGCAGCCACCTCAATAATATCGAGAATCGGATACATGAATTCCAATCCCGCAATTCGGTCAGAAACTGTCTTTGAAACCCCTTGTGCTTTTAACGTTTCGGTGGAAGCCAACAATTTTTCGGGTTGAGCCAGGGATCGGGAGAGGTTTTCCATGATAATATCCATGCCCGGTTTGTAAGCCGTTACGGCTTCCTGAATATTTTCACAGCGGCTTGGCCTTTGCAGCAACCAACGGGTGACATGTTTAAGGCTGCGGCTGATGTCGAACATCATCTCGTATTGCAAGGACGCATCGATGGCATTGTCCAGGCTCTCGATTTCGTACCAGAGCAATCTGGCCGAAAAAACTTCCCTCGCGATGGTATAAGCACGCGCAATGCGGGCTATATCAGCGCCGGTTTCCTCACGCATTCGATAAGCGAAAGTGGGGCCCATCCTGTGTGCCATGCTGTTGGTCACAAGCATGGAAAGGATTTCCCGGCGCAATGTGTGGCCTTCCATCAGGTCCCGGTAGGATTCGTGCAGAGGCTTGGGAAAATATTGCTCCAGTTCCTGTGCCAGATAGGAATCTTCGGGCACGGAGGAGTCCACCAGATCGTTGTAAATGGTGATCTTTGCATAAGAGAGCAAGACCGACAATTCCGGGCGAGTGAGACCCTGGCCGGCCTTTTGGCGCTCATCTATGGTTCCATCGGAGGGCAAAAACTCCAGTTCACGGTCTAGGAAACCGTCCCGCTCAAGGGCTCGTATAAGAAAAGCATGTTCGTTCAGGCGTTCGGCTGACCTGGATTCCATCATGCTGATGGCCTGTGTTTGGCGGTAGTTGGCCAGTACAACTAAAGAGGCCACTGCATCGGTCATGGATTGCAGAAGCTTGTTGCGCTCTTCCTTTTCCAGATTTCCTTCGAGAAGCGCCTTGTTAAGCAGGATTTTTATGTTTACCTCTCGATCGGAGCAATCGACTCCCCCCGCATTGTCGATGAAATCGGCGTTAATACGGCCCCCATTGAGGGCGTACTCAACCCGGCCCAATTGTGTGAAGCCGAGATTGCCGCCCTCCCCAACGACTTTGCAGCGCAACTCAGAACCGTTAATGCGTACCCCGTCATTGGCATGGTCGCCCACCTCGGCGTTATTTTCCGTAGATGCTTTGCAGTAAGTGCCAATGCCTCCGTTCCAGAGCAAGTCTCCCTCCATCTTCAAAATAGCCCGTATGAGATCATCCGGCGTGAGGGAGGAGTCCTCCACTCCCAGCATTTTTTTCAATTGGCGGCTAAGGAAAATTTCTTTCTCACTGCGCGAAAAAATTCCTCCTCCTTCGGAGATTAATTTCTGGTTGTAATCCGCCCAATTGGATCTGGGCAACTTGAAGACTCGTTCCCGTTCCTGGAAGCTTATCTCCGGGTCAGGATCGGGATCGAGAAAGATGTGCAGGTGGTTAAAGGCCGCCCGCAGCTTCAGGAGGCGCGATTGCAGCAAGCCGTTGCCGAAGACATCGCCCGACATGTCTCCAATTCCGATTACCGTTATGGAATCCTTGCTCAAATCCGTTCCCATTTCACGAAAATGTCTTTTCACCGATTCCCAGGCGCCCCGGGCTGTGATACCCATTACCTTGTGGTCGTATCCGACAGAACCGCCTGATGCAAAGGCGTCTCCCAGCCAAAATCCGTATTCCCGGGATATCTCGTTGGCCGTATCGGAAAAGGTGGCCGTTCCCTTGTCCGCCGCCACCACCAGATACGGGTCTGTTTTGTCAACACAAACGGTATTTAGCGGAGGCAGCGCCTCTATTTCATTGATATTGTCCGTCAGGTCAAGCAATCCGCGAACGAATCCACGATAGCATTCCGTTACCTCGGCCATAACCTCGCTGCGATCACCGGAATGCGGCAAACGCTTGGCCACAAATCCGCCTTTGGCTCCTACCGGGACGATTACCGTGTTTTTCACCATTTGGGCTTTCATCAACCCGAGGACCTCGGTGCGAAAGTCCTCCCGGCGGTCCGACCAACGGAGACCTCCGCGGGCGATTCGGCCTCCCCTCAGGTGAATTCCCTCAAAGCGCGGAGAGTAGACAAAAATTTCAAACATGGGGCGGGGTTCGGGCAGATTCGGGATCTGCCCGGGATCCAGTTTAATGGATAATTGCGGCTTGAAATCACCGCTTTCAGTTACCTGAAAATAATTGGTCCGCAAGGTTGCCTTGATTGCGTCGAAAAAACGTCGCAATATCCTGTCTTCGTCCAGGCTGCGGACGGTCTGGAGGGATTGATTGAACTTCTTGGAGAGAGCCTTTTGCTCCCGCCTTCGCTGCTTTTCCGAACCATCCGGATCGAATTTGTTTTCAAAAAGCTGAACGAGGAGCTGGGCGATCTCATGGTTAGCCTCCAGCGCCTTTTCCATGTAGGCTTGACTGAAGGGCACACGCGCCTGCAAAAGGTACTTGCAGTAGGTCCGCAGCATGATGGTTTGGCGGCTTGTCAGCCGGGAGCGTAAAACCAGCTTGTTGAACCCATCGTTTTCCATCCGGCCAAGCCAGGTCTGGATAAAAGTGTCCTTGAATATTCCGTCCACCTCCTTCGGATCGAAGACGTCCAATTGTCCGCACTCCATTTCAAAATCCTGAATCCAAATGAGAGAGCCATCCTTGAATTTCAACCGGTAGGGTCGTTCGCTGAGTACTTGCAGTCCCATGTTTTCCAGCATGGGTAATACCTCGAAGATGGGGATGACTTTCTCCCGGCGAAATATTTTCAGGCTCAATTTATTTTCGCCGGATGGTTGCGGTCTGTAGAGGCTCAGGCGAAGGTTCTCCGAATCAGGAGTGAGGGCCGCGATCTGGGCGATATCCTGAGCCGCATCGTGAGGCAAAATATCTTCCCTGTAGGCGGCTGGAAAGACTTTGCTGTAACGGCGGAAATACTTGAGGCCCACCTCCTCTCCGAATTGATCCTTGAGGGCGTCGCTTAGGTTATCCTCCCATGAACGCACCGTGGCGGCGATTTTCTTCTCGATGATGGGCACCTGGGCCTTGGGAAAATCCCATGGGGTGGTGTGGATGATGTAATGCACGCGGGCCAGGACGGACTCCGTCATAACCACACTCGATTTGACCATTTTTCCCCGCAAGGCAACCATGAGTACGGACTGAACCCGTTCGCGAATCTGTGTATTGTAACGATCGCGTGGAATAAAAACGAAGCAGGAAAAGTAGCGTCCGAAAGTCTCTCTGCGAATAAACAGTTTTACTCTCTGGCGTTCCTGCAAGTGGAGAATGCCGGTGCATGTTTCCAGCAGTTCCTGGGCGGAACTTTGAAAAAGTTC
>JAJFLV010000179.1 GCA_021772535.1 Opitutales bacterium | reverse complement strand
GATTCTGCTCCAGCCTCAAAGTGTTTTCGTTAGCTGAAAGCCTCGGCGGTGTCGAATCGCTCTGTAATCATCCCGCCCTCATGACCCACGCCAGCATCCCTAAAGAAATCCGCGAACAACGCGGCGTAGGCGACACTCTAGTCCGCCTCAGCGTAGGAGTCGAAGACGCAGAAGACCTCCTCGAAGACATCGAACAAGCCTTGGCGGCGTCTGATAGGTGAATATTTATATTCATGATTAGCCGCAAATTACGCAAACGGGTGAGAAACATTGATGACAAATCACCAAGGCCATCTTTAAAAATTTGATTTTTATTTTACTATTCTATAAATAGTATATTTTATCGAAAAAATAATCATCAAAAGTATAGCTGCTTAGCTCAAGAATTCACTATAAGAAGAAAGATGAAATCTTTGCTAGCTCTTAGTGTTTTACTTTTTGTTTTTCCCCTTTTCTTTCATTTACATGCGGAAGATACAAAAATTCCAGAACAGGATTCGGTTATTGCGAAAGTCCTAGGCAAAGACATCACTTTTAGCCAGAAAGACCTTTTGAGGGGAATCATTTTGCGTAGTCTGTTTGATGCCTATGCGAAAGAAAACCATATCTCCCCGACGCCTGATGAAATTAATACCTTCGTCATTAAAACCCAGGAGTTGAATCAAAAAGAATACCTAAGAAGGGAGAGGGAAAGAGAAAAAATTCTAAAACAGGTGGACGATGAATCACTGTCTGAGAGTGATAAAGCAGAGCTAAGATCAAAGCTGGAAATGTATGAACGAATCATCAATTCCAATTTAAGGGTCGCAGCTTATATAAAGGAAAATTCCGGTATGGATAGAACGCGCTGGGAAAGACCTGCAAAACAATTTATCCAAGCCTGGAAAGTAAACCTGGCGCTCTATGAAGAATACGGAGGTCGCGTTATCTATCAACAAGGAGGCCCTGAGCCGCTTGATGCATACCTAGAATTTCTTCTTAAAAGTCAGGAAGCGGGAGATTTTCAGATTATTGACAAAAAATGTGAATCTTTATTTTGGAACTATTTCACCAATGAAAAAATTCATGTCTTTTCTCCAAAAGAAAATGCAAACAATTTAATGAAGATTCCTTGGTGGACGAAAAAATTGCCAGATGAATCTCAAGAATTTATGGGAAAAAAGCAGAAATGAATCTTCCCGAAGCAAGCACCGGGGTATCTAAAATGAAACGGTAAGGTGGTTAACTCCCGCTTTTGTGTTTTGTCCATAATCGTAACTCTAAATCCTTATTCCTATCTGCTCAGATACTCTACGGTTTTAGGAAATAAAGGGTTTTTCTTTGTCCTTTCCATGGTCGCAATGACCTGCTCACGGGAGACGGTTGGGAAATCGTCTAAAAAAGTATCAATGGAGTCACCCGCTTCCAGGTAATCTATCAAAGCTTGAAATGGAACGCGCGTTCCCGAAAAAACTGGAGTCCCGCCCAAGGTATCTTTCGATGAGGTTATCAGATTGCTCATTATCTTTGATGATAGGTAACAATGCAGCCAATTCAATCGTAAAATAGGATCGAAAATTTTCATGTTGCCAATGCGGCGCTGAGGATAACGGCACCCACCCAGACTTCATCAGGCCTCGGTTGCTTGACAATGTTTGGGGCGATTAAATACTTTCCGCTTTATGTCTGTCATTGCAATTATCGGTTCTCTGGACACGAAGGGAGCTGAATTTGAGTTTCTGAAAAACCAGATTGAGCAGCGCGGCCACAAGACTTTGCTCATCGATGTAGGAATTAAGGGATCGGATTTGTTAACACCCGACGTTCCAGCCGGCGAGGTTTCTGCTGCTGCTGGAGAAAATCTGGAGGAACTGGCGTCCGCCAATGACCGCGGGCGCGCCGTTGCGGCCATGGCAAAGGGTATTTGCGAAATTGTTGCCGGGCTATGGGGGGAGAAAAAATTCGACGGACTTATTAGCATGGGCGGCAGCGCTGGCACATCGGTTGGGACGGCTGCCATGAGAGCGCTACCCCTGGGAGTTCCCAAAGTGATGGTATCCACTGTGGCGGGAACCGATGTCTCAGACTATGTGGGGGTCAAGGACATTGTGATGATTCCCTCCATCGTCGATGTGAGCGGGATCAACCGGATTTCCCGACAGGTGATTTCCCAAGCCGCCGGTTGTGTTTGCGGCATGGCGGAAACGGAAATCCCGAAAGGCGAAGACCGGCTTCTTATTGCTGCTTCCATGTTTGGCAATACCACCGATTGTGTGCAGGCCGCCAGCAAGGCCCTGGAAGCGGCCGGTTACGAGGTACTCATTTTTCATGCCACGGGAGTGGGAGGCAAAACGATGGAAAGCCTGATCGAGGACGGCTTTATCACTGGGGTTCTCGACCTTACCACGACGGAATGGGCGGACGAACTGGTGGGGGGGGTATTGGCCGCAGGTCCGCACCGCATGGAAGCGGCGGCCCGCAATGGTATCCCCACCGTGGCGGCCCCCGGCTGCCTGGATATGGTCAACTTTTGGGCGCCCAATACAATCCCGACCAAGTTTGAAGGTCGCCTGTTTTACGAGCACAACCCGAACATCACCTTGATGCGTACCACCCCCGAGGAATCCAGGGAGTTGGGACGAATTTTCGCCCAAAAGGTAAATCTGTCCACTGGGCCGGTGGCGGTTTTTCTGCCTCTGAAAGGAATTTCCGTAATTGCCATGGAGGGCCAGCCCTTCCATTCGCCAGAGGCCGATGAAGCTCTTTTTTCAACCATCAAGGAAAACCTCCGGCCCGACATCCCAATTCATGAAATGGATGTGGATATCAACCATCCTTCCTTTTCCGAAGCAGCCTGGAAGGAGCTTCTGAATTTGATCAACCAATAGAACCGAAAATCAATGAGCGAAATGAAAGTGTCAAAATCGCGATCGGAAATCCTTTTTAACCTCCGCGCTCAAGCGGAAGCTGGCCGGCCCATAATAGGAGCTGGCGCGGGAACGGGCCTGTCCGGAAAATGTGCCCAGGCTGGTGGAGCCGACCTGATCGTTATTTACAACTCAGGCCGTTTTCGCATGGCCGGGCATGGATCCCTCTCCGGTTGCATGCCCTATGGCGACGCCAACGCCATCGTGGTGGAAATGGCCGCCGAGGTTCTCCCTGTGGTCCGGAAAACGCCGGTTTTGGCAGGAGTTTGCGGCTCCGATCCTTTTCGCCTCATGCCGGTCTTTTTACGACAGATAAAGGAGATCGGTTTTTCGGGAGTGCAAAACTTCCCCACCGTCGGCCTTTGCGATGGAGTCTTTCGACAAAACTTGGAGGAGACCGGAATGGGTTTCGACAAGGAGGTGGATATGATTGCAGAGGCTCATAATCTCGATCTTTTGACCACCCCCTATGTTTTTACGGTGGAAGAAGCCCTCGCAATGGTCAGGGCGGGTGCGGATGTGCTGGTCGCCCACATGGGCCTGACGACCAAGGGAACAATCGGCGCTCAAACAGCCAAAACCCTTGAGCAATGTGCGGTGGAAATCCAGGCAATTCACGACGCAGCCAAATCGGAGCGCGAGGATATCCTCGTCATCTGCCACGGCGGTCCTATCAGCGAACCGGAGGACGCCCAGTACATATTGGACAACACCGAAGGAGTTGCCGGTTTTTTCGGGGCCAGCAGCGTCGAGCGTTTACCCACGGAGCGAGCCATTACCGGGCAGGTTGAGAACTTCAAATCGATGAAATGGACCTGATTGTTAAAAACGCCATGCTACGGGATGGAACCGTTGCCGATATCGGCATTGCCGATGATCGTATTGTTCAACTCGGCTTAAATTTAACCTCCGAAAACGCTCAGGAAATCGATGCCTCAGGTCGTCTGGCATTACCCGCGTTCGTCAATGGGCACTTGCATGTAGCCAAATCTTTCTGGCGGCGAGCCCTCGCCCTGCAGCCAGAAGAGGTGCAGAAATTGCCCCGTTTCGAGGCGGCCGGTTATGTCAAACGAGCTTATACTCAAGAGGAGGTTTTCGGGCGGGTTGAGGAAACCATCAAATTGGCCATCCTCAATGGCACCGGTGCCATCCGGCTTTTTGTCGATGTGGATGAAGCAGCGGGCACACGTGCTCTGGAGGCGGTTTTACAAGTGCGTCAGCATTACTCGAAAGCCATC
>JAJFLV010000178.1 GCA_021772535.1 Opitutales bacterium | reverse complement strand
AACCAGGCAAAGAAATAGGAACAGGCAAAGGCGAGGCATGGGCTAATTAAAAGATATTAGAACCTATCTCAAAATCGCAGATGAATGATGTTTGTAGCGCCACGGCGGCAGATGCCAGGCGGCTTTGCGCCCGGATGGGCTGGAAGCCCCTCGGGCGCAAACCAACGCAGCAGGTGCTGCCGTGCCGCACAAATCCTTTGGACAGAGGCAGTTATGTGTTTGAGCAGCGTTCCGGCGGGGCAGCCGGGCTGCCAGCCCGGCAAGCCCCGTCGCGCCTTGCTCAAAATGCATAATTGCTCTCTGCATCAACATCATCGAATTTGAGATAGGTTCTAGAAATATTCCTGCCTGGCTGCTTCTCTGACGGCTACATATTTTGCAAACCGCAAGGCCGTTTGCAGATTCATATTACTATAATTGGAAACCCACTCAGCTACAATCTGATTGTGGTGTTTATTTTCAACATCCTCTTCGATCAAGGATACGGTCCACTTGCCACTTTTATCGGGATGCAAAGGCTGATTAAGCAAACCAGCACAGCAATCACCGTACAGAATAAAGAACAAACACAAAAAAGCATATTTCATGGGAGCCTCCGGGTTTTACAAATCGATGTAAAGCCAAGTTAGCTCTATTATCCATCAATTGCAAATCATTTTTGAGGAGTTTCTTCTATTTTCACCCAAAATGCCCACCATCTGGCGCTATTTCATGCGGTAGATACTACGATGGTTAGATTAGTGCCTTTTGCATGGCCAAGATATATTCTCTCTGACTAAGGCTTTAAAGGGAGAGAAAAAAACCATATGTCGATAAATGCAAATTGGTGCGGGCGGGGGGAATCGAACCCCCACCTCAAGCTTGGGAAGCTCACGTTCTACCACTAAACTACGCCCGCTGCTTTCTGTTGCCGGTATTTCAGTCTTTGGTGGAACTCAGGTTGATTGATCGTCCAACTTATCGATCAGTTTGGCAACTCTAAAATGGCCGGATAGTTTATCCCAATGTTCCAAACGGCCTAAACCAGAACCTATCTCAAAAGAGGAATGAAACCCCTTCAGGGTTTTATAAATTAGGGTAGGTCCGAGTGTTCAGGGGTTGCTCCCCAGGCTTGCGAATTGCACACCTTCGATGTGCTTGGATGTGGAGTAGCACTTTTAAGGGTATCGGGATCAATGAAAATCACGGCGGCCTTCGAGGGCGCTTTTGAGGGTGACCGAATCGGCGTAAACAATGCCGCCTCCGCTGGGCAGGCCGAACCCAATGCGGGATACTTTCAGGGGGAGATCCCCGATGAGGGTTTCCTGGATGTAATGGCAAGTGGCCTCTCCTTCGATATCGTTGGATAACGCAAGAATGATTTCAGAAATGTCTCCTTTTTCCAGTCGGCGTCCGAGCGCCTCTAAATTCAGGTCTTCGGGTCCAATTCCGTGGATGGGGGCAAGTTTTCCGTGCAGGATATGATAGAGTCCCGTGTAAGCGCCCGATCGCTCGATGGCGACAAGGTCGGGAACCTGCTCGACGACGCAGATCAGGTCGTGGAACCGTTTTGGATGGAGACAGATGGCGCAAAGGTCGTCCTCGCAAAGATTTCCACATTGCCCGCAGCGTTTTATTTTACCGGCGGCCTCCTCCAGGGCAGCAGTAAGTTCGGGCAACAAGGAAGGTTTTTCCACCGTCAAATGCAGGGCAATCCGCTCCGCCGACCGATAGCCGAGGCCCGGAAGTTTTTTGAGCGTTTTCTGCAATTTTTCAAAAGAAGGGGTCATCTATCGTGGTTGATGATTTCCGCAATTGGCAGGACGCTACTTATATGCGTTAAAGGCGTCAAGTGGATTGGATTTTTCCGGATGCCTTCCTGGGGGGAAGCGGCAAAATGGCCCCCGAGTAATCCTGTTTTGCTATTCGTCTGAGTAATTTTTCATAAAGACGACGGTGGACTTTCTCAAATCGGTCCGCATTTGATTCCTTGCTATTCTCTTTTGACTCAGGCTTTAAAGGCTGGCCAATTTCGATAAATGCCTCCGGCCGGGCATAGCGGCCATGAACAATTTTTTTAGCCATGGGCAGGGCGGGCAAAGGGGAATCTCCCAGAAATGCAGCCAACTGCCGGTTATAGGCAGGCCAGGCCCCATCATTGGAAAGAGGCTGTCCATGCGGATAGACGAAATAAGAAGGATTCAAGCTGACTGCCCTGCCCTTTGCCCGATTCTCTCCAAATTCGTTTGAAGTATCCCCCAGATTATTTTCGGTCCGAATAAAGAACACTGGTTGAAGCCGGTAGCGCTCAATTACAGGGGCCTCTAAAAAACCATCCCACCAGGTATGGTGATTGCTAAAAAAGAGCAAGGATTGGCCGCCGGAATTGCGCAAAAACGAGTCCGGCGCCCAAAGGCGAATACTGTGAAAACAGCGTTTGAAAAGATGATATTCCCAGCAACAAAACCTACGTTCCGAAAATAGAAGATTTTTCAGAATTTTCATACTTCTCGGTTGGAATTGGAATACTGGAAGGTAGCGGATTCTTGATCAGGGATGCAAATTGCCTATGCCTCAATCCACATGAGACACTTGTATTTAGAGGTAATCTAAATATCGCCGAAACACGAAGCTACTTAACCAATCTAATGAATCCAATTCTATTGGCCGTTATAAAATTGGATAACAGCGAACCGGAATCGCGTTGGCTAACGAATTTTCTCCAGCTAAGTGGCTGGGTCTGAGGAACTATGATGGGGAGCAGCGTTTACCGATTGGCAAAACGCACAATGCCCTCTTTCAGGTTCTCCGGGTCGAGGTGGGACTCCGCCACAATTTCGTCGAGGCTTCCACCGGTACGCCAGCGGTTGTCGTAATCAGGGGTGATGGCATAGCGCTCAAGGTCGCGATCGAGAATCCAGTCACGAACGGTTCGCCGGGCCTGGGTTGCGGCAATGAATGAATTGCTCCATTCTTCAACGGGAAGAACTCTGTTCATATAATCTTCACTTTGCCGGGCAAATAGCTCATAGGAAACGCAACAGACAATTTTGATGTTGGGACCTTCCTGAGCGAGCCAGGGAAGCAGCTTGACCGTGCTGGCAACCGCACTTGTGCCCTGAACAAGCATAACACCCGCGTGGGGCCGATCATCGTAAGGGCGAAGCACATAGGCGCCCTTGCCGGCCATGAGGTAGGAATCCATTCCAAGAGCCTCCCGGTCGGGTATTTCAACCGGCGGGCGGGTCAGGTGCAGGGCGATAATGGGCACATCGGTGGCGAGGGCAGCGCCGAGGGCGGGAGCGACTTCGTTATGCTCCCAGGGATGGAGGTTGATGACATGGCCATCGGGAAAAAGCTGGGTAACTCCAGGTGAAAAGATTCCAAAATGGGTGCGCGAGTCCTCTGCCGTCTCCGGCCCGGAATGGCCCGCCACCCAGATTACGCGACCGGTCTTTAAATTGCAGTCCTGGGCGAGTTGTGAAAAGAGCCGCATGAGTCCGTATTTGAGGTAGGAAAATGATCCATAAGTGGAGCAAGATCCGATATAACCCGCATATTTGTTTTCCCCGTCGGTGGCGAAATTAACCGAAGCCAACCCGGCACAAATACCGGAATTGGTAAATTCGGTGATTTGCTGGGGGAGGAGCGCTCCGGTGGGGTTATTGTCGCGATGATACCATCCGGTTCCCTTGTTATCACCGAAATCTTTCATGAAACCGGCGATGTTGGTCGATTCGGCCAAATCGGCGGACATGGCAATGACCAGAGGCCTTCCATATTCCTTGAGGGCATGGGAGTTGAACCATGCGCCGAATTTTTCAAACCCCACTCGATTGGGCGCCTTTGCACCGGGTTGGGCAAACAGTTCAGCGGGGTAGTTTTCGTAATCGGTAAAGATTTTGTCCTCAGCAAGAAGGTCCTTGCCCATATCCACGTGCAGGCCCTCGATTTTTTCGGGGACGGAATCGCCTATTTGAACCAATCGATCGGTCAACCATTCGACCAGTTGGCGGTCTCCAGCCATGGCCTGACATACGGTCTCGATATGGCTCGCCGCCTGATCGGTGGCCTTTTCAGGCCCCGGGTCGCCCTGACCAAAACCTTCGAAGGAAACATCGTAAGCTTGCTGAAATTCTTCCTTGGTTTTCCAGAAGAGTTCGCTGTTTCGTTTGTGAGCGGCCCCGTGCGATTTGTAACCGGTGACACCATAACCACGGCCTTTGATGGTCTTGAACCAGGCGCAACGGGGAGCATTTTGCGGATTTTCCCCAAACAGGCATTCATAAAAAGTCGGCACGACACTGGAAAAATCGCTTCCGTTTTCCGTTCCATCGACCTTGAAACCGTAAGGCTTGAACCAACTTTCCGGATTGCCATGAACGACCGAGGAGTGTGTGTGGGCGTCGATCCCGTAGTCGTTCCAGTCAAAAACATAAATGAGGTTGGACAATCCCAGGCCATAGGCGGAATTTTTTGTTTCGTGGTGAGTGCCGGCGCTGTGACCACCCTCCCCTTCGATGGCGAAGACATTAACCTCTTCGCAACCGGCGTGTTTGAGGGCCACTGCGGCCCCGGCAGCGGCGGGTGCTCCATGCCCGGAGGGGCCAGTGTTAAATTTCACAAAAAGAGATTTCCCCTCGAATTCGGCGTGGCCGGGCAGCCCTTTGTTACGGCGCAGGGTAAGCAAATCTTCGGGCAATAAAATTCTGTCCGAGCCTCCTTGAATGAGAAAGCGGTCATCGCCAGTCCACTGATGGCGCAGCTTCATGGCATAATTGACGACCGACAAACCGGCATAAACGAGGGGAATACAGTGGCCCGCCACGAGCACATAGCGGTCGCCCAAAGGGGCGACGGGATTGCGCACATCCCATCTCATGGCGCCAGTGACCATCATGGCGACCAACTGGTGGACCTTGGAGCGAGGACCGCCGGGATGCCCGCTCTGCCGATGGTTCAGCATGATATCGATAAATTGATCGGTAAAAAGCCGGACCTTGTCCATCCGATCATATTCGTTAACGAGAGTTTCCAGTGGAATGATGGGTTTATTTCTGCTCATGGATAATGGGTTCAGTTTGAATTAAATTTATAAAAAAAGATAAACTTCTTCAAAAAAAGAAAGAGGGAAGTATGGGCCGGTCGGTTAGCTAGTAAAGTGAAAATCCTCCTCGATTGGTTATTTGTAGAAGGCAACGGCGATTGGATAATTTGTTTCTGGCCAGAAATTTTTGGTTAACGAACAATCGATTTTGTGGCGCAAAGATAGCTAACAATATTCAAGTTCTACAGAAAGGCAATTCCCCTGCCATCAGAACAATCAGAATAATTTTGGTGAAAATTATGAAAATCGATCATAAAGTCCGAAAATGGCCAGCATTGTTGAGGAAAATCCTGTATGATGGGACGGATGAAACTCGAACACAACTGGTGCTATACGGCGTTAAAAAGTCGTGACGTTCGTTTTGACGGGAGGTTTTTTACGGGAGTCTTGACCACGGGAATCTATTGCCGTCCCATTTGCCC
>JAJFLV010000177.1 GCA_021772535.1 Opitutales bacterium | reverse complement strand
TTCTTGGGCAGCATCCCGAACACGAGGAAATAATATTAGGCGTCGGCTTCTCCGGGCACGGTTACAAATTTTGCCCTGTTATGGGTGAAGTGCTTGCCGAACTGGCCACCACAGGTTCCTCCTGCTTTGATCTGGAACCATTTTCTCCACGAAAATGGATGCAAACTTGAGAGGCAGAGGGGCATTCTCTGGAGTCTAATTCAATGGAATTTACGGATTATCAGGACAAAAATATTTGCAGGATTGCCATATAAAATGGTCAAGACAAAGTTCGAGCCAATGCTTCTTACAATTCGCAAATTCCGGCCCCTGTCTTTATTCATGACGTGCCTTTTGCTTCGGGCGTTCAATCCCATGTTGGCCGAAGGGGAAATACTGCCGGCGGAAGCATTTTTCAACGGCAATCAGTATACCAACGTTACAATTTCCCCGGATGGTGAATATTTGGCATTTCTCAGCCTGGTCAATGGCAGCCAAAATCTATTCACCTACGAAATTAAAAAGAAGCAATACAAAAGCCTGACAGAGAGCGGGCGGGAAACTGTTTTCGATTATGCCTGGGCAGGCAATGAATACCTGGTTTACCAGATATCCCGGGAAAAATATTGGGGACTGGGCCTGGCCGCTGTTCGGCGGGATGGGAAAAAACGTTATAAGAAAGTCACTTCCGATCCAGCCCGGCTGGCCAATAGCACACCCGATTACCCCAAGCATGTTCTGGTTGTCCTCAATCCTTACGAGGAACAATTTCCGGACCTCCACCGGGTGGGCATCACTTCGAACTATCGAACCATCTATTTTGAAAATCCCGGAGATGTGGATTACTGGCTGCTCGACAGGGATGACAAAGTGCGGCTCGTCAAGGTAGCCAACAAGGAGGGCGAACGGGAGACCTATCGCTACCGGGCCACGGTCAAGGAACCCTGGAAAGAAATACAGTTCCCCGAGGAAACTTATCCACTGGCTCTTGATTACGACAGCAGCCTTCTTTATGTAGCCACCGGCAAAGACCGCCCGTTCATGGCGGTTTACAAATACGACCTGGAGTCGGAGGAATTTGCCGGTCTGGTCTGGAAGGACCCCGAATACGATGTTGTGCCTGGTTACGACCTGAACGGCGTGAGAGCATTCAATGGTCTCATTTTTTCAGACCAATTCCGTACCTTGGCAGGTATCGCATACGAACGCAACGGACCGCAAATCCGTTGGTTTCTGCCCTTTTACGAGGATGTTCAGGAAATGATCGATCAGTCTCTACCTAATACTCAAAACGTTTTCCTGGGAAGTGATAGGAGCGAGGAGCATTTCCTTATATTCGCTTACAACGACCGCGATCCGGGAAATTATTATATCCTGGATTACCCGTCCCGGCGTCTGCAATGGCTGTTTTCTAAAAATCCAGCTATTAACCCGGAAAAAATGGTTCCCATGAAGCCCGTTCAATTTCCATCGCGGGACGGTCGCACCCTTAATGGTTATCTCACTCTCCCACAAGGCGGAAAAGAACAATTACCTTTACCACTGGTCATCAAACCCCACGGCGGACCGTTTATGAGGGACAAATGGGGATTTGACCCGGAAGTGCAATTTTTGGCCAATCGCGGTTATGCCGTCCTGCAAGTGAACTACCGTGGTTCTACCGGGTATGGAAAGGAGTTTTTCATGGCAGCCTTCGGGGAGATAGGAAAAAAAATGCAGAATGACATCACCGATGCGGTTCAGTGGGCGATTGCAGATAAAATCGCCGATCCGGAGCGTATTGCCATTTTTGGTGAAGGCTTTGGAGCCTACCTGGCTATGAATGGAATGGTCTCAACGCCCGAACTCTTTCAATGCGCTATAGCCGTGGGTGGAATCTACGATTGGGAAAAATTTCTGAAATCAGAGAAGGCGCCTGAAATTGAAAAAGAGATGCACTTGAGTCGTAGCTGGTTTGGAGAAAACCTTGAGGGAGAAAGCAATCTTCTAAGGGAAATTTCCCCGGTTCATAATGCCAGCCGAAGTGGAGGCCCGGTTCTGCTGATTCCAAGAGAGGGGAGTGGAATCGCTCTGGATTCCCAAACCCGCCTTTTGGCCGAAGCCCTGGAAAAAGCAGGGGAACATTATGAAATCTTCGGGCTAAACTCTAAGTCGATTGATCTCCTGGAAAAGACTGCCCCGATTGACCGCTACACCCGAATCGAGTCCTTTATTGCCGAATGCATTTATTAACGGAGTGCCGCGACATCTCTCAAGCGGTATCCCTGATCATTTTCCGATAAAATGAAGAAGGGACTTCAAATACAATAAACTACTTAAAAATCGTAATTGACGGTCTGGCCGTTTCCTGTCGTCACGCTGAGGCGAGTCGTATTTGTGAAACATTCCAGTTTTTCGTAACTTTCGCCATCGACCGACTCCAGGGTAACGATGTATTTACTCTTTTCGGGACCGACAATTTCACTGTAACCAACCCTGGTCGAACCCGTCTCCTGCATATGGTATCGGGCGGCCACAGCAAACTGCCGCAGGTTGTTCTCGATAACTCTCGCCGTCCCGGTCTTGCGCACCTGGTCAATGGCTGCACCGTAGGATGTCACGATTCTTTTATAACGCTCCGCTGCGGCAGTTTTCTCTTCTGCAGTGGTTGGTGTGAGGGCGATCGTCATTTTCTGCACGGGCGATGCCATGGAACTGCTCAATAGAATCCTGTCTTCGAGAATGGTGTACTCAGCCAGGATCAGGGTGTCGTCGAAAACGATCAGCAATCGGCTGTCGGGCAGAAATTCATAAGTGCCCAAGGCATTGTTGACGGTATTGATAATTTTGCCATTATCCTCGAAAACAAATACCGAGGTGGGCTCCTGTCCCGTTGCGCTGACCAGCCATTCTCCTTTGAAACGTTCCTCTGGATTATTCTCGTCCTGAGCGGAAAGAAAAAAACTTCCAGCTGGCAGAGCGAACCAGTAAAAGATTACGAGAGTTTTCAAGAACACTCTGACAAACTTTGACATTGAGGCCGTTGCAATGGTCAAACCGGATGTTACTTAATCTGACCGTTGCCGAAAATCTGGTATTTATAGGTGGTTAATTCACGCAAGCCCATGGGACCCCTGGCGTGAAGACGGTCGGTAGAGGTTCCAATTTCCGCCCCCAATCCGAATTCAAACCCGTCGTTGAAGCGAGTGCTGGCATTCCAGAAAACCGTGGCGGAATCCACCTCTGCCAGGAATTTACGAGCCGCCGCCTCATTTTTGGTGACAATGCAATCACTATGGCTGGAACTATATTTATTAATGCTACTGATAGCTTCATCAATATCGGAAACCACTTTGACGGCTAGAATCAAGTCAAGGTATTCCTCGTACAAGTCCTCCTCTGTCAAAGGATTGAAGGAAATCCCCTTTACTCCCAGCAAAAAACCTTCGCTGGCACTGTCCGTGCGCAGTTCGACGCCTTTTTCAAGCAGTGCATTGGCTATTCGGGGGAGCAAAGAGCCAGCTGCTTCGGAATGAACAAAGAGATTTTCAATCGAATTGCAAACACCCGGACGCTGAACTTTGCCATTGACGGTGATGCTCTCAGCCATATCCGGATCCGCATCCTTGTCCAAATACAGGCAACAGACCCCCTTGTAATGTTTGATGACCGGAATGAGGGAATTTTCGGCTACGAACCGGATAAGACCTTCGCCCCCGCGTGGAATGATGCAGTGGATGTATTCATCCAACCTGAGGAGCGCATTAAGAGCAGCCCGGTCTGTAGTCGGAATTATCTGCACGGCGGAAATAGGGACATCGTGCAGTTGAAGAGCATCCCTGATGAGCGCCGCCAGTGCTGAGTTGGTGTGAAAGGCTTCCTTTCCCCCGCGCAAAATGCAGGCGTTGCCGCTCTTGAAACAGAGTGCCGCGCAATCGATCGTCACATTGGGGCGGGATTCGTAAATGATCCCGATAACACCGATGGGGACCCGCACTTTTCTAATATCGAGGCCATTGGGGCGAACCGTCCGCTCGATTTCCTCTCCTACCGGGTCGGGCAAAGCGGCCACCTGTCGAACGCCCTCCGCCATCGACTCGATCCGCTCCGGAGTAAAAGTGAGCCGGTCCAGTAAAGCCTTCGATAAGCCAGATTCACGGCCCAATTGAAGGTCTTTTTGGTTTTCCTCAAGGAGGCTCTCCACCCTGCTTTCGATCAGTTCGGCCAGGGAGTTAAGGACATCGTTCTTCCTTTGGGAGGTCAGAGTGGCCAGGATACGCGAGGCCCCCTGTGCTTTTTTGCCCAGCGACAGTACAATCGAATCGATGGATTCGTTATCTGTAGCGGTTTTAGTTGAAGTGACTCCTTTCATTTCAATTCAAACAATTCTAGGAAAGCCCCAGCAGGGCGCAAGTTCAAGGTTTGATGATTTCGAGAAGCTCCCGATAACGCTCCTCGACCAGAGTCGGGCCGGCGGATTCCAGCCTGTCGCAACTGAATGCCTCAACGGTCAGGCTGGCGATAACAGTGGCATAGGCCATGGCCTGCTTAATCGAATTGAAATCGGTTGAATCGACCGCAGCCAGATAGCCAGCCAGCGCCCCGCCAAAGGCATCGCCGGCACCGGTCGGATCCTGCAGGTTGACCACGGGATAAGCGGGCAAGGCGAAATAACCATCAGGATGGAAGAGACAGGCGCCGTTTTCGCCTTTTTTGATAATGGCCATGCGAGGACCCAATTCGAGAAGTTTCCAACCAGCCGTTATCAGATTGCGGTCACCAGTCAGCATGATCGCTTCACTGTCGTTGATGGCCAGGCAATCGATGCGCTTGATCAAGCTGAGTAATTCCTCGAGTTGAGTATTGATCCAAAGGTTCATCGTATCAGCCACCACAAAGGAACGGCCCTGAAGCTGGTTGAGGACATGGATTTGTAAATCGGGCCCGATGTTGGCCAGCATGAGGTAGGGCGTATTGCGGTATTTTTCCGGCAATTCCGGCCGGAAATGCTCGAAAACGTTGAGCTGAGTGTCCAGCGTTTCCCGGTTATTGTAATTTTCGTGGTATTTTCCTGCCCAGAAAAAAGTGGGTCCAGAATTATCTACCTGGAGCCCTTCAAGATCGATCCCGCGATTGCGGAAGCGCTCGATGAAATCATCCTCGAAGTCGTTACCAACCACCCCAACCAGGCGAACCGGGGCAAAATAACTGGCCGCGAGGCTGGCAAAGGAAGCAGCTCCTCCAAGGATCCGATTCCCCGTCATGACCGGTGTGATAATGTTATCAAAGGCTACCGATCCCACTACCAGAACGGGGGCGGCAATGTTTGATTGGGTTTGTACAACCAGTTTTTCAGCAATTTTGGGCACGGACATAGGACTCCACTTATCGGTAACGGCTCAACTGCCTTAATTGGAAACGGTCAAAGATGTAACTGTCAGCGGTTCCTCGTCAACCTCAATTACGACACTGTAATTGCCCGGCTTTTCAAAGCTCAAGTTCTGGATGTCGTTGATCAGGTTAATTCTATGGGTCGGGTTTTTCGATTCAAAGGGCCTTTGCACAATGACCTTCTGTTCCTCGACCGGGATGCCCAAAGATATCTTTAAAATGTGTTTTCCCACAGAAACATCCGACAAGGTGAGAAACCAGACCATTCGCGGGTGCATGGCGGGAAATTTGCGCACGCGTATGTTGGAGAAAGTGCCCAGAATATAATGTTTGCCCGTAGATGGGTCGATATGGACCCCATCGCACATCATCCAGCAAAGCAATTGCGGTTTAACATTCAAAACGATGCCTAAGATGGCTTATTTGCGTTGTCATTGCGAACACTTAATACGCTTCCGGAACAGATTTTACCGGTTCCCGGTTTTCTGACTCCTGTGGATTGGCTTTTTAAAGCCTTTACGCTCGACTAATTCTGATTGCCGATATCGTCTGATTCTGCCTATATTTCTCCTCTCCCGATTCGAATTCGTTGGATTCCACTTTCCTTGGAAATCTGGAATTCGAGGTAAAACTAGACTAGCCAGCTTTTGTGAAACACCTGGATCAAGATGGCGCCACCCTGTGGAAAAATGGCGATTTTTTAAAATTCTGGTCGGCCCAGACAATCTCCTTCTTTGGGTCGGTTGTGACCAGAGATGCGCTGCCAATGGCAGCCATCCTGGTACTTTCTGCCAGCCCGATTGAAATTTCCGTCTTGATGGCGGCGAGCGCCATTGCGCCTCTCACAGTAGGTTTCCTGGCGGGTGTTTGGGTAGACCGGGTACGGCGAAAACCGATATTGATAACCTGTGATATCGCCCAGGCGTTTTTACTCTTTACCATACCGGTCGCTTTTTACTTGGGGTCGCTTACAATTTTGCATCTCGTGCTCATCGCCTTTCTTGCGGGCTGTTTCGCGGTGGTTTCCAAAGTCGCTGATCAGTCCCTTTTGCCCACCATCCTGAAAAAAGAGGATTTACTGGAAGGAAACTCCAAACTCGAAATGAGCGGCGCAATTTCCGAAGTGGGGGGAGCTTCAATAGCGGGAATATTGGTTCAATTGTTTACCGCCCCAATGGCCATCCTCGTCGATGCGTTTTCGTTTCTTTTCTCCGCCGCCACTTTGGCCACAATCAAGAAAAAGGAGAGTCTGATACGAACTGGACGGAAAAATATAAATTCCTCTATCTGGAGGGATTTCAAATTGGGAGTATCCACCGTTTGGGAGAGAGTTCAACTGCGGCACATGCTCCTTGTTCAAATGACTCTGGCTTTTTTCTTGGGGATTGTGGGCGCGATTTATTATCTATTTGCTCTAAAAGAAGCCGGGCTCAACCCGATGCTATTGGGTCTTCTGGTCGGGAGCGGCGGGATCGGTTCACTCATCGGGGCAACCGTTGTAAAGAGCGTCCGGGACCGGTTGGGATTTATCCGCTCTGTCAGTTTCGGAATCGCTCTTAACGCAGCCTTTATTATTTGCCTCTCAATGGCCCAAGGAGCGTTATTACTAATCGTCGCCATTTTTCTTGCGCAGCAGATTATTGGAGATGCGGCACAAACCTCTGTTAACATTAATTTGACCACGAAATTGCAAACCGATAGCCCCGCCGAGTTCCTGGGAAGGATATCATCGATATTTAACGTTTTGCCATCAACTGCGGGTTTGCTGGGATTGTTTGCTGGCGGGCTTTGCGGTGAATTTTTCGGGTTGCGTGCAACGTTGGTTGTAGCGGGTGCCGGGAACCTGGCGGCGGCAGTCTTGGCATATCATTTATTTTCAAGGATTGGGAAACGGTAAGATAATGAGTTGGCGAAGTTATGTCTGTAGCGCGATTGTTCGTGTAATTGCGATCAGTTTAACCGGTTTGCTATTTCTCTCGGCTCTTCAGGGTCAAGAGGGAGAATCCTTTCAATCGCTTCTGCAAAGAACAACAAGCGCGTTTCGATCAGGCCATTATGAAATGGCGGCAGTGCTTTTCGATGCGCTCGAAGACCAATTTTCAGAGGAGGAGGAATACCAATCCGAAAACCTGCAAAAAATCCTCCAGCCCATGCACGGCTATTCCCTTTTGCGAGCTGGACGGGCGGGCGAGACGGCTGAATTATTCGAGCTTTTTCTGGATAAATATCCGAAGGAATCCGTGAGCCGGGAATTCATCTTGTTCCATCTCGCCCGGGCTTATGAGCAAACGGACGAAATGGAAAAGGCGATCGCCTTCTATTCGTATTTTGAAAAGGAAAATCCCAATCGGCCAGAGGTTGCCTTGGCCGCTCTCAGCAGGGCTGAACTGCTTAAAACCATGGGTCGAGCGGAGGAGTCCATCAATCTTTTCAATGCTATTTATGCCGGCAGGGCTTCAAACATGGTCCGAAGGCAAGCACGTTTGCGGGCATTGCAGGCCTCCATCGATTTCGGGGAACTCGACACAGCCGGGGATATTTTACTGAACACTGCCTGGAGAATCGACACCATGCCGGAATTGGCGGCGCTGGCCTTTTCCGCCCTTCGCATCGGGGACCGGTTTCTGGCCGAGAATCGATACCACTTGGCAGTTCGATGCTACCGCCTGGTTCCTCCCAAAAAAGTGCTGCTGAAAAAACAGAGGGAGCGTTTAAATGAATCACGGGCAATGTTGAGAAAAAACACCCGGCTGGCCACCGAACCGGGAAAAACTCTTTGGGATGAATACTACACGAACCTTGCTTCCCGGCTCGAAACCGATTTGGAAACCTTGCAAAATTCGGAGGATTATACGGCAGGGTTCCTGGTCCGTTTCGGGCAGAGTTTACTCCTCGGCGATCGCGGTGAGGAAGCCTGGATTGTTTTCCAGTCGCTGGCTGAAAACCCGGAATACAAACCTGATATTCGAGCAGAGGCCCATTACCGGTGGATATTGGCAGCCAGGAATTTGCGCATGTGGGATGAGGCCCTCAATATCGCCATAACCTTCCAAAACCGTTACCCGGACTCCTCTCTGGCGCCGGAAACCATTTTCCTGGTGGCCGAAACTTACAAGGAGCTTCACAATTTCGAACAGGCAGTTTCCTTGCTGGGAGGCCTGATGGAAAGTTACCCCGACCACCGGCAATGGCCCCGGTGGGCGTTTACCCGCGGCTATTGTTATACCCTGGATGAATACTACCCGGAGGCGAGGGAGGAATTTAATCGTTCCTTGCAAAAAAAACCGGTGGGTTCTTTGCAGGATGAAGCTCGTCTTTGGCACGCCTTAACATGGTTTTTTGAAAAAAATTACTCATCTGCTCTGGAGGAATTGTCGGCCTTACAGGAATCGCTCAGGGGCAAACCATTGGAACCGGAAGTTGCCTATTGGCGAGCCGCCACATTTTATGCCCGTAAAGATTATGCCAACGCGCTGGAGGGAATAGATTATTATCTAAAGGCGTTTCCCGGCCATCAACGTGCTGCCCAAGCCTCCGTTCTGAGGGGCGATATTTTGATGGGCCAGGGCGAGCTGTTGGGCGCGGCCGTGGCCTTTGCCAAAGTGACGCCCGAAGCGGAGAATCTCTTTCCCTATGCTGTTTTCCAAACCGGCAAGATCTATCGGGCGATGGAAGAATTTGAACGCATGGCGGTCCATTTTGAAACCTACCTGGCAGGAGCGGACTTGGAAATAAAACTGAGAAAAAGCGAGGCACTTTACTGGATCGGTTGGGCTTATGAGCAACTCGGGCAAATCGATAACGCTTACCCCGTCTATGCTGAAGTCCTCAATACCTACGGCAATGTTCCCGAGGCTTCGGAAGTTCAGACTATTATGAAGTCCTTTCACCGTCTCCATGAAAAGAGAAGTTCTGGATCGGCAGAATCCTTTTCCCAATGGTTGGTAAATCAGCGGGAAGAAGCTCTGGTTGAGGAGAAATTGACCTATTACTCGCGTTTGAGCCTCTACCAGGCTGATCTTTATCGTGAGGATAAACGGCTGGATGAGGCCAGCGCCCTTATGTTGGAAACGGTCCGGAAAGTTTCCATCGATTCCCTGGGCGCTGAATTTTTGGGCCGGGCAGGGCTTCTTCTGGATGAGCTCGATTTCCCATCGGCCAAGGACTACTTCCTGGCTTTGGTGGAGCGCTTTCCCGATCGGCCGGAACGGGCCATTGGCTATTACGGGTTGGGCCGGTGGCTCTATAAAAACAATCAACCGGAAAAAGCCCTGGCCTGGCTGGAAAAATTGGCCGAGGAACTGCCAGCACACCCTATTGCAATTCAGGGCGGCCTCCTGCAGGGGAAGGCGCTGTCGGATCTCGGCAACCCCCAACTGGCCATCGAGCGCTTTGAGGAACTTCTTAAGCTTAAGACCGCCCGGGGCCGACCCCACGCCGAAGCTCTCCAGGGTATCGGCCAAGCTTACCGGCTGTTGCGGGAGCCGGAAAAAGCTATCGGCTATTACCAGCGTATATACACGGTTTACCGGGCTTATACCGACTTGGTTTCCCAATCCTACTTGCAAAGCGCGGAACTGTTCGAGGAAATCTCCCAACTCCCGGCCGCCCGCGATACCCTGAAGGAATTTCTCGATAATCCCACCTTGGGAAAACCGGAGGAGCGAAATTATGCTCAGATGGAAATGGCGCGACTTGAATCCCAATTACTAACGAATTCGACCAGGCAGCCGGAGGAAGGCAAAAACTATTGAAAAAACCTTTTCGAGATTTCTTTCTGATGTTCCTGTCGGCTATTTTCTTCGGCTTGTCCGGAGAAACAACCATCGGCCTGGATGAGGCCGGCATCAACAAACTTTTGGCCGGACCGGTAACCGTAGTCATAAAAACCGGAGCCGCCTATAAAGGAAATATTTCGGCGGCCAATCGAGGCGACCTCAGGTTGCAAATTCAGTCGGGTGGAGGAGAGGCGATCCTGACATGGCAAAAGGAAGAAATCGAAAGCGTAATTTTTCCAGGCAGTTCGCTGATATCTTTGTCTGCCGACTTCGTTCGCGAAGGCGATCTGGTAGGAGCCCTTCCCCTTCTCGATGCCCTTTACCGGCAAAGAATAAACTTTTTGTCCTATTTATCCGATTCTGAATTGTTACTCCTTACTTCTTTGTCGGAAGCATCATTACAGGTTGGCCATCCTGCAGATGCCATCGCTGTCTCGCGAAACCTTCTACCCTATTTAAAAGGGGAACCGATTAGGGAAAAACTTCATGGATTCATCCTTTTGGGACATTACCGGTTGGGATTGCTGGAGGAGGCAAAGAGCCTGGCCGCGGAATGGATTGAAAAAAGAGACCTCTATGGCGATTCAGCTCTCGGCTGGTGGATTCGGGCGCAAATTGATTTCGAGGAAGAAAATTACAAAGAAGCGCTTTGGACCAGTCTGCACCCGATTGTTTTCTCGGGACAAATGCCGATGGAATATTTAGGTGCCTGCTATGCGGTAGCAATTGCCGCAAGCCATGAGTTGCAAAAAGATGCGAAGGCCGGTTTGCTCTACGGAGAAATGCAAAATCGAGGTCTTGATTGGCCAATAGAAGAATTATTCGCCGACTACCGGCTGTTTTACCGGAAATCTACTCCCCTGGAGAAATTTCCCGACGCTCCTGATTCGCAACCGAATGTTAAATAAAAAATGAGGACTCCCCTGATGCCTGAACCCTCGCGATCACAACCGACAAAAGCAATCTGCTCAAAGTCACCTCTGTTATTTTTGTTCGTTTATTCGGCTTGTTTCCTGATTCCAGTCGATGTGCAGGCCATGGAAATGCCTTATTCCGTTTATTTAGGCCAAATGGATGGCAAAAGTTTGTGGGGCATGCTCGAACAAGGAGGTTGGGCTATGGTCCCCCTTGCGTTCTGTTCTCTGGCGCTTCTTTTCCTTATTATTTACGGCTGGCGCGAGACCAGCCGTGGGAAATTTCTTCCCGATTCGATCATCGAAGAATTGTGTGGGTTATTGCACCTGCGAAACCTCTCCGAGGCCGGAAAAATTCTCCGGCAAAACCCCAGTGTGCTTTCCCGATCTCTGCAAATGGCCCTGGAAAGAGCCCACCCGGATATGAAACATGCCAACAAGGAAAAGGTAGAAGCCGCCTTTGTTGAAAACATGGAAAGCGAGGAAAACAACATTGGCCAATGGATCAACTACCTCAATGTGGTGGCCGCGGTATCGCCCATGATCGGCTTGCTCGGCACTGTCAGCGGCATGATTGGGGCATTTTCAACTATTTCCAGCGGTGGTATGGGACGGCCTGAAATGCTGGCTGGCGATATCGGCGAAGCCCTCATCACCACCGCCACCGGGCTGGTCATCGGCATCCCGGCCATGATTGCCTATTTCATTCTCAAAAACCGCCTCGGCAACCAACTTCTGGCCACCACCCAGACCGCCAATCGACTCATTGAACACCTTTCCGGTGAAATATCCCCTGAAAAA
>JAJFLV010000176.1 GCA_021772535.1 Opitutales bacterium | reverse complement strand
CATCTGCCGCCGTGGCGCTACAAACATCATTCATCTGCGAACTTGAGATAGGTTCTAAAACCGAAAGGTCCAGGACAGCTTGGTGCTGATTTCTGAGGAGATGGGCCGCCAGCTTCCATCGGAGGTGTCCACTCCCTGATTGAATACCAGAAATAGATCGTTGCCCGGATTGATGGTCCAGCGGATCCGGCTGTTGAGGCCGAAAGTGTCGGAAACATTGTCCCACTGGGTGACGATGTTCCAGGTCAGACTAGGCGAAATCAGGACATTTAGCGTCATCACCGCAATGTTCACCTCGAAATCTCCATGAGGCAGCCGGATCATGTTCTTGCCGTATTCGGCCTCCAGGTTGAAATGGGAGGAGGGTCGCCAGCCGACGGTACCGCCGATAAAAGTGCGCGTTCCATCGAAAAATTCTCCGCCTGAAAAGTTTATTTGGGCGTTGAGCGGGCGATGGTCGGAGGTGCCGGCATCTATGAAAAATCTGCGCGTTCGGTAATCTCCGACCGGTATGATCACCCCGTCGGTAATTTCAAATGGCTCGAAAATTTGTTCCCGTCCCAGTTGCAGGGGAGATGCCCCAATCCAATCCTGGGAATTGCTTTCAACAAACATAAAGGGTAAATTCCAGAAGGTGGAATCGACTTCTCCATTCAGATTTATCCTTTGGCTGGTAAACAATTCCAGATAAATGGAATCGATGAAATCCGGCCTCCAGCGGCGACCTATCCAGGCGATGGAATCGTGGACGCCGGTTTGGGCGATAAACCCGAGAGCGGGGTTGAAATCCTTGCCGAATCTACGATAAAATACGGCCCACTCCCATTTGTCGTTTGGATATTCCAGGTTGATCCCTAGGGCCGTATCATCTCCTGATTCCCCATTGGTGAATGTTTTCTGTAAATATATGTTGCCCTGCACGGTTTGGCCGGTTTCGCGAAAATCGGAGTTCTTGTAGTTAAAATCGAAGCCCAATAACGTATTGGAACCGTTGGTATGGGGATCGCCATTGGTGAACAAGAGGCCCACCGAAGATTGCTCCATAATATTGAGCGAAGCTCTCCCCACGGAAAGGTTTTTGGATTCCAGGGTATCCGTTTCATCCACCTGCACACTGAGCAGGCCGAAATTGACCGGCCCGGTGCGGCCCGTAACTTTGAGACCTCCGATGATGTCGATCGGTTTGCCGTCGGGACCCAGACCAATTTTACGCGAATGAAAGGGCAGGGGGTTTTGTTGAATGCCGCCAAATCGAAAAATGGTCGCATCCTGAAGAAAAAAATCCCTCTTTTCTTCAAAAAAAAGCGGAAACCGCGAAAGATTGACCCTCCGGTCATCGATCTCCGCCTCGGCAAAGTCGGTGTTTACGGTAAGAGCGGCAGTTATGGCCGGGGTGATTTTATAAAACAAGTCGAAACCCGGATTTAGCTCAAAATCGTTGTTCCCTCCGCCTGCGCTATCGTGACGGGCCTTTACATTGGCATAGGGAATGAAATCAAGGCCGAAGCCCTGTTTGAGGCCGCTCAAATTTTGCAGCTCTCCCGCCACCCCCATGGAAGATACCTGGTTGTTGCGGGTGGCGCCGGTCCAGCGAACCGTTTCATTTTTTCGCTCGATGGAACGCTCCACATTGAATCCCCATGTACTATTCTGCGGATCAAAGCTGACCGTTTTCATGGGGATAGCCATTTCCGCAGACCAGCCTTCGTCGTCGATCGAGGATTTGCCATACCAGATCCCGTCCCATTCCGCCTTGTAGCCTTCATTCTCCAGATCGGCGGATATAAGGCCGTCTCGCCGTGCACCCAAGGGGTTGATTTGAAAATAGTAACCGGTGCGAAAATCGTGGAAGGTGTCCAGGGTCAAGCTGACCGAATCTTCAGCGTCCAAAAATACGTCCCTTTGCATTTCCTTTGCTACGATCCGCTTCGGTTCTGAATCGTAGGCCCGGATGCCCACATAAAGGTAATTGGAGTCATAAAGAAGCCGAATTTGGGTTTTTTCCGTAGCAGGCATTCCCTCTTTGGGTTCCTCTTGGGTGAATTCTGAAATTACCGGCGCATCGGACCAAGCTCCATCGTCGAGAAGACCGTCGATTCTAGGGGCCTGGGAGGTTCGCGTGATGCTCAATCGGGGGCGTTCGCCTTCTTCTGGCGCTCGTTGCGCGACTTCCTCGGTGATAAAATCATCTCCCAACGCCTTGGTGCTCTCATTTTCCGCCATGCAGGCGATGAAAAAAATGAGAATTATTTGGAGCCGGGGAGGGCAGCTTTCGGAACTGGGGCAAAATAAAGGGAGTGGTGTAAATCTCATTTCATTTCAGGCGAAAAATTTACTTTTCCTAATGAATACCGGATATTCAGTGCGGAGGTTACAAGATACCCCTTGTTTTTTTGATTCCTCGCTTTTTCGCACGCATTGCCAAGGTGACATGCTCAGAGTTTCCTCAGGGCCATGGTCAGGATTTACCTGATTGGTGGCATAAACTATGCCAAATGTCTTACCAAAATTCGTATCTTCTTACCTTTGAACAAGAAGCAGTATAATTCTATTTTCGGGAAATGATCTCAGAGAGATTGTGTTTCAAAATCGGAACACCGTTCATCCCAATAATGGGACAACTCGCCAGTTTTATGGCGAACCTATCGCTCCAGACAAGGCTCTCACGTCATTTATTTCCGAAAATGTCGGCTAGTTCGGGGAGATGATGTGCTTTTTGCCAAAAGGCCAATCCACGCCTCCATATAAGGGTTTGAGGAGTGAAAATTCCACCCATTCCTTGGGTGTGGAGCGTATTGAGGTCGTAGGGACCCATTTTAACCCCGTCAATCGCCAGGAAATAGACAGGATTCACATCGGGTGATTCACCCAAAAGTTGTTGTGTTGAATGAAGGCCAATCGGGTTAGGAAAGAGTTTTTGACACTCAACAGTATTTTCTTCGTTATGAGCATTCTGGCTGATGGCCATCAGTTCAATTCTATGGGATTCGGGGAAAGGATTATTGGATGGGTCAGTCGAAAAATGAAGTTATCTACCGTCAGGTTTAACAATTCAATACCGAGAGTTGAGAAATCGATTCGCACTTTAGGGGCAAGGAGTCGTCTCAATTTTTCCGAGTCGGCAGCCCACTGATTCAAATAAGTTCCGGCGTTCTGCAATAATTCGCAAAGACTGAATTCAATCCGCTCAATCATACGATTGTAAATTTCTTGAGAACTCACTAAACAGCGTTGATTTGTGCTAATCCGGAGAAGCTGAAGCGGATCTCGGACCCTGGCTTCAAATGAGCCCGACGTTTGTCCGCGGGTTGCTTTCATGCCGTATGTGAGAGTCTGGAATTTCCATTGGCGGGGAGCCAGATTCAGAGTGCTGACAAAGTATATGTCCGCTTCGAAAGGTTCTCTATTGTCCTCATTTCGACCTTCGAGCGTAAATAGAAAGGGTAGGGTTTGCGGATCCAATACATGGGTGCCAGGGGCAAATACATCGGCTAGGCGGCCCCGGCTGACCATCGCGGCAAC
>JAJFLV010000175.1 GCA_021772535.1 Opitutales bacterium | reverse complement strand
CGGCTGTTTCGAAAAGTATCGAAGGTGAGCCTTATCCGGTCCTCCGAGCGCAGCGTAATATCACGTTGCATGACGCGGGCGATAATTTTATCCGGCTCCGAATCGTATGCGCGCACACCTACGTAAATGAAATGAGAATCGTAAAGAATCCGAATTTCGGTTTTTTCGCTGGGGACCTGGCCCTCGTTGGGCCGAACCTGGGTAAAATTGGATATAACGGGAGCGCCTGACCAGGAGGAGTCCGTCAGTAGCCCGTCAATCTTGGGGGGAAGGTCGGTGCGCACCAGTGAAACCGATGGAGGGCTGTCTGCCCCAGAAATATTGGTGTCGGAATTGGAGGGATCCGGCTGAGCAAAAGTCCCCAGAGGGATTAGGAAGAAGACCAGAAATACAATGATCCCTTCGGCAAATCGAAGAGATCTTAAATAATTGATATTTGTGGCGCAATGGGCCATTGGAGCCAATCGGGGCAAAACATTTTTGCCCAAGGAGGATGAGAATTAGTCAAAGAAGTAAAAAGGCGCAATTTTTTTTCAAAGAGAAGCCGTGCGCAAGCCGCAACTTCAAACAATTGCGTCCACTGGAATATTCAACGATGACCTGAGATTAAAACTTGATACTCATGCAGGGGGGTTCTGGAATCTCTGCGGGCGGTCCTTCCAGTTGAGAAAGGTCGTAGTCGCGGGCGGCTTCATAATAGGCGACTACATTGTCGGTGGGGCAGTCAAAACCGACCACGTTGGAGGCGCGAAATATGTATCCGCCGTCATAGGCGCAGCAGCGCAGGAGGAAATCAACTTCCCGCTTGATATCCTCTATTGCGCCGAAAGGAAGTGTGCGCTGCAGGCTCCCCCCGCCATCGAGTGTGAGGCGTCGCCCAAAAATTTTTTTGATCATGGCGGGGTTGAGGCATTCCGGCTGGAGGGGATTTATTATGTCGAAACCAATCTCGATCAGGTCCGAAATAATGAGGGTGATATCGCCGTCCGAATGGAAGAAGAACCTGGCGTCCGGCTTAATTTCGCGTGTGCCTTTGATCAGGCGCTTCCAGAACTGCTTGTCGAGCCGCCGCCAGCTTTCTGGCGAAACCATCATTCCTTGCTGCATGGCCACGTCTCCCCAATATTCAAACATATCGACTCCGGCGGCAGCGTAAGCACGGTTAATCGCCAGGTTGTAGGCCAAAAAGCGTTCATGAATTGCTTCGACCCACTCTGGGTCGGCCACATAATCGCATAAAAAATTTTCCATCCCGCGCATTCGCCAGGCCTGCTTGAAAGGATGCACGCCGTTGAGACAGGAGACCCAGTAACCCTCTTCCTGAAAGACCCGGACGCTTTCAGCCAGATTATCCGGATCGTAGACCAGGTCGTCTTGAGAAGGCCAGGGAAACGCATCCAGGTCATTGTTTTCGACAAAGGGGCCGTTGACCCATTCCAGGTACTTGCCATCCGTGCCCACCCGTTCCACCACTCCCCAAGGGTCTTCAAAGGTGCGCTCGTCGTGCAGTATGGTTTGCCCGATGTGCCCGAACGGACCATTCAACTCCCCGTTGATCCGCTTTTCAAAATCGGGCCACCGGGTATCGATTTCGGCATAGCGGTAAAGGTCGGCCTCCAGTATGCGGGCAACTTCGCCTGCCGTCTCGACCCTGTAATGCTTCTTAACAGCCTCCCATATCTCGTCCCGCCAGAAGAGCAAAATCGGGACGCGGTCAGGCTTCTGGTGTTCCAGTGTGGCGATTATCCTCTGGCGTGGATTCATGGTTCATTTTCTCCAAAAAGGAGTTTCGCGGATGTGAAAGCGGTTTGGTTGGATTAGCTGGCTGAATGGAGCGTTGCAACCCCAAAACCCATAGTTTCAAGGGGATTTGCAATTCCTTGTTCAACAGTGCCTTTAGAAACATAGCTCCCCCATTCTGCTTTCCACCTCCTATGTCTTTTTCACCCATCATTTTCCAATAATATTTTTGAAAGGGCAAAAAAGACTTGCGCGGTGGAGTTTCACCCATACCTTGCGTTGCTCTTTCGTTCTTTTTCAGACAGCTTCATTCTTAACTAGAACCTATCTCAAATCCTCGCCGATCTAATCCGGCCTCCAAAACGGGCAGGAGGGAGTTAGCAGGAAGAAATATTTTAAATATTAGTATTGACGGAATTTTCTCCAGTTATCAAATTGCTGGGTTTTACTTATCCTTTCGCTGGCTTCTTCTGCAATTGATGTTCAATTTTATGCCCTTGTAGCTCAGTTGGCAGAGCGCGTCCTTGGTAAGGACGAGGTCGGCGGTTCAAATCCGCTCGAGGGCTCCATCTCCCGATATCCGAAACAATTTCATCCATTAATAAATAAAGGTACTAACCAAGTAAGAAAGTATTCTTGCACCCGATTTCTTGCGAAAAACCAACCTGACTTGATAAATCCATGGCTAAAGAAACATTTCAGAGAACTAAACCACACGTTAATGTAGGTACCATTGGGCACGTTGACCACGGCAAAACCACCCTCACCTCTGCCATCCTCAAAGTGCAGTCGGAAAAAGGTCTGGCCGTGTTCAAGACCTATGCAGAAATTGCCAAAGGCGGCACCGTGCGCGATGCTTCCAAAATCCTCACTATCGCGGTGGCTCATGTCGAATATGAAACGGAAAACCGACACTATGCCCACGTGGACTGCCCCGGTCATGCCGACTTCATTAAAAATATGATAACGGGAGCGGCCCAGATGGACGGAGCCGTGTTAGTGGTGAGCGCCGCAGACGGCCCCATGCCTCAAACCCGCGAGCACATCCTCCTGGCCCGCCAGGTTAATGTTCCCAATATCGTCGTCTATCTTAACAAGGTGGACTTGCTGGATGACGAGGAATTACTCGAACTGGTCGAAATGGAAGTGCGCGACCTGCTCAACAAGTATGAATTTGACGGCGACAACATCTCTGTAATCCGCGGTTCCTCCCTGGCCGCCTTGGAGGGGAAGCCCGAAGGCGCCGAATCCATCCAGCAATTGATGGACGCAATCGATACCGATATCCCCGAACCCCTGCGGGAAATAGACAAGCCCTTCCTCATGTCAGTGGAAGATGTCTTTTCCATCACCGGGCGCGGCACGGTGGCCACCGGAAGAGTCGAGCGCGGCATAATCAAAGTGGGCGAAACGGTCGAAATCGTCGGTTTGAGGGATACCCAGAAGACGGTCTGCACGGGTGTGGAGATGTTCCGCAAAATTCTCGATGAGGGCCGCGCGGGCGACAACGTAGGTGTCCTCATGAGGGGGATACAGAAGGACCAGGTGGAACGCGGGCATGTCATCGCCAAGCCGGGATCCATCACCCCGCATACCAAAGCCAAGGCCGAGGTCTACGTTTTGAACAAGGATGAGGGGGGTCGCCATACACCATTTTTCAACGGCTATCGACCGCAGTTTTATTTCCGCACAACGGACGTGACCGGCGTTGTCAATTTACCGGAGGGAGTGGAAATGGTAATGCCTGGCGATAACCTCGGCGTGGATCTGGAGCTGGGCAAACCGATCGCCATGGAAGCCGGCCAGCGTTTTGCCATCCGTGAAGGGGGCCGCACCATCGGCGCAGGCCGCGTTACCGAGATTACCGAGTAATCAATCATAGCTGTCTGATAGAAACACTGAGTTTAGCCGGAAATTCTCAATTACGAGCGGCCCGGCTTATCCTCTTTTTTCATTTTAATTTATTCTATTCTTAACCAAGAACATGGGAGGACCGTTTAACTTTATTATCACGGCATTGAATACCGCCGCCACCGTAGGGCAGTAGCTCAACCGGAAGAGCATCGGTCTCCAAAACCGAGGGTTGGGGGTTCGAGTCCCTCCTGCCCTGCCAAAGACCTCAGGTAAAGAAAATTTCACCCGGTTCGTTTCAACTTGTTATTAAATATACCTATCAATATTAGCACAATTCGACTCAAGCAATCATCCCCCTATGGAGCCAATCATCGCCCCTCACAGATAAATTAACCTGCCAATGGCAAATCCATTTCGAAAAATTCGCATTTTTGCCGGTGAGACTGTCGCGGAGCTGAAGAAGGCTTCCTGGCCGACCCTGCCCGAATTGCGCTCCTCGACCCTGGTAGTCATAGTGGCCATTCTCCTTTTGGGCGCATTTATCACCCTCTCCGACTGGTCCGTTTACAATGTGATAACCCTTCTTACTAAACTTTTTCGTCCCGAAAGTTAGACCATATTTCCTCCTCAAAAAGCAATCCGGCCGTCGTCATAGTCCCGACCGGGGCCGGAACCAGAGCCTAAGCCATGTCGCAAGAGAACGCTTTTTCCATATCAGATTCCCGCTGGTATGCGGTACAAACCCTCTCCAACAAAGAGGGCGCCGTTAAACGGTACCTGGACAAGTATCTGGCGAATGAGGAAATGGAAGAGTACATTGAGGAAGTGCTCATGCCGACGGAGACGGTGACGGAGGTCAAAAGCGGCAAAAAGTATCAAAAAATCCGCAAGTTTTATCCCGGCTATGTTTTCATTCACATGCGCCTTTATGATGATGAAGGCCAGATCAACGAGAAGCCCTGGTACTACGTCAAAGACGCCGACGGGGTGATCGGGTTTTTGGGCGGCAATAGACCCACGCCCCTCAAGAAATCAGAAATGGACAACATTCTCTCCCAGGTGCAGGAGGCCGAAGGCAAGGAAGTGCCCAAAGTCCAGTACGAAGTCGGTGAGGAAGTCAAAATTACCAATGGGCCGTTCCTCAATCTGAATGGAATTATTGAGGAGATCGATCCGGATCGCGGCAAACTGAAGGTTTCCGTATCCATATTCGGACGTTTCACCCCGGTTGTTCTGGAATACTGGGAAGTGGAAAGAGCGGAAGAGAGTTAAAGAATTGAACCTGACCCAGAAATTACCCCTGCTCATTGTAATTCTATAGATTAGAAAATAAACATTAGCGTCCTTTTGACATGGCAAAGAAAAAAATAATCGGAACCATCCGCCTGCAGCTTGCAGCAGGCGCGGCCAACCCGGCGCCTCCGGTGGGACCAGCCCTGGGAGCCCACGGCGTCAACATCATGGGGTTCTGCAAAGAATTCAACGCCAGGACGAAGGATCAGGCAGGGATGATCCTGCCCGTTGTCATATCGGTTTTCCATGATCGCACTTTCTCTTTTATTCTGAAATCGCCGCCCGCTGCCATCCTGCTCAAAAAAGCGGTCGGCATTGCCAAGGGTTCGGGCGTGCCCAACCGGGAAAAAGTAGGCGATGTCACCAAAAAACAGTGCGCGGAGATTGCCCAGATCAAGAAAAAAGATCTTAACAGCAATAGCGAAGAGGCGGCCATACGCATTATTGCAGGCACCGCCCGGAGTATGGGAATCAATGTAATCGATTAATTCGATTTTTCCTTGCTCTCACCCTCTTATTTTCAAGCCTCCAACACCTCAAATCAACTCATACCACTTTTTTTTCAAAATTAATACCTGAAACAACCGCGGAAATCTTTTTTCAATGATCAAGCAGTCCAAACGATACCATTCTTCCTCTGAGGTAACCGATTTGAACCAGTCTTACCCACTGGAGGAAGCGCTCGGCCTCCTTTCTCAAATGGCCCTGGCCAAGTTTGATGAGACCGTGGAGCTGTCCGTCCGCCTGGGGGTGGATTCGCGGCAGAGCAATCAGATGGTGCGCGGAATCGTCAATTTGCCTAGCGGAAGCGGCAAAAAAGTTTCCGTTGTGGTTTTTACGGATAAACCGGAGGAAGCCCTCGCTGCAGGGGCGGACGAAGCCGGCCTGGAAGAATTGATAAAGAAAGTCAAGGACGGCTGGGTGGGTTTCGATGTGGCCGTGGCAACACCGGCAGCCATGAAAGAGGTGCGTGCGGTGGCGCGGATTCTCGGGCCTCGCGGGCTCATGCCCAATCCGAAGACCGGCACTCTGACCGATGATGTCGAATCTGCCATCAAGGAGATAAAACTCGGCGGGCGAGTCTCCTACAAGATGGACCGCACTGCCAATATCGGGACGCTGGTGGGAAAGCGGTCCTTTACCACCGAGCAACTCGCTGCAAACATCAAGGCGGTCATCGAAAGCATTGGGCAGGCCCGCCCGGAAACAATGAAGGGCCGCTACATCCTGAGCGCAACCATATCCTCTACCATGAGTCCCGGCATCAAGCTGGATAACTCCCTTTACTCCAATTATTAATTTAAGCTTTTTTCTACTCAATTCCACTTAGAGCATCTGCCATGAGAGCCGAAAAAAAATACCTTGTTGACGAGATCGGAGAACACCTGGACAAGTCCGACTATGTGTTTCTGGCCGACTATAATCGCATCACGGTGGCCGAGACGGCAGAATTGCGCGCCGCCCTGTCTGAGCACGATGCGGAGTTTCACGTCGTTAAAAACAACATGTTCCGGGTAATCGCCAAGGAGCGGGATTATCCCAGCATGGATGACGGGCTGACTGGACCCACGGCAATTATCGTGGGCGGCAACAACGCAGCTGGCGTAGCCAAGGCTCTGGGCAATTTTTTCAAGGAAAAGCAAAAGATAGAAATCAAATGCGGTTTGCTGGACAAACATCTGCTCCAGGCGGAAGATGTCAGCCAACTGGCCAAGCTTCCCCCATTGGCCGTCATCCAGGCCCAGCTTCTCGGCCTGCTCAACACTCCGGCCCGGCAGATTGCCACAGTTATTCAAGCCGCTCCGCAGGGACTCCTCAATGTCCTCAAAGCTCGCTCCGATCAATTGGCCGGAATCGCCTGATTAAAAATTTTATCAAACCATCAATCGAAGATCAACAAACCGAACCAACAATCAACCAATTAAGACCGGTTAGGGGAGTAGTTCCCTTAAATGCCCGAATCAAGAAGTGAGGAGCGCTAACCGATCAAGGAGGTAGAAATGTCCGAAATCACAAAAGAACAAGTCATCGAATGGCTTAGCAGCCAGACCGTCCTTGAGGCGGCGGCCCTGGTCAAAGACCTGGAGGAGAAATGGGGCGTCAGCGCCGCGGCTCCCGTAGCAGCCATGGCGGCCCCGGCCGGTGGGGGTGATCAAGCTCCCGCGGAAGAGGAACAAACAGAATTCGATGTCATCCTGAAAAGCTTTGGAGGCAATAAAATCGCCGCCATTAAAGAGGTGCGCGCCATTACCGGCCTCGGTTTGCGAGAAGCCAAAGAATTGGTGGAAAGCGCCCCCAAAGCTGTTAAAGAAGCTGTCACTAAGGAGGAATCCGAGGAAATTAAAGGGAAACTCGAAGCCGTCGGGGCTGAAGTTGAGATTAAGTAATTTAATCAATTATTGTCGCTTTACTCTTTTGCCATCAATTGCAATTCCAAGCCTCAGCCGGAGGGACGCGCCATATTGGCGTGCGCCTGCGGTAATCCTTTGTACAAGCAGACCAGTCTTTTAATGTCCCGCCCATACCTGAACCCGGCAGCGGCAACCGGGTAATATCGCCCGGAATTTGTTAATTAGACACTTACATAGATAGATAGAAAAACTACACAAATCTCAATCCAACATACTGAGAAGAAAATGTCCTTACGCAAAAACTTTGGAAAACTGGAAGAGGTAATCTCCCCGCCTAACCTGATTCAAAACCAGATCGATTCTTTCAAGGAATTTCTGCAGCCCGGCGCGACCCCCGCACAGCGGCGGCAGGTTGGTCTACAGGCGGTCTTCAGCGAGGTGTTTCCCATCGAAAGTTATGACGGGCGGGCTTCCCTGGATTACCTCAGCTATACCCTTTCGGGACCGAAACTGACAGAGATAGAGTGCCTGCGCGAAGGTGTCTCCTATTCCATTTCCCTTTACGTCAAATTGCGTTTGAAAGAGGAGGATGCCATCAAAGACGAGGAGATCTACATGGGCGAGATGCCCATGATCACCGAGCGCGGCTCCTTTATTATCAATGGGGCGGAGAGGGTTGTCGTCAGCCAGTTGCACCGCTCACCGGGCATCTGTTTCGAGGAGACTCCCCACACCAGCGGGAAAATGCTTTTCTCCTTCCGCATCATCCCGGACCGGGGCACCTGGCTGGAGGTTCAATTCGATCAGAACGATCTCCTCTATGTCTATCTCGACCGCCGGCGCCGGCGCCGTAAATTCCTCATTACCACCTTGCTCCGGTCGATGGGCTATGGTTCCGACTTCGATATCCTCAGCCTTTTCTACAATATCGAAGAAGTGGACGTTAAGTCGGTCCTGGAGTTAGGCAACGTCAGCCGGGTGGTCCTGGTGGAGGATCTCGTGGATGCCGAGCGAGGGGTCGTTCTGGCCCGCTCCTTCGAGCCGTTGACCAAGACAATTGTGAGAGCCATTGACCAGGCCGGAATAACCAAAGTGCGGGTTATCGACACGATGGTGGACGACGGGGCCATCATCCGGTGCCTGAAAAAAGATCCCACCCGCAATGAGGAAGAAGCTCTCAAAGAAATCTACAAGCGCCTTCGTCCGGGGGAACCTCCTACCACGGCCAATGCCCGCGCTTTGCTCAAGCGCCTGTTCCAGGATGCCAAACGCTACGACCTGGGCCGTGTCGGCCGCTACAAAATCAACCAAAAACTCGACCTCGATATCGAACTCGAACACCGCACCCTGAAAACCGAGGACGTGGTGGCTGCAACAAAATACCTGGTGCGTCTGAAGCGCGGCGAAGGCATCGTTGACGACATCGACCACCTGGGCAGCCGCCGTGTGCGCACCGTGGGCGAGCTGCTCATGAACCAGTGCCGGATCGGTCTGGCCCGCACCGAACGTCTGGTTAAAGAGCGCATGACCCTTTACGACCAGAGCGTGGATAGTATTACCCCTCAAAAGCTCATCAATCCCAAGGCCCTCAGCACGGTCATCCGGGACTTTTTCGCCCGCAGCCAGCTCAGCCAGTTCATGGACCAGATCAATCCTTTGGCCGAACTGACCCACAAGCGCCGTCTTTCGGCCCTCGGGCCAGGCGGACTCAACCGCGAGCGGGCCGGGTTCGAAGTGCGCGACGTGCATCCCTCCCATTACGGGCGCATTTGCCCGATTGAAACACCGGAAGGTCCCAATATCGGACTGATCAACTCCTTGGCTATTTATTCGCACATCAATGAGTTCGGGTTTATTGAAACCCCCTACCGGGCCATAAAAAAAGGCAAAGCGACTGACGAAGTGTCCTACCTGACAGCCGATCAGGAAGAAGGACTGGTCATCGCCCAGGCCAATTCCGAGATCGCCAAGGATGGTTCCCTCATAGGGCCTGTAACGGTTCGGAAGGGAGACAACTTTCTCGAAGTTGATCCCAGCAAGGTGGACAATATGGATGTTTCGCCCAAGCAACTGATTTCCGTGGCTGCCGGCTTGATCCCCTTCCTGGAACACGACGATGCCAACCGGGCCCTCATGGGTTCCAACATGATGCGCCAAGGTGTGCCCCTGCTCCAAACCGAGTCGCCCTATGTTGGCACTGGCATCGAAAACCGTGTGGCAGCCGATTCCCGCACCGTTTCGACCGCTCTGGAGTCCGGCATTGTGGCCCGGGTCGACTCCCAGCGCATTGTCATCTCCAGCGACGGGGAGCTTCCGCACCGTTTCGACCGAAACCCGAAAACAGACGCTAAAAACGGCATATATTTTTATGAACTGCGCAAGTTCATGCGCTCCAATGCGGGCACCTGTTTCACCCAGAAACCCATCGTCGCCAAAGGGCAAAAGGTGGAGAAGGGGCAGGTCATCGCTGATGGCGCGGCTACCGACAAGGGAGAACTGGCTCTGGGGCGCAATGTGCTGGTCGCCTTCATGCCCTGGAACGGTTACAACTTCGAAGACGCCATCCTCATAAGTGAAAAACTGATCAAGGACGATACCTTCACCTCCATTCATATCGAAGAATTCGAGGTGACCGCGCGCGACACCAAACTGGGACCGGAGGAAATCACCCGGGACATTCCCAATGTCGGGGAAGAGGCCCTAAAAAACCTTAACCACGATGGGGTGGTACGGGTTGGCGCCGAGGTTAAGCCGGGGGATATTCTGGTGGGTAAAATAACCCCAAAAAGCGAAACCGAACTGGCGCCGGAGGAAAAACTTCTCCGGGCTATCTTCGGCGAAAAAGCAGCCGACGTGAAGGACACCTCGCTACTCGTCCCGTCCGGGGTTTTCGGCATCGTCATGGATGTCAAGATAAGCAGCCGGATCGAAGCCGAAAGGGAAAAAATGAGCCCTTCTGACCGCCGTCGCCAGGTTAAGAAAATCAATGAGGAATATCGTTCCCAGATGGAAAAGTTGAGGGAAAACCTGACTGAGGCCCTCTCCAACATCCTCTTGGGCGAAAAGATTCCTCTCGATGTAATCAACACCGAAAGCAATGAAATCATCATTCCGGCCAATCGCAAAATTACCAAGACCCTATTGCGCCGGCTGGCTGCGGTTTACAAGACTGTCGAAATCGATCCCTCCCCGGTACGCATCAAGATAATGGAGATAATCAACTCCTTCAAAACCAAGTTCGAAGAACTGGAGCAAGAGCGGGAGCGAAAGATTGAATCGATTGAAGCGGGAGACGATGTCGAATCGGGCGTAATCAAGAACGTAAAGGTCTATGTCGCGACCAAACGCAAGGTTCAGGTGGGTGATAAAATGGCCGGGCGCCACGGCAACAAGGGCGTTATTGCCAAAATCGTTCCTGAAGAGGATATGCCCTTCCTGCCCGATGGCACCCCGATCGAGATTTGCCTCAACCCCTTGGGTGTGCCCAGCCGGATGAATGTCGGCCAGGTCCTCGAAACCCATTTGGGCTGGGCCTGCCATAAGCTCGGCATCAAGGTGGCCACTCCGGTGTTCGATGGGATTTCCGAGCAGCGTGTCCGCGGTTACCTGATGGAAGCGGGTCTGCCCGAAAGCGGCAAGAGTGTTCTCGTCGATGGCCGCAGCGGAGTACCCTTCGACCAGGAAGTGGTCGTGGGCTATATTTACATGATGAAGCTCAACCATCTGGTGGCGGACAAAATTCACGCCCGCGCAGTGGGACCCTACAGCCTGATTACTCAGCAGCCTCTGGGAGGCAAGGCCCAGTACGGGGGCCAGCGATTTGGTGAGATGGAAGTGTGGGCACTGGAAGCCTACGGGGCCGCCTATACCCTGCAGGAATTGTTGACGGTTAAGTCCGACGATGTGCAGGGGCGGACCAAGATTTACGAATCTCTGGTCAAGGGGGACAATAGCCTACAGGCCGGAACTCCGCAATCATTCAATGTTTTGATGAAAGAGATGCAAAGCCTCTGCCTCGATATACGGCTCGAATCGGAAGACGGACTGGGCAGCTTTCCGGCCTGAAGAAGAAAACCGCCTTCATCCATAGTGTTATAATAATTTTAAAAATCATATTATCCATCGATAAAATTCATGAGCACACAAGAAGTTAGAGAAGTTCTCGGCCTCGAAAAGGACCCGTCGTTTGATGTCGTTTCCATAACGGTAGCCTCGCCCGATACGATCCGGTCCTGGTCCCGCGGGGAAGTGAAAAACCCTGAGACCATCAACTACCGCACCTTCAAACCGGAACCGGGCGGACTTTTCTGCCAGCGTATTTTCGGTCCGGTGCGCGACTACGAGTGCGCCTGCGGAAAATTCAAACGCATTAAATACAAGGGCGTGGTATGCGACCGCTGCGGGGTTGAGGTAACCGTCTCCCGTGTGCGACGGGAACGCATGGGCCATATCGAGCTGGCCGTGCCGGTCTCCCATATCTGGTTTCTCAAAAGCATGCCCAGCCGGCTGGGTTTGCTCCTCGACTTGACCGCCCGCAATCTGGAGCGCGTCATCTATTATGAAAATTACCTGGTGACCAATCCAGGGAAAACGCCTCTAGAGGAAAAACAGCTTCTGACCGAGCAAGAATACCTACAGGCCATCGAGGAATACGGGGACGACTCCTTTGAAGCTAAAATGGGCGCCATCGGCCTACAGGAAGTCCTGTCCCGCATGGATTTGCCATCCCTGGTGGAAGAATTGCATGAGCAAATGCAAAACACCCGATCCAAGCAAATCAAGAAAAAGCTCTCTAAAAGGCTCAAAGTTATTGGCGGTTTCATCGGATCGAACACCTCGCCCCACTGGATGGTACTGGAAGTGCTTCCGGTGATCCCGCCGGACCTTCGGCCCCTCGTTCCCTTAGAGGGCGGACGTTTTGCCACAAGCGACCTAAACGACCTTTATCGGCGTGTCATCAACCGTAATAATCGGCTCAAAAACCTGCTTCAACTAAAAACACCGGACGTTATCATCCACAATGAGAAGCGTATGCTGCAGGAAGCCGTTGATGCTCTTTTCGATAATGGCCGGCATGGCCGAGCCGTTACCGGCGCGGGCAATCGCCCCCTCAAGTCGCTCAGCGACATGCTCAAAGGCAAACAGGGCCGGTTTCGACAAAATTTACTGGGCAAGCGCGTCGATTACAGCGGCCGTTCCGTTATCGTGATCGGTCCGGAATTAAAGCTTCACCAGTGCGGCCTGCCCAAAAAGATGGCTCTGGTGCTTTTCGAGCCCTTCATCATCCGCCGCCTGAAGGAGCTTGGTTTCGTCCATACCGTCCGCGGCGCCCGCAAAATGATCGAAAAGAAATCGCCCGAGGTGTGGGATATTCTGGAAGAGGTGACCAAGGGACACCCTGTCTTGCTCAACCGTGCCCCTACCCTGCATCGGCTTTCTATCCAGGCCTTTGAACCGGTCCTCATCGAGGGAGACGCCATCCGCATCCACCCGCTGGTTTGCACCGCTTACAATGCCGATTTCGACGGGGACCAAATGGCTGTTCACGTTCCCTTGTCTCTCGAGGCTGTCATGGAGTGCAAGCTCCTCATGATGTCCACCCACAACATCTTCTCGCCCTCCAGCGGCAAACCCATCCTGACACCTTCCCAGGATATTGTTTTGGGGTCCTATTATCTGACCCTCGATCCGCGCAAGCCTTTGCCCAAAGACCAAAGACTGCCCCTCTTTACCAATACTCAGGAGGTTCTTCTGGCAGAAGGTGACGGCCTTCTCAAAAAGCATGACTGGATAGAGTTCGTCAACCCCGACTACGGCAGGGACACCTTTTTCGGCAACCAGTCGCGTAAAATCCTGCGCACAACCGTCGGGCGCGTTATATTCAACGATATTTGGCCCGAGGAAGTCGGCTTCATCAATGCCCCCGTGCCCAAGGGGAAGCTGGGAGACCTGATTTTACAAACCTACCTTGCCGGGGGCAAAAAGGGCACCGTTGAGGTTCTCGACGCGCTTAAAGAGCTTGGTTTCAACAGTGCCACCGGGGCCGGCATTTCCATCGGCATTGGCGATATGATCATCCCGCAGGACAAACCGGTCATAATTCAAGCCGCACGGGGAAAAATCGAAGAAATCGAGGGCCAATACCGCAAGGGAATCATCACTTCAGGGGAACGTTACAACAAGATTATCGATGCCTGGACAAGCGCCACCGACGAAATTGCCAAATCGGTTTACAACGGGTTGGAGGAAAACAAGGGCAAAGATGAAATCAATCCTGTTTTCCTTATGATGGACTCCGGAGCGCGGGGCAACCGCCAGCAGGTCCGCCAGCTTTGCGGCACTCGCGGCCTCATGGCCAAGCCTTCGGGAGAAATTATTGAAAGACCCATCCTCTCCTCTTTCCGCGAGGGACTCTCCGTGCTCGAGTATTTTATTTCCACCCACGGGGCCCGCAAGGGCCTCGCCGACACCGCCCTGAAAACGGCCGATGCCGGTTATCTCACACGCAAACTGTGCGATGTGGCCATGGATGTTATTATCACCGACCAGGATGACGGCAATCGCGACGGAATCTGGAAACAAACCATTAACGAAGGTGATGACGAGATCATCAACCTTTACGACCGAATCGTGGGCCGCTGCGTCAGCAACGATATTTACAATCCCCTCGATCCTGATCAGTTAATCATCGGAAACGGCAAGCTGGTGACAGAGGAAATTGCCGCCCGGATCGAAGAGTGTGGTATTGATCGAGTAAAAATCATGTCACCCTTGACCCACATGCACCGCTCCAACCTGCCTTCCATGGCCTACGGAATCAATCCTGGCACGAACAAACTGGTGGAGGTTGGAGCAGCCGTCGGCATCATCGCCGCACAATCCATCGGCGAACCGGGAACCCAGCTGACCATGCGCACGTTTCATATCGGCGGTATAGCCAGCCAGATATTCAAGATCCCGGAAATTCGTGTTCGGAACGGTGGCACGGTCCGCTATCGGGGGCTTCGCATGGTCTCCACTGATGATGGGGCCAGCATCGTTCTCAACAAAACCGGAATCATTCAAATCATCGATGAGGACGAAAAAGAGCTGGAAACCTACAACATTGTTGCCGGTTCCGTATTAACGGTACCCGATGGTCAGCAGATTGAAATAGGCGCGGTCCTGGCCATGTGGGACCCGCACCATGTGCCAATCCTTTCTGAAAAAGCCGGCATCATCGTCTTCCATGATATGATCCCCGGCGTGACGGTAAAGAAAGAGCTGGACGAGGCAACCGGCCAGATCGCCACCGTGGTGATCGAGCACAAGGAAGACCTCAACCCGATAATCCAGATCCACGAAGCCGCCGGGTCCAAAGCCAACCCAACCAAAGGAAAACTGGTTGCCACCTACTCGATTCCCACCGGGGCTCAGATTGTGGTCAACCAGGGCGATATCATTCAACCGGGCGCTCTTTTGGCCAAAACACCCCGCCAAGCCTCCAAAACCCAGGACATTACCGGCGGTTTGCCCCGGGTGGCAGAGTTGTTTGAAGCCCGCCGCCCCAAGGAAGCGTCCGAAATGGCCAAAATTGACGGGATCGTATCTTTTGGAAGCATGGTGCGCGGGAAAAAGAAGCTCATCGTCACCGATGAAGAATCCGGCCAGGAAGAAGGACACCTGATCCCTCACGGCAAGCACATTATCGTTCAGATCGACGACCGCGTGAACAAGGGGCAACATCTTACGGAAGGTTCCGGCGATCCCCATGAAATTCTCGAAATCCTGGGCCCCAACCACCTGCAAGAATACCTGCTGGGTGAGATTCAGAAGGTTTACCGGCTTCAGGGGGTGGTCATCAACGACAAACATATTGAAGTTATCATTTCGCAGATGCTGCGCAAGGTGCGCATTACCGAGCCGGGAGATTCCGAATTTTTCTGGGGAGAACAAGTGGACAAGCAGGACTTCATGGATGAAACCGAACGGATTATCGATGCCGGCGGCATGCCGGCGGAAGGCGAACCCATTCTTTTGGGCATAACCAAGGCCTCCATTGAGACGGAGAGCTTCATATCCGCCGCCTCCTTCCAGGAAACCACGCGAGTCCTCACCGATGCCGCCACCTTGGGGAAAAAGGATCGTCTCAAGGGATTCAAGGAAAACGTCATCATGGGGCATCTCATACCGGCCGGTACCGGGCTGCCCCGCTACCGGCGGTTGCGTATCAATACTCTCGGTCCGGAAATGGCCGAGGCGCTCACAGGTTCGCAGGAGGCGGGTTGAAAAGCCCCCGCTAGCCCTCTCGGACTACCATTAAATTTAGACTATATCGCCCAGGCTTTCGAGGTTCGCCCCGAAAGTGCGGGGTGAAATGGTTTTTATTGAACTTTTTTCAAAAATTCTTCTTGCACTGCAGTTAAGAACATTTACCTTTTTCGCTTTTCACGGAAAAGCACCTATGGCCCATGCCTACTATTAATCAGCTTGTCCGCAAACCGCGGAAAATCATCAAGAGCAAATCGAAGTCGCCCGCTCTCAAGGGCAACGCGTTTCGACGCGGCGTTTGCGTACAGGTGATGACCCGCACTCCTAAAAAACCTAATTCGGCCATTCGCAAGGTAGCTAAAGTGCGCCTCACCAACGGCATCGAAGTCATCGCCTACATTCCTGACGAAGGACACAGCCTACAGGAACACAGTGTGGTTCTGGTGCGTGGAGGGAGGGTCAAGGACCTGCCCGGCGTACGCTACCATATCGTGCGTGGCACACTCGATTGCTTAGGAGTGGATAAACGCCGGCGCAGCCGCTCAAAATACGGTGTTAAAAGGCCGAAGGACGCCAAGAAATAGGAAGTGAATTTTTGTTTCTCCGATTCTTCGCCATTAACCAAAAAGGCGAAGGAGGGGATCAGCAACAGACAGTATTGTATTTATCATGTCGCGAAGACGTCGAGCAGTCAAAAGGGAGAAAATTCCCGAACCACGCTACAACAGTTCCCTGGTCAGCCACCTGATCAACGTTGTCATGCTGGACGGCAAGAAAACGACCGCCCAGAGCATCGTTTATGGCGCCTTCGAGCGCGTCAGTGAAAAACTCGGCAAGGGCGACCCGGTGGACTTGCTCATGGGAGCCCTGGAAAACATCCGCCCGAAACTGGAGGTAAAAAGCCGCCGTGTCGGCGGCACCACCTACCAGGTTCCCCTGGAAATTTCATTCGAGCGCCAGCAGAGTCTCGCCTTCCGGTGGCTGCGCAATGCGGCCCGCGGGCGCAATGGGTCGATGAAGGAGGCGCTCGCCCAGGAAATCATCGATGCTTACAACAACACCGGGCAAATCGTAAAGAAAAAGGATGACACCCACCGCATGGCACAGTCCAACCGTGCTTTTGCCCACTTACGTTGGTAAAGATTTTTTGATGAACAATGCCCTGACAATTTCCCCTGCGAACTCCAAAGATCGCGGAACCCCGTTGGAATATACCCGCAATATCGGTATTGTGGCGCATATCGACGCGGGGAAAACCACCACCACCGAGCGAATGCTCTATTACACCGGGGTGGTGCACAAGATTGGCGAGGTGCATGACGGCAACGCCACTACCGACTGGATGGAACAGGAACGCGAACGCGGCATAACCATCACCTCTGCCGCCATTTCCTGTGAATGGACGAACGAACACGGCCCATTTGCCGGCATCAGACATAAAATCAATATCATCGACACCCCCGGCCATGTGGACTTTACCGCTGAGGTGGAACGTTCCCTGCGGGTTCTCGATGGCGCTGTAGGCGTATTTTGTGCGGTGGCCGGTGTGCAGCCGCAATCGGAAACCGTCTGGCGCCAAATGGACAAATACAATGTGCCTCGGATTGCATTCATCAATAAAATGGATCGAACCGGGGCTGATTTTTTTGCAGCAGTAGAGGATATCCGCAGCAAGCTGGGTGGCAATGCCCACCCGCTCTTTCTGCCCATTGGGGCCGAGGATCGTTTCGCCGGATTGATCGACCTGATCCGGATGAAGGCCTTCCTCTACCACAAGGAGGACGATCCCATGGGAAAGGACTACGAGACGACGGAAATTCCCTCCGACCTGCTCGAACTTTCCAAAAAATACCGGGAAGCCTTGATCGAAGCCCTGGCCGATTTCGATGACTCCCTGGCCGAAAAATTCCTCGAAGGGGCGGAAATTGAGGAAGATGAAATCAATGCCGCCGTCCGCAAAGCCACCCTTTCCCTCGATTTTCTAGGGGTCATCCCCGGAACCGCCTTTAAAAACAAGGGCGTGCAGATGCTCATGGACTGCATTGTGGACTACATGCCCAATCCCCTTGACCTTCCCCCCATGGTCGGACACCTGGATGATGGCGAGAGTCAAATCGAAATTAAACCCGACGATTCAGCCGATCTGGCTGGTCTGGCCTTCAAGCTCGCGACCGACCCCTATGTCGGCAAGCTGGTCTTTTTCCGGGTTTACCAGGGGGAGTTGAAAAAGGGCAGCACCCTTTACAATCCTCGCACCCGCCGAAAAGAGCGCATCAGCCGCCTTATGGTAATGAAGGCCGACGCCCGCAAAGACATCGAAGTGGCCTATTCCGGGGACATTTGCGCCATAATCGGGGCCAAGGACATCGTAACCGGCGATACTTTATGCACCCGGAACCTCAACGTGCGCCTCGAGCCGCCCACTTTTCCGGATCCGGTCATCTCCATGTCGATCGAACCGGCAACCAAGGCGGACCAGGAAAAACTTTCCCTCGCTCTACAGCGCCTGGCCGAGGAAGATCCAACTTTTGTGGTTAAATCTGACGAGGAAACCGGCCAGACCATCATCGCCGGAATGGGGGAGCTGCACCTGGAAATCCTGCGCGACCGGCTTTTCCGTGAATTTAAGGTACAGGCTGATGCCGGCAAACCCCAGATCGCCTACCGGGAGACCATTTTCCGCTCAGCCAAAGGGACGGGAAAATTCATACGGCAAAGCGGCGGCCGCGGACAGTATGGCCACGTTGAAATCGTTCTCGAACCGCTACAACGCAATGAAGGCTACGAGTTCGAAAATAAAATCGTGGGCGGTGTCATACCCAGGGAATATATCAAGCCGACCGAAATGGGCATCAAGGAAGGCGCCCTCAATGGTATTGTAGCCGGTTATCCGGTAATAGATTTTCGGGTTAGGCTCGTTTTCGGTAGCTTCCACGAAGTCGATTCTTCCGAACTGGCCTTTAAAATGGCCGGGATATTCGCATTCAAGGAGGCCATGAAAAAGGCCAATCCGGCTATTCTGGAGCCGATCATGAAGGTGGAAGTATCTACTCCCGAGGAATCTCAGGGCGACATCATGGGCGACCTGACCCGCCGCAGAGGGCAGATACAAGGGATGGAAACCAAAGGCAATCTGACCAATATCACCGCCTTCGTGCCCCTGGAAACCATGTTTGGTTACGCCACCGATGTGCGTTCCCTTTCCAAAGGACGCGCCTCCTACACGATGGAGCCCGCTCATTTTGAAAAAGTACCGGCCCGCATGGAGCAGAAAATCGTTGAAACCTTTTCCCGCGAACCGGCCCGAGCCTAAAAATTTCAAAACTTATGCCCAAACAGAGAATACGCATCAAACTGAAAGCCTACGATTACCGCGTGATCGACCAGTCCGCGACCGATATCGTGGATACGGCCAAGCGCTCCGGAGCGCAGGTTTCCGGCCCAGTCCCCCTACCTACCCGGATCGAAAAGATCACTGTCAATCGCTCTCCCCATGTTGACAAGAAGTCCATGGAGCAGTTTGAAATGCGCACTCACAAGCGCCTCATTGACATCATCGAACCTACTGCCCAAACCGTTGATGAGCTGAAAAAACTCAACCTTCCGGCAGGGGTGGACATCACCATCAATGTTTGAAAATTTTTCATTAACGCCCAATTGAACCCATGAATTTCACACTCTTAGGCAAAAAAGTCGGTATGACGCAGATCTATAACGAGGAAAACAAACTCGTCCCCGTGACTGTGATCGAGGCTGGCCCCTGCCCCGTCACCCAAGTGAAGACTACTCGGAGCGACGGTTATAATGCGATTCAATTCGGTTTTGGCAGCAAAAAGCCCTTTCGCACCAACAAGGCCATGACGGGTCATTTTAAAAAATCAGGATCCGCTCCCACAGCCCGCCTGGCCGAAGTTCGCTGCACGGGAAACCCGGCGTTGAAAGACGGGAAAATACTAACTGTGGCCGGTTTCAACGATGTGCCCAAAGTGGACGTTATCGCCATAACCAAGGGGCGCGGTTTCCAGGGAGTGGTCAAGCGCTGGGGTTTCTCTGGCGGTCCCGACTCCCATGGTTCCATGATGCACCGGCGGGGCGGTTCCTATGGCCAGTGCCAATGGCCGGGAGAAGTTTACAAGGGCCGAAAAATGCCGGGCCACATGGGCGCCAAGAGCCGCACCGTGCAAAACCTTAAAATTATCAAGATTATAGAGGAAAAAAATCTCATCCTGGTCAAAGGTAGTATACCCGGCGCCAACGGCGCAACTATCCTTCTGCGCGCGGCCAAGAAGATCCGCAAATCTGCCTGAAACCGCCTTTTCTCCAGTTACGAACCATGAAATTGCGATACTATACACCGGACGGCGCCTCGAGCGGGGAAAAGGATTACAAAATTCCTGTATTCGAGGGAGACAAGGGCGTGCAAGCGCTACGGCAGGTAGTTATCGCCTTTCAAGCCAACCAGCGCCAAGGCAATGCCAGCACAAAACTGAGGAGCGAGGTTAGCGGGAGCGGAAAAAAACCGCACCGCCAGAAAGGCACCGGCTCGGCACGTGCGGGCAGCCGCCGTTCCCCCATCTGGCGTGGCGGCGGAGTGGTTCACGGCCCGCGACCACGGGATTTCGGGCATAAGATTAATAAAAAAATGAAATCCCTGGCATTTGGCCGCGCCCTTTTCGAGAGGGCCAGCGAAGGCGACATCGAGGTTATCCAGCAATTTGAGCTGCCCGAGGCCAAAACCCGCCATTTCAATAACCTTCTTCAAAAAATGCTGCCCGAGGGCAACGTGCTCCTGGTGGACGATAATTTCAGCGACGACACCATTATGGCGGCTCGAAACATCAGCCGAATCCTGATGACCGATGCCGCTTCCCTCAACCCATATGATTTGTGCCTGTTCGATAAATTTCTTTTTACCGAATCGGGCATTGAAACCGTAATCTCCCGCGTTGGCGGGCCTTCTTCCTCCTCCTCGTCATGATACAGGCCGACCGCATATTGCAGGAATTCATCGTCACGGAAAAAGCAACCGAGCTTTCTTCCAATGAGAATAAGTACACTTTCAAGGTGCATCCGTCAGCCAATACGGTCAGCATCAAACAGGCGGTGGAAAAAACCTTTGGGGTTGCCGTGACCAAAGTCAACGTCATCAACATCAAACCCAAAGCCAAAAGGGACCGCGCCCGCCGTGGCCGTTTGGGCCACAAAGCCGGTGTCAAAAAAGCTATCGTTTCCCTTAAGGAAGGAAATCAAATCGAAGTCATTTGAATTTGAAATCCCTCTTCACCCCTTCCTTTCGACAACCAGGAAAACAGGAAAAAATTTGCGATGCCAATAGTTGAACAGAGACCTCTAACCCCGGGACAGCGCTTTCACCTAAAGAACAAGCGGGTGGTATCAAAAAAGCGTCCGGAAAAACGGCTCACCGAGTCCAAAAAAAGAACCGGTGGACGCAATTGCTATGGGCGCATCACCTCCCGCCGCCGCGGCGGCGGGCACAAAAAGCTCTATCGCAAAATTGATTTTAAACGGCTAAAGTTTGAGGTTCCGGCACGGGTCAAAACCATCGAGTACGATCCAAACCGAACCGCCAATATTGCCTTGCTGGCCTATCTCGACGGGGACAAGCGCTACATCCTGGCCCCTCAGGGCATCCGGGAAGGCGATACTTTGGTAAACTATAAAGAAGGCGGGGAGTTTAAAATCGGCAACAGCATGCCTTTACGCTTTATTCCACTGGCGACCAAGGTGCATTGTATTGAACTGCAACCCGGCAAAGGCGCCCAAATGGCCCGTTCGGCCGGTACGGGCGCCCAACTTGTCAACATCGATGGCGACCGTGCCACCATCAAGATGCCCAGCGGGGAAATCCGTCTGGTCAACGCCAATGGCCGTGCCACTATAGGCGAGGTTGGCAATGCCAGCCACCGCCACTCCAATATCGGCAAGGCAGGCCGCAACCGCTGGAAGGGCCGCCGGCCGCGTGTCCGCGGTGTGGCCATGAACCCTGTGGACCACCCCATGGGCGGGGGCGAGGGCCGCACCTCCGGCGGGGGCCACCCGGTCTCACCTTGGGGGCAGCTGTCCAAAGGCTTTCCCACCCGGGCCAAGAGAAAACCTTCCAATAAAATGATCCTCATCCGGCGTGACGGACGCAGGGTCAAACGTTAACCATACACTTAATTTTACCAACCTTTCCAAAAAAAGAAGCAAGCCATGTCCCGTTCCGTTAAAAAAGGATATTTCGTCGACCCCCCCCTTATGGACAAGATCAATAAGGCACAGATGGCAGATTCCCGCCGACCCATACGCACTTGGTCACGTCGCTCCACCATTACACCGGACTTTGTTGGCCTAAACCTCGAAATCCACAACGGGAAAAACTTCATGCCCATCTACATAACAGAAAATATGGTAGGTCATAAGCTGGGGGAATTCGCCCCCACCCGGTCGTTTAAAACCCATAACCCACATACCCAGAAACATTAACTTAACCGTTAATTTCCAAGTATCACAATTGTCATGGAAATTCAGGCCTTAACCAAGTTTGTCAGAATGTCGCCCAAGAAGGTTCGCGAGGTGGCCCGGGAAATTCAGGGTCGCGAGGCCAACGAGGCCCTCGAACTGCTCACCTTCATTCCGCGCAAATCGGCCCGCCTGATTCATAGAACTCTCGTTTCAGCGGTGGCCAATGCTGAAAACAACAACAACCTTTCTTCCGACCGCCTTATTATAAAGACCGCCGTAGTGGAAGTAGCCCCCACCATCAAGCGGTGGCGGGCCGGCGCCCGAGGAATGGCCAAACCGATAAAAAAGCGAAACAGCCACATACGAATAATTCTTTCTGAAAAAGAAAAAGAGGAAGAAGAATCCAAATAAAGGAGCATTAAATTCATTTACAGGATTTTTGAATAAGCCTTATGGGACAAAAAGTACATCCGACAAGCTTTCGCCTCCAGGTCCGTCGTGACTGGGAATCGCGCTGGTATGCCGAAAAGGAGGAATTCGGCGCCTTTCTGCTGGAAGATTATAAAATTCGCGAGCTGATCACCAAAAAGCTCCGTTATGCAGCAGTGCCGAAGATTTTCATCGAAAGGGCGGGAAATCGCGTTCGTGTAAAAATTTATACCGCCCGGCCCGGCATCGTCATCGGTCGCAAAGGCCAGGAACTGGAAAAAATAAAGGATTCCCTCTCCAAAATCGTCAAAAAAGATATTCTCCTTGATATTCAGGAGGTGAAAAAACCTGACCTCGTGGCCCAATTGGTAGCGGAAAACGTAGCTCTCCAACTGGAACGGCGCATCGCCTTTCGCCGGGCCATGAAAAAAGCCGTGCAAACCTCCATCAGCATGGGGGCTGAGGGGATTCGCGTGCAGGTCTCTGGCCGACTGGGTGGAACCGACATTGCCCGCACTGAAATGCAGCGCGCCGGACGTGTGCCATTGCACACCATTCGTGAAAACATCAATTACGGGTTCGTAGAAGCCCGTACCGTTGCCGGCACAATCGGCGTCAAATGCTGGATTTGCACTCCAATCGATGAGACTCCCCTGAGTTAGCAACCAACCTTCGCGGCGAAAATTTACAGAAAATATTCAATAAAAACGAAAACACTTCACTGATATTTAACAGCCATGGCGCTCACACCATCCAGAACCAAATACCGAAAGTCCCAGCGAGGTCGCGTCCGCGGGATGGCCAAACGCGGGAGCACTCTCGCTTTTGGCGATTACGGCATTCAAAGCCTGGATCGCGCCTGGATTACGGCTGAGCAGATCGAGGCCTGCCGTGTGGCCATCAACCGCCATCTCAAACGAAAGGGCAAAGTCTGGATCCGCATTTTTCCGCACAAACCGATTTCCAAAAAACCGGCGGAAACCCGCATGGGAAAAGGAAAAGGCGCAACCGATCATTGGGTGGCCGTAGTAAAACCCGGCACCGTCCTTTTTGAAGTTTCCGGAGCAAGCTTATCTGCCGCCCGCGATTCCCTCAGTCTGGCTGATGGCAAACTGCCTGTGCGCTGCCGCTTTTTGCAAAGGGAGGAGTTTTAGGAAGCCGCACCAGAGCTTCCCAGCAAGTGATGAAGACCAAAGAATTGAAAGAACTCTCCATTCAGGAATTGGATACCAAGCTGCGTCAGACCCGCGATGAGCTGTTGCAATTACGCCTTCGCAAGGAAACCGGTCAGGTGGACAGACCTCATTTACTGAAGGTCATGCGCCGCGATGTCGCCCGCTTGGAAACGTTTTTGCATGAAAAGAGAACCGCCCCGGCACAAAGCTGAACAATTTATCAAAACTTACCATGCCAAGCCTAACAAGAAACAAACGCAAAACCATCACCGGAACGGTCACCAGCCGGTCCGGCGACAAGAGCGTGAAGGTGACGTACGCCTATAAAATCCCGCATCCCCAATACGTTAAGCAAATCAACCGCAAAACGGTTGTGCATGCGCACGACGAAAAAAACGAATGCTCCCCCGGCGACCAGGTGGAAATCATGGAAACCCGTCCTTTAAGCAAACTCAAGCGTTGGCGGATCACCCGCGTCATCAATAAAACCCCGAAGGTGAATAGTTGAGGTTTTTCCAAAAACATCCCAAGGAAGAAAAGTAATGTTGCAGTTACTCAGCAAACTCGAGATAGCCGATAATACGGGCGCCAAATCGGCCCGCATGATTCGGCGTTTGGGGCAGAATAAAAAGACCGCCTCGGTGGGCGACATTATAGTGGTCAACGTTAAGGAAAGCTCCCCCGATGCGGCCGTTAAAAAGGGCACCGTGGTGCGGGCCGTGGTGGTGCGGACCAAAGCGCCCATCCGCCGCAGCGATGGTAGCTACCTGCGCTTCGACAGCAATGCAATCGTTATCCTGGACGAAAAAAACAATCCCCGGGGTACGCGTATTTTCGGGCCCGTGGCACGTGAGCTTCGGCAAAAGAATTTTATGAAAATCATAAGCCTTGCCCCGGAAGTTCTCTAAGAAGAAAAAGTATTTATTAATAATAATTTATTGGGCCGCGAAATGAAAAGACGAATCAAAACGGGAGACGAGGTGGTGGTGATTTCCGGCGCCAGCCGTGGGGACCGAGGCAAGGTGCTGCAAACCGACCTCAAAACCCAGCGAGTCATTATCGAAGGAGTAAACAAGATCAAGCGACACGAAAAAAGAAAGTCGGAGGAGATTCCCGGCGGTATAATCGATCGTGAGGCGCCCATCCATATATCCAATGTCATGCTGGCGGAGCGCTACGATGCCCGCCGCGCCCCTCAGAAGGAACCCATCGTGGAAGCATCCGAAGAGGAGTGAAAAAGATTAAATTTAGCTTGAAAAATAAGCAACAGGACCTTTTATTTCTGCCCTTTTCCCTGCACCGCCCGCCCGGCAACTGTGCCGGTAATACATCGCTTGGGAAAATTGACGGGAGGCGGCAGCTTTTGGCCGGACCGTCTGAATCAACGCAATGAGCAAACCAGTTTTAAAAACATTTTACCAAGAAAAGGTTCATCCCGAACTGATGAAATCCCGTGCCTATAAAAATAGACACCAGGTTCCGGTTATCGAAAAAATTGTCATCAACTCGGGCTTGAGCAGCCAGTTGGAAAAAGGTGTGCTGGAGGATACAGCCCGCCAAATCGGCCTTATCGCAGGGCAGAAGCCGATCATCACCAAGGCTCGCACGAGCGTCTCCAATTTCAAGTTGCGGGAGGGATCCCCGATCGGAGTTAAAGTGACTCTGCGGGGAAATGCCATGTATGAGTTCATGTATCGCCTGACCAGTGTGGCTCTGCCCGGAATCCGGGATTTCCGGGGAATTTCGACCCGCCTGGACGGTAATGGTAATTATACCTTGGGCATCACCGACCATACCATTTTTCCCGAAGTCAATATCGATGGCAGCAGACACACCTTCGGTATGGACATTACCTTTGCCACAACAACCCGAAGCGATGACGAAGGACTGGAACTGCTCAAATTGATGGGCATGCCCTTCCGCCGCAACTAACCTCACTCGATCCTTCTTTCTCATGGCCAAAAAAGCAATGGTTCAACGCGATATCAAGCGGACCCGCATGGTGGCGCATTACGCCCCCATACGGGCTGAATTGAAACGTATCATGGCGGACACGGAAACGTCCGAGGAGGATTTCTATGCAGCTCAGCGCAAGCTGACCAAGCTGCCCCGCAATTCCTCCCGCATTCGCATTCGCAATCGCTGCAGCGTGACCGGAAGGCCACGCGCTTTCCTCCGCAAGTTCGGGCTCTCCCGAATCACTTTTCGCGAATTAGCCTCAAAGGGCCGCATTCCAGGGATAACAAAATCATCCTGGTGATCATAAAAACTTTATTTTAAAACCATGTCCGACTCGATCAGTGATTTCATAACAATTATCCGGAATGCCTCCCGTTCCCGCAAGCCTTCCTGTGTTGGGCGGCATTCCAAGCTGAACATGAACATTTGTGAAGTATTACAGAAAGAAGGCTATGTGCGTGAATTTTCCAAGACCACCGACATCAAGGGACACCCCACGATAGCGCTGAATCTTAAATATGTGGACGAGACTCCGGCCTTGACTGGAATCCGCCGCTGGAGCAAGCCCGGGCGCAGGCTTTACTACAAATGCAATGAGATTCCCAAAGTACTCGGGGGCCTTGGAGTCGGAATTTTAACCACTTCCCAAGGGATTTTGGCCGACCGCGATGCCCGGCGCCGGAATTTGGGGGGAGAGATGATCTGCACCGTATGGTAAAGACCACGATTACCAGGAAAATCCCATGAGTAGAGTTGGAAAATTACCCATTCCCATACCGGAAAAGGTCTCCGTCCAGACAGAGAACCTCAAGGTTTTTGTCGACGGCCCCAAGGGCAAACTGGAGAAAGAATTCCAGGGCCCCATCGCGATCGTCGTAGATAACGGTTCTGTTACTGTCAAACCGATCGACGACAGCCGATTTGCCCTAGCCATGCACGGAACCGCCCGCTCCATTTTGGCAGGTATGGTCAAGGGAGTATCGGAGGGATTCTCCAAGGATCTCGAACTGTCCGGAGTAGGTTTTCGGGCTGTCCTGACCGGGAATATTCTGGATATGAATCTTGGATTCTCCCACCCAATCAATTTTCAGATCCCAGAGGGGATCTCGATTACCGTAAATGAGAATACCAAGATCAAGGTTTCTGGCGCCGACAAGCAGCTTGTAGGTGAAGTAGCCGCACGCATCAAGCGGTTCTATCCGGTGGAGCCTTACAAGGGAAAAGGCGTTCGCATTATCGGACAGTTCGTTCGCCGGAAAGAGGGCAAGAAAACCGGCTAATCTCGATCCACCAGGAAATTTGCAATCATGCTTTTGGAAAAGAAGAAGAAACTTCGTCAAAAACGCATCTGGCGCACACGCAAGAAGGTGCGGGGCACTGCCTCGCGCCCCCGGCTCTGCGTCCACTTCAGCAACAAGCACATTTACGCGCAGGCGATTGACGACGATCAGGGAACCACACTGGCCTGTCTCAGTTCACTGGATAAGAAATTGCGGGCCGAAGGTTTGAAAGCCAATCGGGAGGACGCCTCCAAACTAGGCAAGCTATTTGCGGCCAAAGCTCAGAAAAAGGGCATCACCAAGGTTGTATTCGATCGCAATGGCCGTCTTTACCACGGCACGGTGAAGGCCTTTGCCGAAGCGGCCCGCGAAAACGGATTGGAATTTTAATTATAGTTATGAGATCAAAACAATCGAGGAGAGGACGTAGCTTCGGCCCGCCTGCTGTAGAGGAACCGCCTGAATTTATTGAAAAGGTGGCTTTTATCAATCGCTGCGCCAAGGTAGTTAAAGGCGGACGCCGTTTCAGTTTTTCGGCTCTCGTCGTGGTGGGCGATGGCAAAGGCCGGGTGGGCGTCGGTTATGGAAAAGCCAAGGAAGTGCCCGAGGCCATCCGTAAAGGCACCGAACGGGCGCACAAACAAATGGTCACCATCGAGATGTTCGGCAATACCATTCCCCACGAGGTACGCGGAGTGCAGGATGGCGGCAAAGTTCTGCTCAAACCGGCAAGCCCTGGAACGGGAGTTATCGCCGGAGGTTCCGTCCGTCCGGTGTTGGAAGCCGCCGGCATCAAGGATGTGCTCTCCAAATCTTTGGGTTCCAGTAACCATGGGGCCGTCGCCTTCGCCACCCTCAACGCTTTGCAACAATTGCGCTCTGCCGATACCATCCATCGCCTGCGGAGAGGCTGATCCCGATCGTTTAATATCACACGACTGCCCCCAAACAGGTGGAAAAATATCCCACCCCTCAGGCCATAAAAAGGAAATTTTAACTAAAATGCGATTAAACAACATACCCGCAAATAAAGACACCGGTAAAAACAGAAAACGGCTTGGCCGGGGCCGGGGTTCCGGTCATGGCAAAACTTCCGGCCGTGGCCATAAGGGCCAGAAGTCTCGCGCCGGCAGCTCGCAGCGACCCGGATTCGAGAGCGGGCATGTGCCCCTCTACCGGCGATTGCCCCGGCGCGGTTTCAACAATTTTAACTTCCACACCCAATATGCGGTGGTCAATGTAGGGGACCTTTCGCGGGTGGAAGAGACCGAGGTCATCGACAAGGAAGCCTTGGTTAAGGCGGGATTGGTACGCAAAAACGCCAAATTGATCAAAATTCTCGGATGGGGAGAGCTGGAAAGCCCTGTCAAAATCCGCGCCGACAAATTTTCCACCACCGCGGCGGAAAAAATCAAGGCTGCTGGAGGTGAAATCCTTGAAAATGCACCAGCGGCAGAGCCCATTGCAAAAGAAAGCTGAAAATCGAGGCTTCCTACGGGCAATCCTTACTTGAAAAATGATTTCCGCCTTCGTCAACTGTCTAAAAATTCCCGAACTCAATGAGCGCATTGGGCGGACGTTGCTGTTGCTCTTCATAGCGCGAATTGGGGCCAACATTCCGCTGCCCGGCCTGGACCCGGCGCCCTTGCAAAATTTTTTCGCCGACCAGAGCGCCTCCGGCGGAGGATCGTTGGTGGGCCTCTATAACATGTTCACCGGCGGCGCCCTGCTTAAAGGGGCCGTTTGCGCCTTGGGAATCATGCCCTATATCAGCGCCTCGATTATTTTCCAGATTATGACACCGGTGGTGCCAGCCCTGGCCAGATTACAGCGGGAGGGCGATGTTGGTCGCCAGAAGGTGACACAATACACCCGATATGCCACCGTTGTGATCTGTTTGATTCAGGCCAACCTGCTCATATTGGCCCTGCAAAACCCCGGTAGATTGTTTCGAGGATTCAGTATTCTCGACTATGGTCCCATTGTTCTGCTCGATAACTGGGTCTTTTTAATCACTTCGATTATTTTTCTGACCACCGGCACCATACTGCTGATGTGGTTGGGCGAGCAGATAACCCAGAGAGGTATAGGCAACGGAATCTCCCTTTTGATCACTGCGGGCATTGTGTCGGACCTGCCCAGCGCGGCGGCAACCACCTATCGCATGTTCAGCGCCCCGATCGGCGTTCAGGGGCTCGGCGCCCCCGAGGGTGTGCTGATGGTTTTACTGCTTTTTTTGTGTATAGCCGGGATTGTTTCCTTGACCCAGGCCCAACGAAAAATCCCCGTGCAGTATGCCAAACGGGTGGTGGGCCGCAAGGTTTACGGCGGCCAAAGCTCCTTTTTGCCCCTGAAGGTTAACTACTCCGGTGTCATGCCGGTGATTTTTGCCAGCGCCATCCTGCTCTTTTTCCAGATGATCTCCCAGCAGCTTGGGGCCATCAGCCAGATGGCTTTCATGTCCGACTTCGCCGCCTTCATCCAACAGGGAAGCCCGTTCTATTATTTTGTTTTCGGGACTTTGATCCTCGGGTTCAGCTATTTTTGGGTGTCCGTCATGTTCAAACCATTGCAAATTGCGGATGACCTGAAGAAATACGGCGGCTATATTCCAGGAGTCCGTCCCGGCGAACCGACCGCCAAATTCCTCGATTTCGTTATGACCCGGCTGACCCTGTTCGGGGCTATCGCCCTGACTATTATCGCCGTTTTTCCAGACGGCCTGCTTTTTTACTTCAACGTCCCCTACCAGGTGGCGCAATTTTTCGGGGGCACCGGCATGCTCATCACGGTAGGCGTGCTGCTGGATACCCTTCGCCAGATCGAGACCTATTTGCTCCAAAGGCATTACGACGGGTTTTTACGCAAAGGACGCATCCGCGGGCGGAGCGCCGGAAGAACCCGTCAACTGGTCGATGTGGGAGAAATTCGCGGCCAGGTCGTCTTCTGGAGATGGCTCGGCCTCGGCGTCTCGGTTGGGATTATCTCCTGGATTTTGCTCGATTTTGTTTAAACCAACCCCTGTGTGCGAGATTCTTATAGCTGCCAGTCTTCAGTATATTCATGCAAGCTGTTTCCATCAATGCTATTTATCGCCGCGGGGCCATTACTAACTTCGATTCAATCTAATGATTCCGATAAAGACGGAGGAGGAAATCCAGAAAATGCGGGAAGCCTGCCAAATTGCGGCCCTGGTTCTGGAGAAACTTTCCACCTACCTCGCTCCAGGCGTCAACACCTATGATCTGGACCAAACCGGCAAACAATTGATTGAGAGTTACGGAGCCTCCAGCACCGTTTACAATTACCGCATGGGCAACCGTTCTTTTCCCGCCTTCACCTGTATTTCTATCAACGAGGAAATTGTCCACGGCATCGGTTCCATCAAACGTGTCCTGCGACCGGGAGATAATGTTACGCTGGATGTTACCGTGACTTACAATGAATTTATCGGGGACAACGCCCGCACCTATATCATCGGTCAAGCCGATGAGCGGGTGGAAGAGCTGGTTCGCTCCACCGAGAGCGCCCTTTACCACGGCATCGATCAAGCCAAGCCTGGAAAACGGGTTGGCGACATCTCCCACGCCGTTCAGAAATTTATCGAAAGCTACCCCTTTGCCATTGTGAAGGACTTTGTGGGACACGGAATCGGCCGTTCCATGCATGAAGAACCGCAAATTCCCAATTTCGGTGAACCGAGAACAGGCAAAAAACTCAAACCCGGAATGACCCTGGCCATCGAACCCATGGTCAACCTCGGGAGCGCCGAAGTAGAGATGGCCCCGGATGGCTGGACGGCCCTCACTCGAGACGGCAAACCCTCCGCTCATTTCGAACATACGGTGCTCATCACCCCGAATGGTCCGGAAATTTTAACCATTGTGAAAAAATAGCTTTTCAAAATGATTTTATCTGATACTTTCTGCCTTTTTCACTTTTAAGTAAACCCGCTGCACAAGGAAATTACCACCCATGCCACGCATCCTCGGAGTCGATATCCCCGGCAATAAGAAACTCACTTATGCCCTGCGCTATATGTACGGTATCGGACCCACACGGGCGGACAGCATCGTAGCGTATGCGGGGCTCGACCCGGACATGCGGGCAAAAGATTTGTCGGAATCGGATATTAATAAATTAATGGCGGTCATTAACGAGAAGCAGTATCGCATCGAAGGCGATCTGCGCCGCGAAATCGCCTCCGACATGAAACGGCTGCAAGCGATCAATTGCTACCGTGGCCTGCGCCACCGCCGGGGTTTGCCGGTGCGGGGCCAGCGCACTCAGTGCAATGCGCGCACGCGCAAAGGGAAGAGAAAGACTGTGGGAATCAAGCGCAAGTAATAAGAGCAAAAGCCGACTGCCAACAATAACATGAGCGAAGAAGAAAAGAATTCGAAAGAGGTCCCTGCCGCGGCAGAAGAAACTGCCTCCGCCCCTGAAAAGAGCGGTGAAATAAGCGAGCAAGCGACGCCCAAACCGAAGCCAAAGGCGAAAAAGAAAGCCGCGAAAAAAACTCCGCCCCAGGAACTGAAAGCGGAGGAAAAAACTCCGCCGCAAGAACCGAAAGCCGAGGAAGAAACCCCGCCGCAAAAACCGAAAGCCAAGGAAAAAACTCCGCCGCAAGAACCGAAAGCGGAGGAAAAAACTCCGCCCCAGGAACTGAAAGCCGAGGAAGAAACCCCACCGCAAAAACCGAAAGCCGAGGAAAAAACTCCATCGCAGGAACCGGAAAGCTCTGAAAAGGAAAAAGCCTCCAAACAGGAAGAGGGAGAAACAGAAAAGGCGGAGGAGAAACCCAAGGCGCCTTCGGCCAAAGATCTGCTTAAGACAGATATTGGAGATCTCAAAATTCGCCGGGCCAAAGGCAGCAAAAATATTTCTTCCGGAATTGTCCATATCCTGGCCACTTTCAACAATACCAAGGTAACTTTCAGCGACAAAAACGGTAATGTGCTTTCCTGGTCCAGCGCCGGCAAGTGTGGATTTCGGGGCTCCCGAAAATCCACCGCCTTCGCTGCTCAGGTGGTCACCCAAGATGCCGGACGCACCGCCATGGGGCATGGGCTGAGGGAGATCGAAGTACGCGTTAAAGGGCCTGGAATGGGCCGCGATTCAGCCGTTCGGGCTCTACAATCCCTGGGCCTGATCGTTTCCTCTCTCACCGATGTGACGCCGGTACCTCATAATGGCTGCCGACCGCCCAAACGCAGACGTGTGTAATTGGATGCCGGCAATCTGGATTTACCTTTTAATCATCCGCTCAATTCAACCTTTTCCACGGAATTTTATTTAATTATGTCACGTTACACGGGACCGACCACTCGCATGAACCGGAAATTCGGAATGGCCGTATTCGCACCCAACAAGGCTTTCGAGCGCCGGCCATACTTGCCGGGGCAGCACGGCCAACGGCACCGCCGCAAAGTAAGTGACTATGCCATAGGCCTCCTCGAAAAACAGAAACTCCGCTTCATGTACGGATTAACCGAGAAGCAATTCCGGTTGAATTTTATTAAGGCCAAAAAGCGAAGGGGAGTCACCGGCGAAATTTTTCTGCAAATCCTGGAGACCCGGCTAGACAATGTCATATACCTTCTCGGGTTCGCCAAAACACGGCCTCAAGCCCGGCAGTTCGTCAATCACGGCCATATCAAGGTTGACGGACACAAAGTGGATATTTCCAGTTACCAAGTTACCGCCGGGGAGGAGATAGAGGTCAAAGCCGGTACCTCTTCCCGCCAACAAGCCACCCGCTGCCTGGAGGATACCCGGCTGCGAACCACTCCGGCCTGGCTGACCCGTAACGACGACGCACTGCGGGCCAAAGTCAACCGTTTGCCGGAGAAGGACGAAATTGAACCAGGCGTCAATGTGCAGCTCATTGTTGAGTTTTACAGCCGGTAACCGGACCATCGGAGAGAACAAATATTTAACAAATTTCGCTTCCTTGCAGCGCTTTCCCCCTGCCGGATCGCCTGCGGGAAATTATTCGAATGCTAAGCTAAGTTATTAACTGAAGATGCAAATACGATTAGGAAAATTTGAACTGCCTCGACGCCTCACTATTGAGGAAGAGGATGCCTCGCAAAATTATGCCAAGTTCGTTGCCGAACCTTTCGAAACAGGGTATGGCCACACAATCGGTAATTCGTTACGACGGGTCCTACTCAGTTCCATTGAGGGAGCCGCTATCTCTTCGATTAAAATCGACGGGGTGGACCACGAATTCCAAAGCATTGACGGGATCATGGAGGATGTCACCGACATCGTTCTGAACCTGAAAAAAGTTCTCGTCAAGTCGCACAAAAGGGAAACGATCAAGCTTCTCATTGATGTGGAAAAGGAGGGAAGCGTCACCGCCGCGGATATCCAGCCCGATGCCAATATCGAGATCATCAATCCAGACCAGGTGATTTGCACACTCGATAAGAAAATGCGTTTCCTGGCCGAGCTTGAGATCAAAGTCGGGCGAGGTTATTGTCAGGGTGAGGAAAACAAAACTCCCGATCAGCCCATCGGGGTCATCGCCATCGATTCCCTTTTCAGCCCTGTCAGGCTGGTCAAATACTCCATCGAGAACACACGCGTAGGCCAGATGACCGACTACGACCGGCTGATTCTGGAAATCTGGACGGATGGGCGCATTACGGCGGAGGAATCATTGCGTTTGGCCGCTGCCATACTCAAGCACCACCTCGATGTATTCGATCAAATGAGCGAGGTTCCGGTAGAGTTCGAGAGCGAACAGACGGAAGTCAGTGAGGAGCAGAACAAACTGCGCAAATTGCTCAACATGAGTGTTAACGAAATCGAGCTATCGGTCCGTGCGGCCAATTGCCTTAATAACGCCAATATCACCACAGTGGGCGAACTGGCCATGAAAAGTGAACAGGAGATGCTCAAATATCGCAATTTCGGGAAAAAATCCCTTAATGAGATAAAAGCGAAACTTGAACAATTGGGTCTGTCGTTAGGCATGAAAATCGACGAACGTCTCCTTGAGACGCGCTCCGATATCTAATTTGATCCAAACTACTCAACTTTAACCAATTACCGGCACCTCATGCGCCATCGAAAACACAGCCACCAGTTAGGGGTAAAAAAGGAACATCGCGTAGCCCTCATGGCCAACCTGGCAACAGCCTTGCTCAAGCACGGCCGGATCCAGACTACGCTGCCCAAGGCCAAAGCTCTTCGCCCCTTTGTTGAAAAAATCATCACCCTGGCGAAAAAGGCAAAGGCTGCCACTCCGGAGCGCGCTCTTCATTTGCGCCGCCTCGCCATCGCCCGGGTGCGGGATAAATCTGTGGTTCATAATCTTTTCGAAACCCGGGTGGAGGAATTTCTGGACCGGACCGGCGGCTACACCAGGATTTACAAACTTGGCGCCAGAATTGGAGATGCCGCCGAAATGGCTCTCATCGAGTTGATCGATGCCTCAGACGAAGGCTACAAGTCCTCCCACAAGAAAAAAGCCCGGAAATCGAAAGCCAAAACTGCTCCAGCTCAGCCGGTGAGTGAAACTGCCGTCGAAGAAGCGGACTCAGAGGATTCAGCCGAACCGGCAGCCGAAGAAGTAGAATCAAAGGAATCAGCCGAACCGGTAGCAGACTCTGTCGCCGAGGCCAAGGAACCTGAGTCTCCGCAGGAATCTGGATCGGAGACCCAGGGCGAAGCAGAAGAAGCCGAGCCAGACGAAGTGGATGCTTCCTCTGAAGGTGAGGCCGAAAAGAAAGAGTGAGCGCGTAAAATAGGTTGGCGGCGCCGAGGTTTCCGTTTAACAAATAACTGTTCCCCTTCATTTTCTAGCTGAAAAGGAGGCAATAATTCCTGAGTCTTGCATCTGGCGCATTGGCCGAGAGGCGAGGCGAACATAAATCAGCTGCATACCATAAGAATTGCGGAAAGACTTTTTGCTTTGATCGTTCTGAATTTTGAAATCTTTTTGCTCCTTTGTCTTTCGATTGGGCTCTTCGTTATCATGGGCCTCTGGTACTACTATGACCGCCGGGATAAGCACCTTTACGAATCCGAGCGGTCACGCGGAGTTTTTCACTGCGTCAAATGCGGAAAATTATATGCCAAGAAAAAACTGGCAGGGACGGGAAGTTGTCCTGATTGCGGTTTTCTCAATTCCCGGTTGAAATTCTAATGTAGGCGTTGGCTGATAATTTCCGCCGCCATAAGAAATTTGTTACTGAGGACTGCGGAAATTTGCATTTGAACACTGGGCCGGTTTTGTGGTCTGGTAATTGATGCAAACAAATTAATTTCTCGAAACCAATGAATTTTGAGGATTCCTCACCTAAAACGATAATAACCATTAAGTCAGCTATGAACCGATTATTGACTGTTTATTCGATCTTGGCCGCCCTGCAGATTTCATTCTTGCCGGCCGTTGCTTCGGTCGAAGAGGTAATAGCCATGGCGCGGCAACGCCTTGGGGGCGAGGAGGTCCTTAACTCGGTCAATTCGATCCATTTCAAAGGTAAATTCATGGCCACCAACCGGGGAACGGAAGGGCAGATAGAAATCCTTTTTCAGAAACCCTTTCAGCAACGCCTGGACGTTTCGGAAGGAGATTCAATTTTAACAACCGGCTTAAACGGCTATGAGGGATGGAATCGCCGGATTTCAATCAACAATCCAGGTTCCTGGGATTTGGAAATTCTGGATGCCGCCGATGTCCGGCGCATGCGGGCCAATACGCACGATAACCTGAACTTTTTCACCGGCCTGGATAAGGTGCGAGGCAAAGTTTTGGAAAAGGCGGTGCAAAAAAAAGACGGACGTGATGCACATGTGCTGGTTTTTCAATACGATGACAAAATATTTTACAAACGTTACTTCGACGTTCAAACCGGTGAGCTGATTTCTACCGTTAACGACCAGGGTCTCGAAATCAAGGAAGTGGGGCAAATGGTTGTGGATGGAGTCCGTTTTCCGCAAAAGGTCGTTTCCCTGATTGATGGGGAAATTGTGAATACCGTGGAATTTACCGAAATTATCCTCAATGAGGACTTGGATAGCTCATATTTTGACCTGCCGGACTTCGCGCCGCACCCAAACAAACCAATAGTGGAAGAGCAGCCTTGATTTGGGATTTACTTGCCGGCGCACCTTGGCCATCGTTGAACCGGAATTATTAAATTTGTGCCCGAGCATAATAACCGGCTGATTCCGGTCTTGGGTGGCTATTTATCCAATAATCTACTGAGAAAACTTCATGCGTGTGCTCCGTTACAATGCTCCGGGATTTTCCCGAAGGCTGGATTCTTATTGTAAAAATAGTTTGGGAACTCCTGAGTTTCGGGAGGAAGTAGCCCGGATTTTACAGGCAGTCGAACAACGTGGCGATGATGCCGTGGTCCAATTTACCGCTAAATTCGACCATGTTCGGCTAGAACCCGGGCGGTTCAGAGTCGATCCGGAGGAAATCAGAAACGCCGGCAAGAGCCTGACAAAAGCACAAAGCCGAGCTATCAAAATCGCCATTCACTGTGTAGAAGACTTTCACCGGCGAAGTTTGCCGGTCTCCTGGAAAGGAAAAAATCCGCACGGGGCAACGGTGGGAGAACAATACCATCCTCTCCAGAGGATCGGAATTTATGTGCCGGGGGGGAATGTGCCCCTTGTTTCCACCGTGGTCATGACCGCTGCTTTGGCCCGTCTGGCCAAAGTGCCTGAAATCGCCGTCTTCACTCCTCCCGGACGGGACGGCTCGATTAGTCCAGGCCTGTTGGCTGCTCTGCACTATTGCCACATCACTGAAGTTTACCGTATCGGCGGCATTCAGGCAATCGGCGCAATGGCTTTTGGAACCGCTACAGTGCCGCCGGTTAATAAAATTTTTGGACCCGGAAATGCCTTTGTTACCGAGGCCAAGCGACAGGTTTTCGGCATCACCGGAGTGGATCTCCTGCCTGGCCCCAGTGAAGTCATGATCGTTGCCGACCAGAGCGCTGATCCCGCCCTGCTGGGGGCTGATATACTAGCCCAGGCTGAACATGGTGCCGGCGGCAGGTTATTTCTCGCCACGACGAAAGAAGAAACGATTCGAGAAACCGAACAAGAAATAAAGCGGCAATTAACGGACCTGAGCCGGGCTTCGTCGATTCGGCCCGTTTTGAAAAACGGATTTCTGGCCGTTTTGGTGGACAACCTCGATCAGGCCGTAGACCTGGTGGACACGATCGCTCCGGAGCATCTTGAACTGCACATCGAAAAACGCCTCCTCAATGGATTTGCCAAAAAAGTCCGCCATGCCGGCGCCATCTTTTTGGGCAGCCATTCGCCCGTGGTGCTGGGGGATTTCACCGCTGGTCCCAGCCATACCCTTCCTACCGGCAGAACCGGCCGTTTTTTCAGCGGTCTTTCCGTCACCGATTTTTTCCGGCGCAACAGTCTGATTCAATACAACCCTCGAAGCCTGGCCTTGGCCCGCCCCGTGGTGGAGGCATTCAGTCAACTTGAACGGCTCGACGCACATGGCCGATCCTTGCAAATTCGATTCGAAAAATGAATCGGCCTGCCCAATCATCTCCCAGCGCATTGCCTCATATTGAGGCCCTGGTCCCCTATAGCCCGGGGCACCAACCCGAAGGCGATGGATGGATCAAACTCAATACGAATGAGAATCCATATCCGCCCAGTCCAGAAGTCGGGAAAGAAATTCAGACAGGGTTGCAACGCCTGCCTCTCTATCCAAACCCGACCAGCGCAGCCCTCCGGGATGCTTTGGCCGAATTTCACGGACTGGAATCCACCCAGGTTCTAGTCGGCAACGGTTCGGACGATATTCTCAATCTCTTGTTCCGTTCTTTTTGCAGCGATAGGGTGCCTGCCGGCATGCTCGAACCCGGCTACTCTCTCTACCCCGTATTGGCCGGAATCCAAAATACTTCCTTGGTGAGAATTGCCGGTAACAAGGAAATAGATCTCGACCCCGATGCGATCTCCGCCAGCGGAGCCGCAATTTTTTTCTTAACATCTCCCAACGCCCCTACCGGTGTTGGTTATTCACTGGATCAAATCGCAGCAGTACTGGAGGACTATAACGGACTTCTGGTGGTGGATGAAGCTTATGCATCTTTTGCTGAAGAGGATGCTGTACCCCTACTTGAAAAGTTCCCGAATCTGGCCATTACCAGGACATTCTCCAAATCGCACGCTTTGGCCGGGCTCAGGGTGGGCTATGCGCTGGCCGCTCCCAAAGTCATCCAGATGCTGGACCGTGTCCGGGACAGCTACAATGTCAACAGCCTGTGCCAGGCAGGAGCGCTGGCGGCACTGCGGGATGCCGGATATTATCAGAATGTCGTTAACAGGATCAAAACTACCCGGCAGAATTTTTTCCATGAACTGAAGGTTCGCGATTGGTTCACCTATCCCTCCCAGGCCAATTATCTTTTTACCGAGCCTTCTAAACCGGACGGCAAGACCGGCCCCGCCGTGGCCGAGGAATTGTTTCAATTTCTGCGAGACCGTAAAATACTCGTACGTTATTTTAGCGGTAGCTCGTTGACAGCCGGTTTTCTCCGAATCAGTGTAGGAACTGATGAGCAAATGAACTTGCTCCTCACAGCAATCGACTCATGGAGGCGCCACGCACAGCAAAAATAAATCGAAAAACCGAAGAGACCGATATCTCTTTGCTCTTAACGCTTGACGGCGCAGGCCAATGCCAGGCCCGCACCGGAATTCCGTTCATGGACCACATGTTCAGTCTTTTTGCCCGGCATGGCCTCTTCGACATCGAATTACAGGCCGCTGGAGATGTGGAGGTCGATTACCACCACACGGTTGAAGATATCGGCATCGTTTTAGGAGGGGCCGTCCTGAAATCCCTCGGTGAAAAGCTGGGGATTCGCCGTTACGGATTCTTTTTCATGCCCATGGATGAAACCCTGGTCCGGGTCGTCATAGACCTCGGGGGCCGGCCGGCGCTGGTTTATCGGGTTGAAAGCCGGGAGCGGCTGGTGCGGGACTTCAATATCAGTTTGGTGCGGGAGTTTTTTCAGGCATTTGCCAATACTGCCAAGGCCAACGTCCACATCGAGCTGATTTACGGGGAAGAGCCGCACCACATTGCCGAAGCTATATTCAAAGGATTCGCCCGCGCCCTCGACCTGGCATCTGCCATAGATGCCAGGCAGTCCGGTCAGCTTCCATCGACCAAAGGAACCCTTGATTAAGGAGAGGGAACCACCGATGGATGCCAATCAATCTACCATCGCCGTGATCGATTACGGCATGGGCAACCTGCGGAGCGTGCAAAATGCCCTGAAAACGGTTGGAGCCAAAACTAGAATCGTCCATTCTCCACAGGACCTGGGAGAGCCTGCGGGGTTGGTCCTGCCGGGAGTGGGCGCCTTACGCGACTGCGTGGAAGCGCTCGAGCGCACCGGCCTGGCCGAGATTGTGCGGTCCTGGATTGCCGAGGACAGGCCATTTTTAGGCGTATGCCTGGGGTTGCAGGCTCTTTTCGAACATTCAGAGGAGGCCGGTGTCAGCGGGTTGGGTGTATTTCCGGGAAAGGTAGTGCGGTTTCGGTTGGGGCCGGAATACAAAATTCCCCACATCGGCTGGAACGCCGTTTCCTTTTTGCGGGAAGAAGACTTGAACCGTGAAATTCATCCTATCACGGACCAATTTTATTTCGTCCACAGCTATTACGTTGTCCCTGAAGACCCGAACATTGTATGGTCTCAAACCGACTACGGTGGCCAGTTTACAAGCGGAATTGTCCGTGGGAAATGCTATGCCACCCAGTTTCATCCGGAAAAAAGCCAGGCAAAAGGATTGCAAATTTACCGCAATTTTTCCCAAATGACCATACAAGCTGGCTGAACTTGTCTTTTTCCTAAAATTGAATTATATTTTTAATTCCCCCTCCTTAATCAATCAATCTACATAAATTTCTTTATTATCATGGAAAATTCCACATCTATACATATCAACGGCGATGAATTTGATGTCCCTTTTATCGAAGGTACAGAAGGTGAAAAGGCTGTTGATACACGAACCCTTCGTGCGCGAAGCGGGTATATCACCTTCGACGAGGGGTACGGCAATACCGGATCCTGTTTAAGTAAAATTACATTTGTTGACGGGGAAAAAGGGATTCTGCGCTATTGCGGGTATCCCATTGAGCAGTTGGCTGAAAAATCCAACTTTTTGGAAGTTGCCTATCTTGTCATTTACGGCGAATTGCCGCAAGAGAATCAATTGAACAGTTTCAGGGGAAAAATCCTGCGCAATGCCAACCTTCATGTAGGCATGGAGCGCCATTTCGAGGGCTTTCCCTGGAGTTCGCACCCTATGGCAGTGCTTTCAGCCATGCTCAATTCACTGGGGTGTTATTATCCCGAAATGGCCAGTAATGACCGCCAGCAGGATCTGGATCAATTCGACAATGCGGCAGCAGTCCTCATTTCCAGGGTTCGCACAATCGCTGCCATGTCCTACCGGACAAAGGTTGGTTTACCTTTCAATTATCCCAACCATGATCTGGGATATTGCGCCAACTTTCTCCACATGATGTTCTCCCAACCCTACGAACAGCATGAAGCCATTCCGGAAGTCGATCGTGCGCTCAACCTGTTCCTTCTCCTGCACGCCGATCATGAGCAAAATTGCAGCACTTCGACCGTTCGGATGGTAGCTTCTGGTGGAGCCAACCTGTTTGCCTCCGCCGCCTCGGGGGTATGCGCTTTATGGGGTCCCTTGCACGGGGGAGCCAATGTGGCCGTGATCAAAATGTTGGAGGAAATTCGAAAAACCGGTGACGACGGCAGTAAATTTCTCGAAGACGTCAAAGACCAGAAAAAGCGGCTGATGGGATTCGGTCACCGTGTTTACAAAAACTTCGACCCTAGGGCCAAGATTCTAGCTCAGGCTGAGGAGCTATTGTTTAATAAACTTGGTTCCCAAGATCCATTGCTCGATATCGCCCGGCATCTGGCGGATGCAGCATTACACCAGGATTACTTTATCGAGCGTAAGCTTTATCCCAATGTGGACTTTTACAGTGGTATTATCCTCAAAGCCATCGGCATCCCTCTGGATATGTTCACTGTGATGTTCGCCATCGGACGTATGCCCGGCTGGATTGCCCATTGGAAGGAGCTGGCCGAAAATCCAAAAGGACGCATCCACCGCCCACGACAGATTTATACCGGCTCGAAAGAACGGAATTACCTGCCCATCAAGCAAAGAAGCTAAAACCACTCCGTTGACCAGCAACCCCTCTCCTTACTCCAGAAAGGCGATTTGGGTGGTAAAGCAGACAAGCTTTTATCCCTTAACCCCAGAGCACTGGGAAGATTTCGAGGCGCTGTTTGGAGAACGCGGCGCCTGTGCCGGTTGCTGGTGCCTGTATTGGCGGCAGACCCAATCGGAATTCGAACGCTTTAAAGGCACCCAGAACCGCGAAGCCATGAAAACGATCGTGCAATCAGGCCAGGTTCCGGGTATCCTCGGCTATGTCGATGAGCAGCCGGTAGGATGGTGCGCACTGGCCCCCAGGGAGACTTTCAGCCGCCTAGGACGATCTCGCATTCTCAAAAAAGTGGATGAATCTCCCGTTTGGTCAGTGCCCTGTTTTTTTGTTCACAAAAAGCAGCGCAGAAAGGGTCTGACGGTTAAATTACTCACAGCCGCCATTGAATATGTCAAAAAGCAGGGCGGTTCAATTTTGGAAGGCTATCCCGTAGAACCAAAAAAGGACCCCATGCCACCCGTCTTTGCCTACACCGGACTTGCCTCAGCCTTTCTCCAGGCCGGATTCACTGAATGCGCCCGTCGCTCCCCTACCCGGCCCATTATGCGGTATTATATTAAACCGGCGTGAAAATTACCGCAATCAAACAAAAGTAAGAGGCTGGAATCTTCTTCCAATGATCGGCTCCCGGGAGCAACCCAGCCAGTTTTCGAGGATAGTGGCATAAACTTGCCGAAAATCCGTCGAATAGGTGAGATCTTTACCCTTGCCAACATCGAGGTCAGGCGGTGTGCCCAGAAGATTGTTTTTCAATTTCGAACCCATCACAAATAGCGGCGCCGATGTGCCGTGGTCGGTTCCGCCACGGTTGTTTTCCGCCGGGCGGCGGCCAAATTCGGAAAAAGTCATGGTCAGCACCTGATTCTCCAGGCCGTGAGCAGTGAGGTCAGTCTGGAAAGCGCTCAACGCCCCGGATAAATCACCAAGCAATCGGTTCTGCACTGGCAACTGATTGGCATGGGTATCGTAGCCTGTCTGGGAGACAAAATAAGCCCGGGTTTCCAGACCCGTAGCAATCATGGCGGCGACGCCGCGCAGCGAATTAGCCAAACGGGTAGAGGGGTATTCGGATTGGGATCGATAATTGCGGACAATTTTCTGCACCCGCCTTTCTGATACTAAGTTGTTCATCAAGGTGTGGCTTATAAATTCCGCGTTTTCATTTTGAGGTGAGGCTTGGGCCAGATTATCCAGCAGTTCCTGGCTGCCCCCGCTTTCTCGCCTCCGGTTCAAATGGCGAAGTCCAAAAAGATTGTGCGGCTTTTCCGAAAAAAAGGACTGCGGTGTTTCGCCTCCGGTATGAACGCCCAAAGGGTCGGAATCTTCTTTAGCCGTTGGGCAATTGTTGTCCAGATAACGGCCCAACCAGCCACTTGAGAGGTATTCATCACTGTCTGCGGCAGTCTCCCAGATTTCGGAGGAACGAAAGTGGCTCCGGTTGGGGTTGGGGTAGCCGACATTCTGAATGATTCCAAGTCTGCCATCGTTAAAAAGCCCTGCCATTTGCCGGCAAGCCGGATGAAAACCCAGATTATCCGCAACCCGGACCACCTCGGTCTTCTTCAAGGCCAACCGTGGCCTTAGCCGATAATAACGGTCGTCCTCAAAGGGGATCAAGGTGTTGAGGCCATCATTACCGCCGGCCATTTGGATCAGAACAAAGATAGTCCGGTCTTTTTCCGAAGCCGGAGCGTCGGACAGCGCTGCGCCGGTCAAAAAAGAAGGCGCATAATGGCAACAGGCCAGCAAGCCGATGCCGCGGCCGCCGGCGGTTAAAAATTCCCGACGCGTGGCTGGCAGGTTGAACCTGTTTTTAAATTGATTCATCGTTCGTTTCCTATTGCCAATGGTTTTCTAGTGCCGTGTCCCGTTAATAAGTGCATATAGACAGAAGAGATTTTGTGTCTCCAGCAAGGCAGTACTAAAGGTGCGCCGCTCCTCGATTGTATTTTTTCATCAATGATGGTAAGGCTTGATTGTGAACTCATGCCATCTTTTTGCAAATGTCTTACTTGGTCGGCGTTCAACGCAATGGAATTAATCCAGGTTTCGCCAACGCCCCAACCAAGGACATTGGGAGGAGCGTAAACTCAGAGCAAGTGTCGTATTCGGTTGATAACTTTGCAGAGGCAGGAAATCCCGGCTTGGCAAAAATTTTTTGAACGGGTATTTTCCTGGAATTTGAAATACAGCTACAGCTAGAGGTATGCAGACGGGAGCACGGATGGGGTCAAGATATGAAGCCAAATCCTTTTGTCGACGGATTGGTTGGGAGGATCTGGATGCAGGTTATTTGCGCCAACTCATCCTCCTGGCCAAGAAGGAGGATCTGGAAGGGGCCGGACTGGCTGCTTTGCCATCCATCCCGGGAGACGTCACAACCCAAGCCCTCGCTCCGGGGGAAAACGGTCAGGCGGCCCTCATGGCTCGGGTTGCGCTGGCCCCTAGCGGACTCCAGTTGATTCCGATGATACTGGAAATTTACGGCCACGGCTGCACATGGAATCCTTTGGGCAAGGATGGCCGGCAGGTGGAAGCGGAAGCTTGTCTGGGAATTATTTCTGGACCGGCCGCGGTTCTTTTGCAGGCTGAAAGAGTAATCCTCAACTTTCTCCAGCACTTGAGCGGTGTGGCGACCCAGACCGCCCAATATGTAGAAGCCCTCGGTTGGTGCAAAACCAAACTCCTGGACACTCGAAAAACCACCCCCGGCTTCCGTGTTTTGGAAAAATACGCGGTGGCTTGCGGAGGCGGATGGAACCACCGGATCGGTTTGTTCGACCGGATCATGTTCAAAGACAATCACCTGGCCCAGGCAGGAGAAAAGGGGATCAATCGCCTCGCCCAAGCCGTTAAAAATGCTCGCAGCCGGAGACCGGAGCTTCTCATAGAAATCGAAGTCGACTCTCTCGATCAAATTCCCCCCATCCTGAAAGTAGAGCCTGATGTAATATTACTGGATAATTTTTCCGATGCGGACCTGGTAGAGGGACAGGCCCTAATCGGCAACCGGGCCTGTACCGAAGCCAGCGGTGGAATCACATTGGACCGGCTGCCCAGTCTGGCCGGGATCGGACTGGACTTTATATCCTGTGGAGCGCTTGTCCATCAGAGTAATTGGGTCGATATGGGTTTTGACTGGCAAAGTTAAAACCCGATTTCAGGCATTTGATTTGCTATTGCGGATTTGACATCCGAGTTCATGCTTCCAACCGTTTCTTGTTTAAGTATTCCCTTTTTATGTCTGAAACGGACGCCATCATAATCCAAAGCTTGCTGAAAAAAGCGCCTGGCTTTGTTTCCGGCAATGCCATAGCGGAAGAACTGGGAATTTCACGGGTGGCGGTTTGGGCAAGACTGGAAAAATTGAGGGAGGCGGGATTTGTCTTTGAAGCGATAAGACACACCGGCTACCGGCTGGTGGAGGAGCCATCCGAACTTTATGGACCTCTCTTAAGGGCTTACCTCACACTGTACGGATGCACCGCAAACCTGTTATGTTACCCGGAATTAGACAGCACAAACAGCGAGGCTGAGCGGCAATTGGCCGATGGGAGGGAAGCACCCTTTGCCGTTCTCACTTCCCGCCAGCGCCAAGGCCGAGGCCGCCTGGGACGCAAGTGGCACAGCCCGGAGGAAGGCAACTGCTACCTCAGCCTGGCCTTTCGCCCTCAAATGTCCCCTCGAAATATGCAGCTTTTCACGCTTTGGATGGGCGTTCACTTTTGCCAAGAACTGCAGAACCTATGTCGGCTGCCCCTCATGCTGAAATGGCCCAATGATCTAGTTCTGCACATGAAAAAAGCCGGCGGGATGCTGACCGAGGCTCGCATTGACGCCGATTCTACACGCGACCTTGTTTTCGGGTTCGGGCTCAATGTGAACGGCCGTTGTGAAGAATGGCCGGAAACCATTGCCAATGGAGCCATCTCCCTGGCCGGAGCCAAAGGAGAACCGATCCCCATCAACCCTCTGACCGCCCGACTGGTGGTATGCGGTGTGCGCGCCTGCGATGAGTTTTGCCGGGGAGTTGGCGTGGACGAATTTCCAGCGCTCTGGGAGCGTTACGACTATCTGAAAGGGAAAATGGTAAAGGCCCACGGCGATGAAGGGGACATTCAGGGAATAGCCGAGGGAATTGAGGAGAATGGCGCCCTACGGCTTCGCGCAGAAGACGGGGACATTGTAAGGTTAAGAGCAGGGGATGTCAGCCTGGGAACTACCGAAACCCTCGCGCCCAAAACGGTATGAGTGTTCTCTGTATCAATATTAATAATACCAATACCCAGCACGGGTTGGTCAATAAAAGGCGCGTAACGCAGGAGGGAGCTTTCGGGACGAAGCTGCTTGAGGATCCTCAATTCGGGATATTGCCCGTATTGCAAAAATATGGCCCTGAGGGTTCCGGGGTTGAAGGAATGGCCTTCGGTTCCGTGGTACCCGACGTAACGACGCAATTCCGCGATCTTTTAGAAAATGTCGGGTGGTCACGGCCCGTTTATCAGATTACCTGCGAAAACTGCCCCTTGAAATTCAATTTTCCCGATATACGCGAAATCGGTCAGGATATTTTGGCCAATGCCGTGGCCGGCCAGATACTTTACGGCCCGCCGGTGATAGTTATCGATATGGGCACTGCCGTCACCTTCGACATTGTATCGAGCAAAGGTTACGAAGGGGGGATCATTGCTCCGGGTCTGGATGTAATTACACGATATCTGCATGAGCGCACCGCCTTGCTGCCGAAACTGGACCCCAACGACCTTATGGTTTCGGCAGGAATCGGCAAAACAACGGTCGAGGCGATGAAGCTTGGCTGCGCAGTGGGTTTTGAAGGGATGATCCGGGCCCTTCTGGAACGAGTTCAGCGCGAGCTTCGGGAACGAGGTGAAGACGAGGCCAAAGTAGTGGCTACCGGCGGAAGTGCGGGAATATTGCCGCAAACCTGGTTATCGGATATTGAGTTTAATCCTCATATTACTTTGATCGGGTTGGCGGAAGCCTATGCCCGCCAGTAATTCAATAATTTTTCGAACCCTTCTTGCCCTTTGCGGTGTCTAAAGATAAAATGTGCTTACTGAGAAAAACGCAGAAATGCCAAAAAGTAGAAATCGGAATTTCTCGGGCAGGATGTAGCCCATAGCAGTTGTCAGGAAAAATTTTGACTATGGACGGGTCCAGCATAGAGGTTCGGAACCTCACCAAGAGATATCATCACGTTACCGCAGTTGACGATGTTTCCTTCAAGGTTGCCCATGGAGAAGTGGTTGGATTTTTGGGACCCAACGGGGCCGGTAAAAGCACCACCATTCGGATTCTATGCGGGTTGATTCCAGCCACCTCGGGAATAGCCCGGATCGGCGGCTTATCGGTGGCGACCCGCATTGAGGAGGTCAAGCGACTAATCGGCTATATGCCTGAGAACAATCCCTTGCCGGAGGATATGAGGGTGCTGGAATATCTGAGATACCGGGCCCGGCTGAAGGAAATCCCTACCAAAAGATTGAAAACCAGGCTGGAGGAAGTTCTCGATCTTTGCGATCTGAACCAAAAAATTCGAAACAAGGTAATCGGCACCCTTTCCAAGGGTTATCGCCAGCGTATCGGTATTGCCGATGCTATCCTGGCCGAGCCCAAAGTCATTATTATGGATGAACCGACCATCGGGCTGGATCCTCACCAGATTATTGCCATCAGGGATTTGATCGAATCTTTTCGCGGAAAGATGGCGGTTATCATTTCCAGCCACATGCTGGCCGAAGTCGAGTTGTCCTGCGATCGGGTTATAATAATCAATCAAGGCCGCATTGTTGCCTCCGGCACGGCTGAATCACTGCGTAAGGAGTTCATTAATAAATATACCTACAAGGCTACTCTGAAAGGCGGATTGGAAAATCTGGGACAATTGCTCCGGGATATCGATCCGAACATGACTTGGTCCCCCATGGGAAAACCCGACAAAAACGGATTTATAAACATCACCCTGTCTACACCACAGAGAGAAGATCTCAGTGAACAGATAATGGCATGGTTTCAGCGCCAGCCCGACATGAGCCTGCGCTCCTTCAACCGGGTCGAATCCAGCCTGGAGGATATATTTCTATCGGCCACCCGCCGCAGTTGGAAGGAGGTCTTGCCTTCCACAAAATCCAGGGACAACAATACAAACCAGGAATCCTCCTGATTGGGAGGGATGCGGCCTAGCGTCATGAAACATTTTTTCAGTTTATTGCACCACGAACTGAGAGCCCTTCTCATCGCTCCTTCAACCTATGCCGCAGGGGTCTTGTTCTTAGTCCTGATGGGGTGGATTTACTGGAAAATTTTACTGCAATACAGCCTTGAACCGCAGGAAGGTTTGCCCGCCAGCATGTTTTTTCAACTCTTCTGGCTGCCGGTTTTTTTCGTGGTACCTTTGCTGACCATGAAAAGTGTGGCCGAAGAGCGTCGCACAGGCACGCTGGAAACACTCATGACGACACCGGTCACCGCGCTGGAAGTCATCGCCAGCAAATTTTTCGCGGCCTACCTGTTTTACTGTTTCCTCTGGCTGCTCACCTTGGGATTTCCCTGGCTAGTCAGTTTGAGTCTGGATTCTCCAGCCACGGGAAGCCATTTGATGGATCGGGGAGCCCTTCTGGGAGGTTATTCATTTGTCGCTGTGAGTGGACTTCTGTTTATCGCCGTGGGAATTTTTTCGAGCAGTCTGACCCGCAGCCAGTTTGTTGCCGCCATGCTCAGTTTTTGCATACTCTTTATCATTATCATCGGAATGCGTGAGTTGCAGGAAGAATCCCTGGCCTGGTTTCCCTGGCTGGGGGAAATACTCAACATTGTGCAGGTTTTCAAACATCTGGAAGATTTCAGCCTTGGAGTAATCGATACCCGGCCCTTCTTTTTTTACATTTGCAATAGCGCCATGGTGTTGGGTCTGGCCGTATTGATTGTGGAGGCGAAAACGTAAATAAAATGCATTTCCCGGAAGATTTTAGAATCGTCAATTGGTATAAACGCATCAACCGGGGTGCGCAGATCCTCCTTAGCATAGTCTTGATCGTTGGTTTAAACTCTTTGGCCACGCGGCACTTCAAGAGGTTCGATCTTTCCCACAACCATATATACTCGCTTTCCCCGGAAACGGTGGCCGAAATCGACAAGATGGAAGCTATCGCTAAAATCATTGTCACCATCCCCGAAGAATCCCCCCAGGAGGAACTGCGCCATATCTACAAATACGTGCAGAGGCTGCTCAGAGAATACGAATATGCCGGTCAGAAAGGGGGCAAGCGGAAAATCGAGGTCGAATTTGTCGATGTATACAAAGAAATCAGAAAGGCCGATATCATCTATCGAACCTACGGAATAAACCAACCCAACCTCATCCTGGTAGTTAGCGGGGACAAACGGCGGCAACTGCTTCCGACCGATATTGTCGATCTCACGGACGGCTTGCCCTCGGCCTTCAAAGGAGAAAAGGCTTTTACTTCAGCCCTCATGGAAGTTACCGGGGATCGAAAGCAAAAGGTCTATTTTCTGGCCGGTCATGGAGAAATGCGTCTGGACGATGTGGACCCGAAGAGAGGGCTTTCGGAGTTGGCGCAACAATTGGAGGAGAGAAATATTGAGATGGAGAATCTCGACCTGGCCTTGGCCCCCGAAGTGCCGGAAGAGGCCAACCTGGTCGTGATCGCCTCTCCCCAAGGCCCTCTGATGGAACAGGAAGTGGAAAAGTTGCGCAAATTTCTGGGGGACAAGGCCGGGCGTCTGATTGTGCTCATCGATCCCTGGCGCAAACACGGATTGGAAGACCTTTTTTACGAATGGGGCATCCTCACCGATGATATGCTGATCGTCGATACGGGCCCGGATTATCAAGAGACAAACGGTGATTTGCTTATACGGAGGTTTGCCCAACACCCCATCACCGACATTCTTTTGAAAAACCATATTCCCGTTATGATGGGAGTTACCCGGCCCGTCCGTTTCGATCTTGGCTCGCCCCTGGACGAACGCTTAAGCACCGTTCAATTATTGGCCTCCTCGGAAAACAGTTGGGCCGAGCGTTCCTACCGGCAGGTCCGCGATCTGGATGACCTTAAATTCGATTTGGCAACCGACCTGAAAGGACCAATCAGCATTGCGGCTGTATCGGAACGCAAGGTGTCCTCGAATCTGGGCATCAACCTTTCCGGCGGGAGGCTGGTCACATTTGGCAACTCAGACCTCATTGCCAACCAGAGGATTGGCTCCATCGGCAATTTCATGCTTTTTTTAAACACCATAAACTGGTGTCTGGGCCGCGACCGCATGCTGGCCATTCCCCCGCGGCCCATCGAAAAATTCCAATTACCCCTCAGCAAGCCGGAATTGAACAGACTTGGGTTGATTCTCCTGACGATCCCCGGGTTGCTCGCCATAATGGGAATCGCCGTCGGGTGGATCCGCCGGCATTAATCGCCTCGATAAACATGCGACTCAAATTCACAATTTTGCTCATCGTCCTCAATCTGGCGCTCTTCGGAATTATTTTCATAATCGAAAAACGCCCGGAAACCGATCTTCCCGGAGTCGGTCCGGTATTGCCGGCAGGTCTCGTCGAAAATGCCGATTACCTGGAAATTAAGGTGCAGGACCCCAATGCCCATTGGATTTTAAATAAGACCAGAGAACAGTGGAGCATAACCAACCCGATCAATTGGCCGGCGAATTTTTTTGCTGTCAGCCGAATTCTCAACCAGCTCCAATTTCTGGAAAAAGAGTCTTCTTTTTCTGTTAGCGAAATCGATAAGGCAGGCCGTTCTCTCGAAGATTACGGCCTGGTTCAGCCCCAAGCCATACTCACACTGGGCCAGGGCAGAAATAAGTCGATCCTCAGAATTGGTGAACCGACGGGATTTGGTGACCGCCTCTACATCCTGTCCCCCGATCAGAACGAAGTCTTTGTCGTCACCCGTGAATTGTTTGAAAGCATTTCCGTAGAACTGGCTGACCTTCGGGAGTCGAAAGTATTCAACATTCCACTTTTTGAAGTAAAGGCTTTGCGGATCGTCGTCAGTCCGGGCAATACTATCGTTCGGATTGAACGGAATGAGAACCAATGGAATTTTCTTACCCCTATCCAAACCAAGGCCGACGCAGCTTTAGTGGAAACCGCCATTAACCGGCTGACTGCGATTCGCGCAACCGACTTTCTATCTGCCGATCTTCCGGGACAAGGATTGGACGACGCCTCGATCGCAGCTAGAGTAACTATTGAGGGCAACAACCGGAGGCAAACGCTTTTGCTTGGCAGTGATGCCCCGAGCGACTCGGGAAATCTGCGAAAGTATGCCAAAATATCCGACAACGCCACAGTTTTCACCGTTCCGGCGGAGCCTTTTGACAATCTGCTGAAAGCGCAGGAAACGTTGCGCGAGAAAAAATTCGTGCGGTTCAAGGCGACCACTTTAAACGAAATTGAGGTAGCAGCGGGTGACAGGCGAGTGACCCTACAGAAATTCGAAACCGGTGGTTGGCAGTTGCCCACCAAGGATTTATCAGGCGCTTTACAGACTTGGCCGGCAGAGCCCTCTTTGGTTAACGATCTCATTGTCTCCCTGCTCGAACTGGAAGCGGTCAGCTTTCCCACCAATGCCCCGGCGGAAGCCGATCTAGCTCAATTCGGGTTTACCGACCCACAAAGGCGGATCACCCTTCGTGCTGCTCTGGACCATGTTCTTTTGCTCGGCGACCTGGATTCAACCGGCGACCTGATTTACGCCAAAATGGAGTCGGAACCTTTCGTTTATCAAGTGCCTGTTGAAATTTTGAAGCATTTGCAAGCACGCGCCCTCCATTTTCGATCCCGGGTTTTTCACCGCCAACCCAAGTCAGCCGTTATTGAAGCTGTCACCTTGAGCGATTTGCAAAGCGGGGAAAATCTATTTGCTTTGGATCGGCAGGGCTACCCCGGCAACGATGAAGTTCACCCGAAGGATGGAGAATTGCCTGGATTTTTGGAGGCGCTGGCTTTGTTGCCGGAAAATGAGCGTGAAGAGGCTGAAACCTTATTGCGGTATTCGAGCCAATTCAAAGTGAAATCCTACTTGCGGAACGAATTTTCCGACAAATTCAATTTGGGGGAAAAGATATTGCCCTGGAAATACCTTCTGAAGGCAAAAATCAGCCTTCCTGGCGGAACCGAGGACCAGTTGCGCACCTACAATTTTTATTTTACCGAACGGCTCGGCGGTACGACCCAAATTGGCGGCTCCCCCGATTATAATATTGTTTTCGAGTTAAACCAGGAACTCATCGATTCCCTGTTCACTCTCGCCTTTCGACGCGAGACCCGTGGTCTGGAGGATGTTGCCCCGTCGCTCCCCGAAACTTTGCCCATGGAGAAACCGGCAGCGCCCGATTCGGATCTTCCAATCGAAAGCTCTGTGGAGTCCGATGCCGAAGCAGGGCAATAGCTCAAATTCCGGGTTTACCAGCAAAGCATGATCCTTAATTTAAAGAGGAAGATTTCGAAAAGAAGTCTGATTTTTTACTTCATCTGTCTCTATAGTCTGAACACCTTTTTGTTGCTGCTGGTTTTGGCCCAGGGAATTCTGGCCGGGTTTTTAATTACCAATAAAGTGATCCCAGTGCCGGGCTTTGTCCTCAAAAACCTGGAAGAAAACCTGGCCGATTACGGTCTCTATGCCAAGGCGGATGATCTTCATTTCGACCTTCTGGGCCGCGTAACCGCCCGACGGTTGAAAATTCTCAAGGCGGGTGGCGGAGAATTGCTGGGGCAATTCGATTCCTTGAAACTGACACTCGATTTGCCGCTGCTTCTTATGCAAAGGGTAAGTGTGGATTCCTTCATTTTTCAAAACGGGAGCCTGATTTGCCCGGCTTTTTACTCCAATAGCGGAGTCCCCCAAACGTTGGCTGAAAAAATCCATGGCCAATTCAGGCGGCAAAATAATGGTTGGGAAATTGAGAGGTTTGACTTCAAATTTCAAAATTTGCGGGCTCACGCCAAGGGAAGCTGGCCACAGGCAGGATTTACGCTTCCCCGGGGACCACTAGCGGAGCCCGCCTTTCGGCCACGGCCTCTGGAGCGATATCTTTTCCTTTGCCGCCAGGTCCTCGAATTGTCCTCGAAATTGCAGGCATTGGAAAATCCGGTGGCTGGGATCGCCCTCTCTTACACCAAAGGCGAACGGCCCAAGGCACGATTCCAATTAAGCGGAAACTCCCTGCAGGGCCCTGCCGGTTTGAACTGCGGACTTTTTCGGTTGGAGATCCCCCGAATCGATATGCCCCGGTTGGAATTACCTGAACCGATTTATCTTCGGGTTGATAATCTCAATTGGGAAAACCGCGTGAAGGCATCGGATTGTGAAATTCTTCTTTTTGCCGACAAGCCTAAAAACCTGCTCTCCGCCCAGGTGGAGCGAGCCCGGTTTACGGCAGGCCGTCTGGACGCTGGAGGCTTGGTTTTGATGGCCCCTGGCGGTGAAATTTCAGCGCCATCCTTTCCTCTCGTTAACGGCTCAGTTCAGGGATTGTTGCAAAACCGTCTGGTCCGTCTGAGCGGTGATTTCAATCTCGATCAATTAAGCGGCCAATTGAGCCTCGATTCCAGAGCGGCGCTTACCGAGGAGCTGAGGGCCGCCATCAGCAGTCGCCTGGGCAAGGCGGCGGCTCTGGAAAGACTGATCCTTTTTTCTCCTCCCCGTTTACGTTTGAACAGCCACTTCGAGCCGGGGTTTATATTTAAGAAAGCCGAGTTTAATCTGAAGGCAGGTCCATTAGACTTTGGAGGTGCCAATTTTCTCAGATTCGCGGCCCGGGGCCAGGTTGTACCAGATGAGGTCCAGCTGACCCATTACGTCCTCGAAAAGCGGAGTGAACGGGTTGATGGATCGTTGGTAGTTGACCTCAAACAAGGCGATTATCAACTTCTTCTGGCCGGCGAGGGAGATCCGGTTCCACTCAACCCAATCATGCCGGATTGGTGGGACAATGTCTGGAAGAATATTGAATTTTCTGAATATTTGCTGCGATCGGACCTGGAAGCAAAAGGAAATTGGAAGACTAACAGACTCAACTTTTTCTACGGCGGATTTAACGGTGAAAATGTCACTTTCCATTCCACAATTTTTGAAACTTACGATCTAAAATGCTGGAGCCGCCCCGGTTTCATCGAAATCTTCGATCTCCATGCCACCCGTCCAGAAGGGAAGGTAGAGGGGTCCGTAAATTGGGTTTTTCTCGAGAGAAAAGCGGTCGCGCGAATTCTTGACCTTGAAACAAGCATCCACCTTGGACCGTTGTCTGCCCTCTTGGGTCCCGAGGTCGCGGCGGTGGTTGGCGACTTCCACCTTTCCACTCCAGCGCGCCTTCACCTCAAGGGAAATCTTTATTTTCCCACCTCACCCTGGCAAATCCATCGAAAGCTTCGTTTGCAAGCGGTTTCCGAGGAACCTTTCAAATATCGCCAGTACCCACTCGACTACCTGCAATTCGAAGCCCACTTTGAAGATGACCTTTTTGATATGGATCAGATTCGCTTCGGATTTGCCGGTGGAGATGGAACAGGCCATCTCACTTGGGGGGCTTTGGAAACCGACCTTCAATTGGACATGAAACTGAGCCTGAGAGGAGCCGACCACCTAAAAGCGTTCGACTTGTTCGGGCTTAATACAACTAATAAAGGTGACGTTGGGAATAGGGATGAACCTATAGATGGTTCCCCAATTGTGGGAAAGGGAATCGGGAAAAGCGGGCTTCTGGACGTCGATTTCAGCGCTGTTGGGGTCCATGGAGATATTTTAAGTTTCACAGGCTTGGGCAGTTTAAAGATAACTCAAGCAGAATTAGGTACGGTGCATTTCTTTGGAGGTCTCTCCCGCGCCCTTTATGGAACCTGGGTTGATTTTACCACTCTCAAACTCGATTCCGCCGATTGCCAATTTTTTCTCAATGAAAACCTGATACAATTTCCCGAAGTCAATTTTTCCGGACCCGGATCTCTGATCAGCGCTAACGGCAACATCGTCATGCCGGACCACAACCTCGATTTCAAGGTTCGCGTCAATTTTTTTGAAAGCGAAGAGAAATCCCTCTTATCCGTTCTTGGTCCATTGTTAAACCCCCTCGAATCCGCTCTAGAACTGCATCTGCGAGGCACTCTTGATAACCCCAGATGGCGATTCCAAATAGATCCCCGCAATGTTTTCAGCAATCCTGACCCCCAACGGTCCCGAACGGATAAAAACAAGGACAGGGAAATGCTCCTGCCTCCTCTTGGACCGCCGATTGAAGACAAGGGCCTGTGAAGGTGGAAGGATTTTACTCAAGGAACCCTGGCAATATCAGTGTCAGAGGCGGAAAATAGGTTATTAATAAAACTCCTGGTATTCGCACCAGCAGCAACGGCAGAACGGACCGGTAAACGTAGGGGAGCGATTTTTTGAATCGCATGGCGGAGAGGAAGAGATTCATGCCCACCGGAGGGGTCAGATAACCGAGTTCCAGGTTGGCCAAAAAGATGATCCCCAGGTGAATCGGATCGATTCCGAAAGCCAAACTCATGGGAATAATCAAAGGCACCACCACTACAATGGCGGAGAAGATATCCATCACACAGCCTACCAGCAGGAGGAAAAAGTTCAGGGAAAGCAGGAACAACCAGCGGGATTCGATCGTCTGACTAACCCAATCCACGATCCGGTCAGGCAATCGTGCATCGATCAGGTAATTATTGAAGCCCATCGCCACCCCGAGGATTAAGAGCACGCCCCCCACCAACAGGCCGCATTCCGTCATCACCCTCGTGGTGTCACGAAAGAATTTCAGATCGCGGTAGATGAAAGTTTCCACAATAAAGGCATAGAGAGCGGTAACAGCAGCGGCTTCCACGGGGGTGGCGAATCCTCCGAAAAGCGCCGTGAGGGCAACGACCGGCAAAAGTAATTCCCATTTTGCCGCCCAAATTGCCCGTCTTGCCGCCTGCCAATCGAATTTCGGCAGATCCTCCTTTGAGGCGGTGGGAGAAGCCCGGCGTACACCCCACCAGGCCGTCAGGGCGACAATCAGAATCCCCGGGCCGACTCCTCCCAGGAAAATTTCTTTAATAGTGACGGTGGCGCCATTTGAAGTAGCCACAACGGCAAACAGGATGAGCGGGAGGCAGGGCGGAAACAATAGCCCCAGTGAACCGGCCGAAGTAAGCAGCCCAATGGCATCCTTTTCACTGTATCGGGCGGATACAAGGACCGGCATAAGAAGCCCACCGAGGGCTAGAATGGTCACCCCGGAGGCTCCTGTAAAAGAGGTAAAAAACGCGCAAACCAGCGCCGTGACGATGACCGGGCCACCTTTTATCCTACCCACAAGCGTTTGAAAAACGTTGATGAGGCGTTTGGAAGCGCCGCCTTCGGCCAGGAAATAACCGGCCAGGGTAAACAGGGGTATGGCCCCCAGTGACGGGTTCAAAACCATCCGATAATGATCAACAGCGATGGATGCGATGGGATTGTGCGCTCCCCAGATAAGAATGAGGGCGGCTCCGCCCAAAGCGGAAAAAATGGGAGCGCCCAAGACGATGGCAGCAACAAGGAGAAGGAGCGCTGGGAGGACCAGGTTTTCAGGATCAAAGGGTGGATAAATTCCGATGCCAACGAGAAGTCCGCTTAAGGCCAGGATGAGAATACCGCTCTTCCAGGATTTGGCCGTGTTGCGAAGGATCCGCCAACCAATGACCGCAAACCCGAGCGGCATTATCGCTTGAACAACCCATACCGGCACCCCATAGGCCAAGATTTTTCCTGCCTCTCTGGAAATGAGGACATACTGAGTTCCGGCCGTCGCCAGCCCAACGCTGATGGCGATTGCAAATGCTCCGCTGAAAACGGAGGCTGCGATTTTCCAACGTCCATGGAGAAAGGTGGTTACCGTGGACATGGCTAGAAGGCGGTCTTCCCGGGCGGCAACTGCCGCCCCCAGCACGGAAGAGACCAGCACCAGGTGCTGTACCATGGCAGTAACTCCGGAAATGCTTTGCTGGAACAGTTTGCGCAAAACGACTTCTGCCAGCGGCAGTATTACCATGCCGCCCAGAGAAAGTGTCACCAGCAGGTTCTCCAAGTGGCGAAAACCAGTTCGCAACAATGATTTGCCGCTATTTTTAGGCGGGCTTTCAGCAGCGTCCTGAGATTTCATCGTATGCCGGTTTATTTACCTTTTCGGTATTCCTCCAGTTGCCGCCGCACCTCGTCGAAAATCTCGGTAGGAACTATCCTGGTGCGAATGAATTCGTAAACTCCTTCCGCTTCCCGTCGCCACAATGCTTCGATTTCCGGGGAGACCTTCTGAACTTGCAGCCCCCATTTTTCTTGCATTGTGCGGACGGCTTCTTCGTTCTCCCGACGCCCGGTTTCTTTGATTTCACTTCCTGCCACACCTGCGGACTTAACCATTTCCATCCGTATGGGAAAAGGGATCTCCTCCCAAACCTCCCTCGAGATGACGAGAGCCCCAACCAGCGGGGACCAATTGAGTTCCAGCATGTGGGGAGCCGGGGTATAGATTTGTGAACCCAGGGCAATCAAAGGAGGCATGGGGGCAGCATCGATGAGACCGGTCTGCATACTGGTCAGGACATCCTCCGGTTCGAGTGGCACCACCTTGAATCCGGCTTTCCGAAAAGTGTCGGCCGTGCCAGTGCTTCCGGCCCAGGTAAAGAGCTTGGTTTTTCTTAAATCATCCGGGGTCACCACCCGATTCCTGGAAAAAAAACGCACCCAGCCCACATCGGCCCAAAACAAAGCGATGAAGCCTTTATCCCGCAGTCGCTTTTCCAGCTTGGGGCGCAGCTTTTTACTGACATAATCGACTTCCGAGAGATTTTGAAACATCATGGGCATGAACTGCAGTCCGGAAACCGCTGGTTCGATCTCGCTCAATCCGGTAGTGGTGAGCAGACCGGCCTGAACCTGTTTGATCCGCATCCGGTCCACCATGGCGGCTTCTCCTCCCTGAATGCCTCCGGGGTAGATGATCAATTCCACGGAACCTCCGGAGGCTTCCCGCCAAGCCTGCCCCATACGCTGGAGGGACCGATGAAAGGACCCCCCTTTGGGCGCAATAGTAGTTAGCTTTATGATGTGTCGTTTCTCCGCCGCAGCCATTTTAGCCGGAAGGAATTGGGTCATGACGACTGTCAAAAGGAGGAACGTTTGGAAGGCGATTCGCATTGAGGATGGGGCGTTTTTCAGAAAATACATTCGTTCGCAATTGGTGGCAGGCTTAAGGTTTGTCCCACATTATCAAAGGAAATAACGATCTACACGGTCCAGGAGCCATCGCGCCCTTCGTTGCATGATGATATTGGCTAATCGCCATTCTGGACGTATTCCGTCATCAATGGCGAGAGCCTTATTGAGAAGTGCCAGGAACTCAGAACGATTCTGGTTTGGAATGGAAACCGCTTCGGCCAGGGCAACGTAAGGCCCCGCTTGCGACCCGTTGGAGAGCTCGACCGCTCGTTTATAGTGGCGCCGGGAACGAGTTTCAGGGGATTCGCCATCTTTGCTGCGGTTCATTTCGTAAGTAATGAGAAAGGAGTGAATTGCACCGTAGTCGTAGGATTCATCCAATTCCAGGGCACGATCAATAAGGGCATCCACAATCGGAAGATCACCGATCAAATCGGCCTCCTTGGATATGGCTATGGCGGATACCCAGGCCGAAGCCGTCCAGTAGAGAAGTGGGACCTCCTTCACGTTAGTCATTTTAACGGCAACCAAAGGACTCTCCCGCAATTTCGCCTCAAAACCGGGTATATTGGCCTCAAGTCCTCGTAACCCATAACCACGAGCACGGAGATATAGCCGCCGGGCCCGGTTGCGAAGAGCGAAGGCCGCCTCCAAATCAGTGTCTTCCAGTAAATCAGCCTTCTGCTGCACAAATGCATAGCTGTATTGGGTAAACCCGCTGACAGTGGCATAGAGAAGCCCCTGGTGCTCTGGAACTTGATCGAGAAGCGATTCCATCAATTTAAGACTGAAGGGCATGGCCGCTCCCACCAGTTCAGGGTCGTCGTCCGAGGTAAAAGCGGTCCCGCCCGAAGCCAAGGCATTGCCCATTTTGTTGGCGGCAATTTTCTCCAGTGACACACAACCGTGTGCCAAGCCAGCCAACAAAACGAGAGTCAAGTTGATGCGAAGAGTTTGCTTGGGGCGCTCAGTGATTTTCAGGCGAGCGATTTTCTTCATAGGTATCTCCTTCTCCCAGTTGGAATTTCGCAACCGAAACAATTTATAAAGGAACTGGCTGATAATTGATTTATAGTTTTCTCTGAAAAATGTAAAACCAAAGCTGCGAAATAACCAATTCTATTGATTTTGAACCTCTGAAAAGGGTGCATTCAGAAAATGAGTTAATCCCCCATGCAAAAGATAAAATGAGTTTACAGCCCACATCTCACAGGATCGGAGTTCATTGTTCGATTGCCGGAGGCCACCATAAAGCTCTTTATCTGGGCCGGGACCTCGGCTGCGAGGTTGTTCAGATTTTTACCAAGAACAACATGCAATGGAAGGGATCTGCGCTCACCGATGAGTCGGTCAGGAAATTCCGCGCAGCCAGAGACGAGACGGGAATAAAAACAATCTTTGCCCACGCTGGTTACCTGATCAACCTTGCCTCCAACAACCCTGAAAATCTGGAAAAATCCCGGATTTCCCTACTCGACGAACTGGAGCGATGCCGCTTGCTGGAGCTTCCCTTTATTGTGTTGCATCCGGGAGCCCATTTGTGGACTGGCGAAGAAGAGGGTCTGGAGAGAATCCTGGATTCGCTCGACTGGATATTTCATCGGTTTGAGGGGACCACCCGCATTGCCCTGGAGGCAACCGCCGGACAGGGAACTTTGCTGGGAGGCAAAATCGAACACCTGGCAATGCTGTTGAACGCCTCGCATCACCGGAAACGGCTACGGATTTGCCTTGATACGTGCCACCTTTTTGCGGCTGGATACGATTTGCGAACCAAGGCGGATATTGAAAAATATATCGCTGAATTTTCTCAATTACTTCCTTGGGAAAAGGTGGTCTGTGTTCACCTCAATGACAGCAAAGGCCCCTTGGGAGGGCGCAAAGACCGGCACGCGCTTTTGGGCCAGGGACAAATCGGCTGGGAATGTTTTCAAGTAATCATGGGCCATGATGCATTTGCCGAAATTCCCCTGTGCCTGGAAACACCCAAGGGAAAAGATAACATCAATGACCTGGAAACTTTGCGAAAATTGAAAAAATTGCGGGGCAATAGTCTTTTGAAAGTGATTGAATAAACACTTTGATTATTTTCCGGTCATGATTTAACTTGAAGCGCCTTTAAAAATACAAAAATCGCAAAAAAGAAGGAGATTCAAGGCTTGGACCTAAAAGAAATCAAACAAATCGTCGATCTCATGAAGCGCTCGGATCTGGCCGAATTCGAGATTGAGGAAGAGGGCTTTAAATTGCGCATTTGCCGCGGAACCAAGAATGATTCGCCCAAGGTTGTAGCCATGGGAACGGCAAGTCCATTCCCTCCCGGTGTCCTTGAAGCTGCGGCGGCTGCCCAACCGGTCCCGAGCCCGGAACCGGTGGAACAAAAGGAGGAAAAGAAAGACGAAAATATCGACTTCATCAAATCCCCAATGGTGGGAACCTTTTACCGGACCCCTTCTCCGGAAAGCGCTGCTTTCGTTGAAGAAGGCTCCGTTGTGGAAGCGGAAACGGCCGTCTGCATCATCGAGGCGATGAAGGTCATGAACGAAATCCAGGCCGAAATGTCGGCCACCATCGTGGAGATTCTTGTCGAAAACGGCAAATCAGTCGAATTCGGACAGCCACTCTTCAAGGTTAAAAAAACCTGAAAATCCTCCATGTTTCAGAAAATCCTAATCGCCAACCGGGGCGAAATCGCGCTCCGTATTATCCGCGCCTGCAAAGAGTTAGGCATAAAGACAGTGGCTGTCTATTCCGAGATCGACGAACAATCCCTGCATGTTCAACTGGCTGACGGAGCCATCTGCATCGGGCCGGCCCCCAGTGCGGAAAGCTATTTAAAAACCGATCGCATTATCAGTGCGGCAGAAATCGCGGATGTGGATGCCATCCATCCGGGTTATGGATTCCTGGCCGAAAATCCGGAATTCGCCGAACAGTGCGAGAGCTGCAATATAAAATTCATTGGACCCCAGTCTGAGTCCATCCGCATGATGGGAGACAAGGCTATCGGGCGGGAGACGGTCAAAAAAGTCCGCGTGCCAATCATCCCGGGGAGCGACGGGCCGGTGGAAAACGAAAAGGAAGCCCTCAAAATAGCCAAGAAAATCGGTTTTCCTGTCATTATCAAAGCAGTGGCCGGCGGGGGAGGTCGAGGGATGCGTCTGGCCCACAATTCGATCACCTTCGCCCGTGAGTTTGTCAGCGCCAGCAACGAAGCCGAAAAGGCTTTCGGTAACGGCGCGGTTTATATCGAAAAATTTATCGAACACCCTCGCCACATTGAGTTTCAAATATTGGCGGATAGGTTCGGCAAAATAGTCCACTTGGGAGAACGCGATTGTTCGGTCCAGCGACGCCACCAAAAGCTCATTGAGGAGGCGCCGTCGCCCTTCCTGAGCAACGATCTGCGTAAACGCATGGGCCGTGCGGCCATCCGCGCGGCTCAGGCCTGCAAATACGAAAATGCCGGCACCGTTGAGTTCCTGGTCGACAAAAACGGGAATTTCTATTTTATTGAGATGAACACTCGAATTCAGGTCGAACATGGAGTGACGGAAGAAGTTACCGGCATCGACCTGATCAAGGAGCAGATACGCATTGCCGCAGGAGAGAAGCTCGACATGGAGCAAAAAGAGATTAAATTCACCCGCCATGCAGTCGAATGTCGTGTCTGCGCAGAGGATCCGGCTCGCAATTTCGCCCCCAATCCCGGGGAGATTTCGCTTTATTATCCCCCTGGAGGACATGGAGTGCGGGTGGATTCACATGTTTACGGCGGCTATGTCATACCACCGCATTATGATAGCATGATTAGTAAAGTGATCAGCTTCGGGAGAACCCGCGAATTAGCCCTGGACCGCATGTACCGCGCTCTCAGCGAATACATTATCCGGGGCATCCACACCACCATACCCTTTTCCATGGCGGTCATACGGGACCCCGTCTTTCGCCAGGGAGCTGCCACTACCAGCTATGTAGAGGAATTTATCAACCGTTCACCAAAAAATCTATTCACTAAATCCAATCAGGAAGGACAGGAATAACCATGCCAAGAAAAAAAGCAGAATCTCCCGAACAATCCGAAATGCAGGAAATTCCCACCATCAGTGAAGAATCCAGCAGCCTCGGATCGATTCAAATTAACCTGGCCGTCATTAAAAGCATTGTCCGCATGGCCGCCAAAGAGATCGATGGGGTCATCGCCGTGGGCAGAGGGGGCATCGTTGACGATGTTTCCAGTTTCATCAAGAAAGACTCCGGCGCCGGCATCCATGTTGAGGAGGAGAACGACAGTTACTTCATTACGGTTCGCCTTATCCTCGCCTTTGGGTATGAATTGGCTAAAACTGCGTATGAGGTGCAGCAAGCGGTGCGCGATCAGGTATCCAAAATGACGAACAAACAGGTAGCCAAGGTCGATATCATGATTGAAGCCGTTAGGACTCCCGATAATTCAAAAGAGGAATTGTCGGAAGAGGATATCGATCTAACGTCTCACAACACCGATTGAATCCAGCCGGTGGAGGAGAATTATTAGGCAATGATTACGATGGAAACCTTCCAGAACGCGCTCGACCACCTTTGGACCGGCCCTTACCCGTGGATTGGCGTGGGCGCCATGCTGCTTCTATTGGCCATGTGGCTGCGGGCCCGCCACCAGCCTTCCACGGTTGTCGCTTTCGACAACCCGGACGGCCAGGTCAAGGTTTCCCGCAGCGCCATTAACGAACTGGCACAAGGCGCGACCGACTCCATGAGCGAAGTGGCCAAATGCGTCACTCGCATTAAAACGAGGGGAGGTCGCCTGAATGTTGAGCTGCGTATAAAAATGGTGACCGGCAGCAATTTAAGCGAAGTGTCACTCGGTTTGCAAAACCGCGTCAAGAATTCCCTGCGCAACAATCTGGGAATCGAAAAGTTGGGATCCATCGAAGTCCGATTGACCGGCTTTATCGGCCAGAGCAAACCGGCCTACCTCCATACGGAACACACGCCTCCGGTAGAAAAAAGCCCGGAGCAAGAAGAGCTTATTGAAGAGGATCCAGGGCCCGAAGAGGTTGAGAGAGGATAAAAGATAAGATCCAAATTAGCTTTTCCCGGAAGCTCGATGGATTTTTTCCAGCAGCCGGGTTGTGCTATAGCCCTTCAGAAAGGGGAGAAAATATATTTTTGCCCCGACTTTTTCCAATGCCTTTCGCTCGCCCTGATCGAGGGTGTCGAGGGAATAATCGCCTGCCTTGGCATACACCTCGGGGCCTAAGGCCTCAATTTCAGCCGTCAGTCGTTTGGATTGAAAAGTGACGATTCCGTTAACGAATTCCAGCGCAGCCAAAGCATAGGCTCTTTCCTCTTCATTTTGCACCGGCCGGTTTGGCCCCTTGAGTTGTCTGACGCTTTCGTCGCCATTGAGAAGAATCCAGAGTTCATTCCCGAGATCGGAAGCTTTGCTCAAATAAAAAAGATGTCCGGTATGAAGCAGGTCGAACACCCCATTGGTAAGGACCAGGGTTCGGCCTTCTTTTTTTAGTTGGAGGCGCCGGTTGACAGCCTCCTGAAGGGACCACCATTTATCATTGGGTAAATTTGTCACCGGAACAAGGTTAGGGCAACAGCCCGTCCATTAGTCAAAGAATCGCTTGGCCTTTTCGAAAAAAGAATCCCCCACAGGGTGTTCGGCATCGCCGCAGGCAACCGCGAATTCCTCCAGTTTGGTTCGCTGTTCGTTGTTGAGCTTGGTTGGCACTTCGATGTGCACACGCACTAATTGGTCGCCCTTGCGGCTGCTGCGAAGGTTCGGGACTCCATGTCCGCGCAGGCGAAAGGTGGTTCCGCTTTGTGTGCCGGGCGGAATTTTCAAGGAAACCTTGCCCTCCAGCGAGGGCACATCGATAGCCCCGCCGATGGCGGCCAAAGTGAACTTGATGGGAATCTCACACAACAAGTCATCGCCGTGTCTTTCAAATATTTCGTGCTCCTTGACATGGATAACAACGTAGAGGTCTCCCGACGGTCCGCCCATGATACCGGCTTCTCCATTTCCCGCCGAACGCAACTTGGAACCTGTATCGACTCCCTTCGGAATGCGGAGCTTGATGTTGCTATTTTTGGTCAACCTACCCTCTCCCCGGCAGTTTTTACAGGGTTTGTCCACCACAACTCCCTGACCGGAGCAAGTGGGGCAGGTTTGACGCACACTGAAAAATCCTCGCTGTGACATCACCTGACCGTGACCACCGCAAGTCGCGCAGGTCACCGCCTGAGAACCGGGGCTGGCGCCGGAGCCGTTGCAAACGTCGCAGGAAACTGCCCGGCGAAAGGAAATTTTCTTTTCAGCGCCTTTGGCGGCCTCCTCCAATGCTATTTCCAGATCATACCGCAGGTCGGAACCGCGACGGGACCCTCCACGAGAACTTTCACCACCTCCGAAAAACTCCTCGAAAATGCTCCCGCTGCCGGATCCACCGAAAACTTCCCGAAAGATATCGAAGGGGTCGTGAAATCCGCCGCCGCCCCGACGGCCCATTCCGCCATGCTGGAAGGCGGCGTGGCCGTAGCGATCGTAGGTGGCCCGCTTATCCGGATCTTTAAGGACTTCGTAGGCCTCCGAGATCTTTTTGAACATTTCCTCAGCCTGTTTGTTGTCCGGATTCTTGTCGGGGTGGTGCTGCACCGCTTTTTTCCGGTAGGCTTTTTTTATTTCCTCCGTGGAGGCGTCCCGGGAAATGCCTAGCAGGTCGTAGTAATCTTCATTGGCCATAATATCGCTACTTCACCTCAAGAAGACTCATTCTCTTCGGAAGCTCCACTGGATACAACCACCGTGGCTGGCCGCAAGAGCCGGTCGTGCAGCTTGTAACCCTTTCGGGTCACCGCCATTACTTTGCCTTCTTCCACCTCCCCACTGGGATGATTGGCCACCGCATCATGGAAATTAGGATCGAACATCTCTCCGTCGGGATTGATTTCCGAGACTCCATGTTCTTTCAAAGTCGATTGCAGTTGGTTCATTACCATAACGAATCCATCGTTAACAGGTTTGGATTCCGGGTGCTTGCTGGCCGAGTCCAGCCCCATGGCCAGGTTGTCCAGGACTGGAAGAAGATCTTCAAGCAGCAGAGCAGCGCCATATTTGCGCAGGTGCTCCTTATCACGGACCACCCGCTTGCGAAAATTTTCCTGCTCAGCGACTGCGCGGAGAAACTGGTCCTTATTTCGGCGGGCTTCTTCCTGAGCTTCATCCAGTTTCTTAAGGAGTTCACTATGAAGATCTTCCGTCGTTTCAATTGATTCCTCGACGGTTTCTTCGGTTAGAGGTTTTTCTGTTTCCATTTTCGGATCTGTTTTCTTTCCACTCATGATCGGGAAAAATGCGAACCGGCAAGCTTTTATTTTTTTAATAGTTTTTCAATGATTTTTTTCATAGCCTGGCCCGTTTCATCGGCACCGTTAAGGATACCTTTAACGCTTCCTTCAATAGCTTCAACCGTTCCCTGAAGTAAACCTTTGTATCCTTCTGCCCCACTCAAGGATTGAACCACGTCCTTGGCGATGAAGACCAGGCCTTGTTTGGAGAGTTCCGCCAGAAGGGGGCGAACCAGCTCATTGACGTCAGTAACATCGCGCATCTCCAACTGAATACCGTCATCGAAATTTCGCACACGGGGTGATTGCCCCGAGTAATTGGCGACCTTGATCGTGTCCACCTTGAACACAAGATGCTCGATAAGGAATTGGACGGGTTCTTCGCTCTCCTCTTCCACTGAATCTCTTTCGGCAGCCAACTCCGCCTCATCAAGGGCTTTGATAAACGCGGCAATGTTATTTTCCTTTTCCGAGTCGGTGATAAAACCAAGTTGTCTTATATCAATGATCAGTTCCTGGATAATAGTGCGGTCGCCCCACAATGTCATTGGCCGCAAATCCACTTTTAATCGATTGATGTCGATAAAATCGGAATCCGGGTAAGAAACAGGATTTTTAATACTGGCATTTTCAATTTCCACCGCACACTCGGTCCATTCGGTGTTTATCTCTCCGAAATCGGCCAGAAACCCGGTTTGTTTTTCCAGCTCGGACTCCAGGTATTTAGGCAGCATAAAATATGCGCCCACCACCAAGCCACCTGCCAACAAAACCACAAGAAACATGAGGCTGAAAAGACAGCCAACTGTTTTTCGAACAATAGTGAAAATCATTTTGAATCAGGCTAGGTAAAAATTATCGGTGAGCAAGGCCACGGTGTCCTCAACCGCTTCCAGAAAAATAGTTTTTTCATAAGGCAGCAAGGCATTGTCACCCTTTTTCAAAAGACCGCCAGTTTCCGCCTCTCTCAAGCAACCCGTTACGACATGGATCAGGCGGGCCTGTTCCCGGCGGCACAGTTTCAAAATTCCCTGTCCCGGCTTGAGGTTGAACTTGCGAATACGGAAACTTGGGCAAGAGGCCAGGATTTGCTCTTTATTTCCCGGTTCAGTATGAATCGCCTCGGGCTCGAAATCACTCCAATCGATGCATTGCAGCGACTCCTCGATATGGAGCTGTCTCGGTTTCCCATCGAGTCCCGGCCGGTCCCAATCATAAACGCGGTAGGTTGTATCCGAATTTTCCTGAATTTCGAGAATCAGATTCCCGGCGTCGATAGCGTGAAGACGGCCGCTCTGTAAAAACATGGAATCGCCGGGAGAGGTTGGAATTTGGTGGACCAGTGATTCGACAGTATTTTTTTGCAATGCGGCCTCGAATTGAGGACGGGTGACACCTTTTTTCAGCCCAACCAAAATTTTGGCTTCCGGTTCTGCTACAGAAATGTACCAGTATTCTGTTTTACTCTCACCTCCCAGAGATACGGTTGCCTTGGCCGGAGGATGAACTTGCAGGCTGAGACGCTGACGGCAATCCAGCCATTTCACCAATAGGGGGAAAGGTTGACCCGGCGGGTAATCGGGCCCCATCAAAGTATCTGAGTGTTTTTCCAAGGCCTGCTGCAAAGTAAGTCCCTTCAAATCTCCGCCCGCTATGATGGAACGTGCTTCCGGGCGATCAGAAATATCCCAGGACTCACCAATCAATTTACCCGGCGGAAGGCTCCGCCCCAAGTGTGTCTGCAAACCTCTTCCTCCCCAAACCCTTTCTTGATAAATTGGTTGGAAAAGAGTAATGTCTTTCATTTGATCAAATTTATTTCCCCTACATTTTAGGGTCAACCAGCAATCTGACTTGTCATACGCAGTCAAAGGTTTAATTTTAAGAATTTCCTAAATCCGATGAAGCGAGCTACAAAAAAGCGGACGCCGAAAAAGCGAACCCCGAAAAAGCGAGCCTTAAAAAAACCAACCTTTCAGCCGAAGGATGCGCGGCCGCGGCCGATAGCTGGATTCATATTATTGGTCGTTGCGGTGCTGGCGATGGTTTCCTTGCTGGATTATGCCCCTGAGCAATTCCATTCCACTGACACGGAGGAAAATCTGGTTGGAAAATTCGGTGTATACTTTGCTGTCTATTCTTTTCAGCTCCTGGGAGTGGCAGCGTGGCTTCTGCCCCTTTACATGATTTGGGGCAGCTACATGTATTTTTTTTCCCAACGTCATAAAATTGATAATATAAGGGCTGGCTCCATTGTCCTTGGGTTGATTTCAGGCGCCGGATTCTTCGATGCTCTGGATCTGCAAAACCTTGACCCCAACTATTACACTACGGGTTCCGGAGGATATTTCGGCGATCTGCTCTTCACCGGTTTGCTGGAAAACAATTTGGGAAATTTCGGCAGCTATCTTATATTGATTCTCCTTTTTGTAACCAGCACTGGTGTAATATTAAGCGATAACCTCGGTAAAAAAGTAATCTCTCCCCGAAAATTCCTCGAAGTCTGGAAAACCAGGAAAAAAGAAAAAAACGAGAAAAAGTTAGAAGCGAAAAAAGCAAAGAAAGAGGCCGAGGAAGCGCAAACGGCCAAAGAAAAAGATCCGGGAGCTAAAGAAGAAGTTGCCCGAAAACCAGTCTCGGCCCCCAAACCGGGAGTTAAAGTAACCAATAAACCAACCGCCTCGCCCACAAAATTCAAGGTGGGCCTCGGTTCGGAATCCAAGCAGGAAGAGGAAGAATTTGAACCCGATATTGGCGGAGACGATTTTCTGGCTTCGCTGGGCGGTGGAAAGAAATCCGCCGAAAAGCCCCCCTCACAACCCAAAATAAAAGAAAAACCGGGCGGACTTAAAATCATTGCGGGCGAGGAAACAAAGAAAGCCAGTGTGCCTTTGCCCATAAAAAAGGGCGATTACCTCTTCCCTCCGCTCAGCTTGATGAAGGAGGCATTGCCTTTACAAGGTTCGGAAACGGAAAACCACCAGGCCACGGCGTTGGATTTGGAGCGAATCCTGGCCGAATTCGGTGTCAAGGTAACTTTGGGGGAAATCCATACCGGCCCGGTTATCACTCGTTACGATGTGCATCCGGCCGCCGGGGTGCGGGTGGAAAAAATAATCAATCTCGATAAAAATATCGCACTGGGGCTGAAAGCCGCCTCGGTGCGCATCCTCGCCCCGGTGCCAGGCAAAGGGTGCGTCGGAATCGAAGTGCCCAACAAAAAAGCGGCCACCGTAACCATACGGGAAATTCTCGAATCGACCAGCTGGGCCGAAAGCAAGGCGGAGATACCAATTGCTCTGGGCCGTGAAGTAAGCGGCAAACCACTTGTCGCCGACCTATCCAAGATGCCTCACATGCTCATTGCCGGGGCCACAGGTTCAGGTAAAACCGTCTGTATTAACGCGATCATCACCTCACTCCTCTTTCATTCCAGCCCGGAGGACCTGAGGTTCGTCATGGTGGATCCGAAAATCGTCGAAATGCAGTTTTTCAACGATCTGCCGCACATGCTCATCCCGGTGGTAACTGACCCAAAAAAGGTGCCCGGCGCTTTGAAATACCTCCTCGGCGAAATGGAGAACCGCTACCAGATCTTTGCTAAGGAAGGGGTTCGCAATATCGCCTCTTTCAATGCCAAACGGGCCAAGGATAAAAAAGCCCAGGCGGAAGCCAGTAAAACCGATATGACGCCGGAGGAGCGGGCCGCCGTCAGCCAGATTGTGGTGCACCGCGACAGCGATATCAAAATTCCGGACAAACTTCCTTACGTTATCTGTATCGTGGATGAGTTGGCGGATCTCATGATGGTCGCTCCGGCCGATATCGAAACCTGTATTGCCCGGCTCGCCCAATTGGCCCGCGCCGCTGGCATTCATTTGATCATTGCCACCCAAAGACCCTCGGTAAACGTCATCACAGGGGTCATCAAAGCAAACCTGCCCAGCCGGATCGCCTTCAAGGTGGCTTCCAAGGTGGACAGCCGCACCATTCTCGACTCCATGGGGGCCGATCACCTGATTGGAAACGGCGACATGCTCTTTTTACCCCCCGGTTCGGCCGATCTTGTGCGTTCTCAGGGCGCTTTCATCGCCGACGACGAAATCAAAAATATCGTTGAATTTCTCAAACAGAACGGACCGCCGGATATTGATGAAAAATTTCACCAAACAGTGGAAGCCGGAGGCGGCGACGAGGAGGAAGCAGAATTAGTCGATGAGGATCAGGACAAGCTGCTCCCTGACGCCATCAATGTGTTGCGCACCACCAAACGGGCCTCGACTTCGATGCTTCAGCGCAAATTGAAAATCGGCTACAACCGGGCAGCCCGCATTATGGAGCAATTGGAAGATCAAGGAATCGTCGGTCCCGACAATGGGTCCAAGCCAAGGGAAATTCTCATCGATCCCGATTTGATTTAACTTCCATTCTGACAGAACGATCCCCTCTTCCTGACGAACCCCCGGCGGAGTGCCTGTTTTATCGATAAATCGGTAAATTTTTCATAATCCTCATTGATTGACCTGAAAAATTCCTTTATCGCATAAGGAAGGAAAGCGTAATCACTTATGCAGAGCATTGGAGAACGATTGGAAGAAGCCCGCAAACGGCAGGGCATCTCATTGCGGGAAGCAGCCGAAGCCACCAAAATTCGTGGGGAATTTCTCGATGCCCTCGAAAACGACTCCATGGACATTCCCCTACAGGAAGTCTATTTGCGCGGGTTTCTCATTAATTACGCCAAGTTTCTGAAGCTCGATCCGGCCAAAATCATGGCCGATTACGATGCTCTGCAGATGGGCCAGGGCAAGGGAGCCAAGGAGCACCACCGCGATTTTCTGGGCCGTATGGAACTGCCCGAAAAGGAAACCCTGACCGATGCCCCCGATCTGAGCCAAAAAAGATATGACAGGGCGAAATCCCAGGATGTCGATTGGGAGCCCTATCTGAAAGGAGCCCTTTTATTTGGAGGCGTGGTGCTGGTGGTGGCCATTGCAATATTGATCGTCAAACTCATCCTCCCCGGTTCATCGCCGGAAATAAACCCCGAATTGCGTGAAAACCAGGCAGCCCTTCAATCCAGCGAGGACGGCTATGTTGAAGAGGAGATCGTCCTCATCGCCCAGGGTGACGTTACTGTCACGGTGACTCAGACCAGTGACAACAGCCCGCTTTTTTCCGGAACCCTGGCTGAAGGGGAAACTCAAACCCTGACCAAAAGAGGTCAGGTCCGTATTACCTTCACCGAAGGCGAAAACCTCCTCGTGCAAAAAGGTGACCAAAAATACAAAATGGGCACCCCCGGCGTCGGCTCCAGCAC
>JAJFLV010000174.1 GCA_021772535.1 Opitutales bacterium | reverse complement strand
ACTTTGCCGTTCTTGTAGAGGGCTTTTCCGTCCACCCAGGTTTCGGCGATGGAGGCGGGGGAGGCGGACCAAACTAACGCTTGCAAGGGGTCGAGATAGGGTACCCACTCAAAGTGATCGAGGTCGAATAAAACGAAGTCGGCTTTTTTGCCTTTTTCGAGGGAGCCGATCTGGTCGTCCCAATTGAGAACCCGTGCCCCTTCGATGGTGGCCATGCGGAGGGCGCGGCGCGCGCCGACCTGGTTGGAATCGACGCGGGCGTCCTTGAACAAACCGGCCACCACATACATCTGGCGCATGAGGTTGAGGTTGCCGGAGGCCGAGACGCCATCCGTGCCCAGCCCGACGCTGACCCCGGCATCCATCAATTCCGGGTATTTGCCGATTTTGGCGGCTCCTTTGCCCAGCTTCAACGAGGAGGAGGGGCAAAATGCGATCTTGGTGTCGTGCTTAGCCAGGAGGGCGATTTCGTGATCGGCCACGGCCACTCCGTGAGCGATGACGAGGTTATCCCCCAGACCGCCATTTTTCTCGATGCGGGAAATAGGCCAGAGGTTATGCTTTTTTTGGCAAACGTGTGCTTCCTCGATACTGGTGGCCAAATGGTAGGTGGTCCCGACGCCGAGTTTTTCGGCCAAAGCCCGCGCGCCGACATGCAATTCGAGGGTGCATGGCTCCTTGCCCTCAATGTTGACCCAGCAGCGGATTCTGCCATTGGCGGAATTATTCCATTGGTCCACACATTCGCCCAGGGTTCTCAAGGCGACTTCGGAGTTAGGGAAGAAGTGATGCCTCATCATCTCGTCGGACCAACCGTGGGGAATTTCTTGCGGCGGGTTGTCGGCGGCATGCCGACCCGTGATGCCGCGAATGCCCACTTTTTCCATGGCTCGCACGGTGATTCCGGGATCGTTTTGCGCGCCCATATCGAGCAGGCAGGTGGTCCCGCAGCGCAGCATTTCACCCGTGCCCAAAAGAACGCTGACATACTCGTCCTCAGCCATTACATGGGCGTAGAATGGCTTGGCCCAATGGAAAACCCAGGCCCTCGTGTTCAGATTATCGGGAAAAACTCCACGGGAAAGCGTTTCCGAAAGATGCACATGGGTGTCCACAAAACCGGGGCAGATCCCCTTCCCCGAGCCGTCAATAATCTCATCAAAGGATTCCCGGCTGTGGCGGCCAAGGACATCTTTGTGAGGACCGATGTCCTCAATGCGGTCATCGTTGACGACCATGGCGGCGGGAGAAAAGACGGTGTCTTTGGCATTTACGGTAAAGGCGAAACTGAGGTTTTCGATTAAAGTGCGCATGGGGGATGATGGTGGATGCTGGATGCTGGATGCTGGATTATTTATCTGCAAAATCTGCGGATTTATGCAACGTTGGATACGTTTAGGAAACGGGGAGCAGCTGGTCGGTGTCGGAGTAGTCGGATAGGAGTTCGGAGCCGGTTTCGGTGACCAGAACCATGTCCTTGTTTTGTAGCCCGAACCCGTAGCCGGTTTCGTAAACGAGGGGCTCGATGCCGAGGACCATGCCGGCTTCGAGGGGTGTGTCGGAATACATGCCGAGGTAGGGTTCCTCATGCAGGTGCAGACCGATGCCATGACCGACAAAGGAAATGGGCGGCAGGTCGAGAGCTTTCAATTTTCCAATAAAGTCCTCGTAAATGGCCCGTGTGCTCTGGCCCGGTTTTATCATTTCCAAAATGCGGTATTTGCACTCCACCAAATGAGCCCAGATGCGCTCGGCGTGTTCGGGCGGCTTACCGACCACGGCGGTGCGGCAGACCCCCGCATGGTAACCGCCGATGATGGAGAATATTTCCACCCGGCAAACATCGCTCTCTTTTAGAACCCGCTGGGTCGGGCCCACATTGGGGAACACGCTGCGTTCGCCGGTGGCCACGATCATGAGCTTGAAATGCTCCGCCCCGGCAGAATAGACGCCGCGAGTGAGAGCGGAGGCGATATCCATCTCCGTGCTGCCCGCGCCGACCGCCCCATAGGCGTCGGTTATCGATTGATCGGAAATGCGGGAAAGGCGTCGCAGCAAATCGATTTCTTCGGGGGTTTTTATTTGCCGCAGACGATTATAGAGCCCCTCAGCGGGGGAGAACTTTGTATCCGACATAAGAGTGGAAAGCCGGGCAAAATCCCCCGCCGGGAGGTAATCCATTTCAACGCCGATGCGGGCGTTGGCCAAGCCGAGATCGCTGAGCAGGGCGGCCAGTGTTTCCATGGGATCGTCCGTAAATTCTCCCCAGACACGAATTTCCGCATTTTCGGGGGCCTGGTTCCGCACCGTGCTTTCCTCCATATCGACGGCCACGAGGGCGGATTGACCGTTGGCCTTGACCACGACCATGGCATGCCGCCAGCGCAGGATGGGTTGGGAAGGGACCACAAATCCGGTGGTGTAAGCAAAATTTTCCGGAGAGATGGCGATCAAGGCGTCATAACCGGCTTCGGTCATGGCCTCCATTTGACGTTTGATTATTACTTCGTTCATATCCAGTTGCGCTCCAGACAAGGAAATTTTCGAACATCTGACCAGAGTTAATTTTTTGTTTGTCTAGGCTAGTTTCATCGGCTAACAACCACCCTCCCCATCTTTTTAACCAAACGTTTAGTTTAAATTAACAATAATATTATGAGCATTGCAGGAAGAGTCGCATTAGTTACCGGAGCAGGGCAGGGAATCGGGCGCGGAATCGCCGAGCGTCTGGCAAAAGATGGAGCCACCGTGGCCATCGCCGATTTGAACGCGGAAACGGCTACCGAGGCGGCCTCCGGTATTGTGGCCGCGGGCGGGAATGCGCTTTCCGTAGTCATGGACGTGTCCAAGGAATCGAGCGTCAACGAGGCAGTGGGAAAAATCATTGCGGAGGTGGGGACGGTTTCGATTTTGGTCAACAATGCGGGAATTTTTCGCGACACCCCGGCATTGGAAGTTTCGCTGGATGAGTGGAATTTCAACCTCGCCGTTATGCTGACAGGGCCATTGCTTTGCGCCCGAGCAACCGCTCCGGGAATGATCGAGCAGCGCTGGGGGCGCATTATCAACATGGCCTCATTAATGAGTTTTGTGGCCTACGGGCGGGATGTCGGCTACTGCACGACAAAGACAGGTCTGCTCGGTTTAACACGCTCTCTGGCGGCCGATCTGGCCAAGCACAATGTATTGGCAAACGCCATTTGCCCAGGCAATATTATGACATCCATGCTGGAAGAGACGGGGCGTTTGGTCGAGTTGCGCGATGGCATGGAACCCGGCCAGTTTATGCGGGACCGGATCAACGACATACCTCAGGGTCGGCTCGGGAAGCCGGAGGATATCGCCAAGATGGCATCCTTTCTTTGCAGTGAAGACGCCGACTACATTACCGGCCAATCCCTGCATGTGAACGGTGGCCTCTATAATACCTGAAAATTAAACCCAATGTTTCAAACGGTTTCTTATGGGCGGGTTATAAATATTTTATAATGAAAGAGTTATGATTCATAGCCGGTCATATATGGTCGCCATTAAATGTGAGGATTCGAATATGCCCTTAAGAAACCTAAATTCGACAAGAGCGAATAGCTGTGTTGCAGCCCGCAAACGGCTTGGTTATGTAGGTTACTACGCTCCCGCGCCGGTTTACGAACTGCGCCTTGCTCATTCATCACTTCTCAAATTTTTGAAACACTGGGGTAAATTTTCTTTTTTTTCTAAGAAATCAGGAACATGAACGTATATACAGTAGATTATGCCACAAATATTTTAGATAGGTTCTAGAAAATTAACTCAATTTAACGATGCCAAATAACAATCTCCAAAATTACAACCCCGAGTTCCTGGCCAGGTTGTACCATGACATGGTGCTGATCCGGCGGTTCGAGGAGCGCGCCTCGGAGCTTCGCAATGCCGGACACATCCCCGGCTTCCTGCATCCCTATATTGGACAGGAAGCGGTGGCGGTGGGAATCTGCGCCGCTCTGGGGAAAAACGATTTCATTGCCAGCACCCATCGCGGCCACGGCCATATCCTGGCCCGGGGCGGTGAGCCCAAGCACATGTTCGCCGAACTCTATGCGCGGCAAGACGGCTACAACAGGGCCAAGGGGGGGTCTTTGCACATTGCCAATATCGAGCTGGGCATCATTGGAGCCAACGGCATCGTGGGCGGTGGCATCCCTCTGGTGGTGGGCGCAGCCCTGGCCATCAAGCGGGCCAACGAGGCGGATTATCCCGGAACGGAAAAGTGCGCCGGGGGTGTCTCGGTGGTATTCTTCGGAGACGGCGCCTCCAATGAAGGCTCTTTTCATGAGTCCCTCAACCTGGCCGCCCTGTGGAAGCTGCCGGTCATTTTCGTGTGCGAAAACAATCTCTACGGGGAGTTCACCTCCCAGGAAAAACACCAGACAATCAAGGATATTGCCTCGCGCTCCTCCTCCTATAACATGACGGGCCTCATCGCCGACGGCAACGACGTGCTGGACGTTTTTCATGTCATGACCACGGCGGTTGACAATGCCCGTAAAGGCAACGGCCCCACCCTTCTGGAGTGCAAGACCTACCGGCACCGTGGCCATTACGAGGGCGACATGGCTCATTACCGGCCCAAGGAAGAGGTGGAATTCTGGATGGCAAAGGACCCCATCGATAACTTTGGCAAACGACTCATGGAAGGCTCGTTGATGAAGAAGGAGGATTTTCAAACGGTGGAAGACGAAATTGAGAAAACCCTGGTGGATGCGGCCGAATTTGCGGGTCAATCCCCCCATCCCGATCCGGAAGAAGCCCTTGAGAATGTTTTCGTGGAAAGCTATGAAGGGAGGGCTTTGCTATGAGTGAAGTGGCAACCCGCAGAATCAGTTATTCCCAGGCGCTGAACGAAGCCCTCAGTGAAGAGATGGAGCGCGACCCTTCCGTCCTCATGCTGGGGGAAGATGTGGCCGCGCCGGGCGGCGTGTTCGGCGTGACCAAGGGACTCTATGAAAAATTCGGTGAAAATCGAGTGCTCGACACGCCCATCTCGGAGGAAGCCATGGTCGGCGCCGCCCTGGGCGCTTCCCTTCTTGGAGTGCCCACGGTGACGGAAATCATGTTCGGAGACTTCGTCACCCTGGCCATGGACCAATTGGTCAACCAGGCGGCCAAGTTTCATTATATGACCGGTGGCAGAACCAGCGCGCCTATGGTTGTCCGCATGGTCACCGGAACGGCCGGTGCCACTGCGGCCCAGCATTCCCAGAGCCTGGAGTCCTGGTTTACCCATACCCCAGGGCTCAAGGTGGTCACCGCCTCCACCCCGTACGAAGCCAAGGGATTGCTCAAAAGCGCCATTCGCGACCCCGATCCGGTCATGTTTTTCGAACACAAGCTTCTCTACAACAGCAAGGGCGATGTCCCAGAGGGGGAATATACCTTGCCGCTGGGAGAGGGCGCCGTTGTGCGGGAAGGAACCGACGTCACGGTGGTGGCCTATCTCAACATGCTTCCCAAGGTGCTGCAGGCAGCCAAAAAGCTCGACCGGGAAGGGATCTCGGTGGAGGTCTGGAATCCCCGCAGCCTAGTGCCCTTCGATCGCGCAGGTCTGGAACGGACATTATCCAAAACGGGCCGGTTGGTCATCGTCCATGAAGCGCCCCGGCGAAGCGGATTCGGGGCGGAAATCGCGGCCATCGCAGCGGAGGAATACTTTGACAGCCTGAAGGCTCCCATTTGCAGGCTGGGAGGGGCCAACACCCCCATACCCTACGCCCCGGAAATGGAAAACCGTGTTATCCCCGGGGTGGAAAACATCATCGAAGCGGTTCGTCAGACACTTAGGTAATCACTTCATTTATAATTCAATTTAAAATTACAATCGGGAGACTGAATATGGCAGAAACGGTAAAGCTACCCAAATGGGGCCTCACAATGGAGGAGGCGACCATTATCGAATGGCTGGTGGAAGAGGATGAAGCGGTCGAAAAAGGAGAGATCATCGCCGAAGTGGAGGCCGAAAAGGCCAATATCGAGCTGCCCTCGCCCTGCTCCGGCGTGGTGGCGAAAATCCTGGTGGAAGATGGCGAAATTGCCGCCGTCGGCGATCCTCTGATGGTCATCGCAGCCTCGGCGGAAGAAGCAGCATCCATCCGCGATAATGACGGCTCTTGAGCCAATTCTCTTCTTCTGATTTCAAATAAATGAAAACTTACCAGATTCCCGTCTGCAAAGGCGGCGAGAGCATTGTTACGGACAGCTTTTTTGATATAACGAATCCGTCCAACGGCGAGATCGTCTCACGTATTCCGAAAATGAATTCCGCCGATGTGGACCGGGCGGTGGCCGCGGCAACAGCCGCCCTGGCCGAAACGGATTGGTCCCACAATGGCGTTCTGCGGGCAAAAGTCATGCTCCAATGGGCTGACCGGCTGGAAGAGAACATCGAGTCCGTGGCCCGGCAATTGACCCTGGAAAACGGAAAACTGATCGGGGAAGCAATCTATGAGGTCACCAGCCAGGTAGGCGTCATCCGCTACAATGCTGGACTGGCCCGAACGGTCAGCGGGCGTTCCCACTCTCTGGGGCGCGATTCCTTCGCCGTGGTGGCGCGTGAACCGATGGGCGTAGTGGCGGTTATTTCTCCCTGGAACTGGCCCGTAACGTTGATGATTCGCGACATGGCCCCGGCCCTGGCCGCAGGGAACGCCTTGCTGGTCAAACCTGCCTCGCAAACGGCCGGGGTGAGCCTGGACGTACTGCGTCTTTTACTGGAGGAGACCGATTTACCGCGTGGCCTTGTTCATCCGGTGGCCGGTTCCGGAAGCGATGCCGGCCAAGCCATTGTGGAGCATCCCGGCATCGACATGATCGCCTTTACCGGGGACGGCTCGACCGGGCGCAGCATCATGCGCGACGCTTCCCAATCGCTGAAAAAACTATCGCTCGAGCTGGGGGGCAAATCGCCCATGGTGGTTTGCGACGACGCGGACCTGGACAAAGCGGTTCCCACCCTGGTGAGCGCCATTTTCACCACTACATCCGGCCAGATTTGCACCGCACCCTCCCGGTTGCTGGTTGAGCGCGGCATTGAGGGCGAATTGATCGAACGGCTGAAAAAAGCCGTATCCGCCATACGCATCGGGGACGGGTTTGACCGAAACTCCCAGATGGGTCCGATGACTACACGGGATCAATACGAAAAGGTTCTCTCCTTTGTCGAGAGAGGCCGGAGAGAAGGGCGCCTGGTGGCGGGCGGAGAGCCATTGCAGGATGAAAGCCTGGCCAAAGGTAATTTTGTTTCCCCGGCCATTTTTACCGACGTGGCAGACGATTCTCCCCTCAACCGCGATGAGATTTTCGGACCCGTGCTGGTGATCAAAACATTCGAGGGCGACGAGGAGGCCATTGCCCTGGCCAATGATACCGAATTCGGACTGGCCTCGGCTGTTTTTACGGAAAACGTGCATCGGGCCTGGCGGATTTCCCGCGCCATCAAGGCAGGAACTGTTTGGGTAAACACCTACAACCGGTTTTACCCCGAGGTCGAAGTCGGCGGCTATAAGCAGAGCGGAATCGGCCGCATGGCCGGCATCGATGGGTTGATGGAATTCACACAGACGAAGTTCATCAATTTCGACAGTATTCCACCGCAGGGTTGACCTGGTTTCATTGGTGCATCGATTTTGTCATTGTCCCGACGTTTCTTGACTGGTTTAGTTAGGTTCCAAGAAACTGACCTGTGTTCGGCGCAGGGACGCCGACAATGAGGAATCAGGTATTGTGACTTTCGACATCGCCATTGTATTTGCCGTTCTTCTGGTTTCAGTAGTCCTGTTTGCTACCGACAAAGTGCGGCACGATGTAATCGGTTTGATGGTCATGGTGGCATTGGGGCTTGGCGGGATATTGAAACCGAAGGAACTCCTGGAGGGTTTCGGTAACCAGGCAGTGGTCACCATCGGCGCCATGTTCGTATTGAGCGCTGCGCTTATGCGAACCGGTATGGTGGCCGCATTGGGAGCCAGGTTGACCGGTCTATCGCGGGGCAGTCCGGCCCGGTTTCTCCTGTTGACCCTATGCGCGGCCTGCTTTTTATCGGCCTTTATCAACAACACCCCCGTAGTGGTGGTTTTCATACCGGCGGTACTGACCGTCTGCACCAAATTGGGCCAAAGCCCCTCCAAGTTCCTCATGCCAATATCCTTCGCCTCGATGCTGGGCGGAAGCTGCACATTAATAGGCACCTCCTCTAATATTCTGGTTTCCTCGCTTTCCGATGGGGCCGGACACGGCCCTCTGGGGATGTTCGAGTTCAGCAAAATGGGTATTTTGATGGTGGTTGCCGGAATGGCCTATTTGCTCCTCTTTTCCAGAAGATTTTTGCCAGAACGCGTAACCCTGGCCTCTACCGCCCCCATCGATTCAGTCAAGGAATACGTTACCCAGGTTCGGGTTGGCAAAGAGTCCCATTTAATCGGCAAGCTGCCTAAAGAAACATTTTTGGGGTCGAGCGGAGTTTCCATCGTTGAACTTATCCGGGGCGAGAGAATCCGCCGACTGGACAAGGAAAACATTTTGGAGGTGGGCGATGTCCTTCTGCTCAAAGGCGATGTCAACAAAATCCTGGAGCTGGATAGGCAGCACGAAATCAGCATCACACCTGACCTGGCCTGGGACAAGGGAGACATCAAGCAGGTTGAGATGTCTCTTTTCGAGCTGATGATCGCTCCGGAATCGCCCCTCATCGGGCGTACTTGCAAGAACGCGGGGCTACGCGCCCAATACGGGGTTTCCGTTTTCGCCCTGCAGCGCCGGGGCCGGCACCACCAAAAGGAAATTGCCGATTTGGAACTGCGCATGGGCGACATTCTGCTGGTGCGCGGGCCAATGGAATCTCTGGACCAACTGCGCAACAGCAACGCCTTCATACTTTTGGAAGGAGTACACGAGGAAGTGGTGGAAAAGCACAGGGCGCCCTTGGCTTTGGCCATCATGCTGGCTATTGTGGCGTTGGCGGCCTTCAGCGTGTTTCCCATCAGTGTTCTTTCCCTGGCGGGTGTCGCCCTGATCATCGTTACCCGCCTGCTGACTCCGGGACAGGTTTACCGATCCATCGACTGGACGGTTCTGGTGCTCATTGCGGGTATGATTGCGTTGGGGCATGCCATGGGAAAAACCGGCGCCCTCGATTTGGTTGCCAATATCCTGCTCTCCTGGGTAGGCGATCTTGGGGCCTATTTCACCCTTTGGATATTTTTTTTTATGACAGCGGCCCTGAGCCTGCTCATATTGAACAAACCGGCGGCCGTCCTGATGGCGCCCCTGGGGATGATTCTGGCGCAGCGGCTGGGAGTATCGCCCATGACATTCATCATGGCGGTGGCCTTCGCCGCTTCGACGGCTATGGCTACACCAATGGGCTACCAGACCAACCTGCTCGTTTACGGACCAGGGGGTTATAATTATAAGGATTTCCTAAAATTCGGCCTCCCACTCAATATTGGCATCGGCATACTGGTTTGCCTCCTTCTGCCCGTCTTCTGGCCGTTTTAGTAAACGCCGTAATTGCAGAAAGATATATCACCGCACCGGTGGGTGAAATTCCCATTCCTGGGCGCTATAGTTGAAAAATGCCCTGAGTGTTTCTTTAGGCGATTCGGAAAAATTGTCTATGAAATACCAGAGCCAAGTGTTGTCGCTTTGGCGATAGATCAGTGGATAATATGATTTCGCTTGTCCACAAAAACCCCATATCGGGCGTCCACAGCCATAAATCGAAAGGGTTAAGGCCAAATACATACATCCAGCCATGATCGAATAAATAGACCCAAGGGTAGAAATCCTCGTGATAAAAACCGAACTGGCCCCAGGCCCGCTACGTCCCATCCGTGAGGGAATATTGAGGTTGAAGGGGTAATTCGCCGATTACTGTAAAAAGTCCAAACTCTATTAGCTCGCTTGTATTCAATATCCATCCATCCGGGTCGGATTTAAGGATTGAAGGTCTACCACCTATAATACTATTTAAGTAAGGAACAAGAGGTACTCTTGAGCCGGTTAATTACCGGGGGCGGTTGGTGGTTTTCCGATCCAGTATTGCGGGGGGAGAAACTTCCATGTCAGCATGGGTAAGGCTGAAACGGGTTTCCGATGAGGTTCCTCAATTAGAATCAAGCGATCCTGAGGACGCAGTTTTTTCGCCCAGGGGGCGAGAGCGTGGAGATCACGATTTTCCCGGTAGGTCCAATAAACTTGCAAATTGTCCTGCTCCATATCGGCCGGCTCCAGGCCGAGCACTTACCTCCAATGAGCATCGGGAAAGGTGTAGGAAAAATTGAATAACACGCCCATGGAGTTGGCGTAAACCATTCCGTCCTCACCGGGAAGCCATGTATCGAAGTCCTCGGTCTCTTTTAAATAGGCGATCGAAAGTGGAGCGTTGACGGACCAGCGATTGGTCTGGTTGGCCCCCAAGGATACGAAAAAAGCCAGGCAGAGCAAAAGGGGAAAGAGCAGCCTTTGCCAGGATTCGCGGGCTACGCGGCCCTCCAGCAACCATTGTATTTCCAGAGCGAACCAAAAAATCAGGGAGGGAAGCCCCCAATCGTACCAGAACCGGGCCACCTGGAGGCCTAAAATCCAGCCGAGCGCTCCCAGCAGAAATGCCGGATGGGTAAAAGAAATGCCCCGCCAATCCCGATGGAAAATCCGAAATAGAAGGAAAAGGGAGCAAAAAAGAACAATTGGCACACCGACCGGGTTGGGTTTAAGCTCTCCCACCGGATTTTGCAGCGCCATGTCTCCAAAAACTGCCTTGAAAAGGTGCTGAGCCTGGTAGATGAGATAATCGACCGGGTGCAGGGTGAGCATTGCCCCCACCAGGATTCCAACTCCAACCGAGCAGGCAAACCTGACCGTAGCGAGCCAATTTCCTGAGAGGACTGCCGCAAACACAGGAAGGGCCAACAAATACCAGGCGCCATGAATCCAGACCGAACCCGCAGGGCGCTCTCGTCGCTCTCTTCTCCTGCAGTGGCAGCCTTCCCCCTGTTTCAACGGGGTCGGCCTGCGCGCTCGCGGACCCTCTTGCAGGGCCTTTTATATCGCAGTACTTGAACGGCTTCGTTACCTCCGCCGTCCCCGCGATTGCTACCGGGTGGAACGACAGTTCCCGGGTGGGCTTTATTTGACTCTCCCACTGAACTCTTGTGACTTTACACGGCATACTGAAACAATAGGGTAAACTAGAACCTATCTCAAATACATCGTAATCAGGAGGTTGAATTTATGACTATTCCAATGGATCAGATCGAGGCGATTCCGGCTTTTTCGCCCTATTACCCCAGACCGCCCGCGAGGTATCGGAACAACAAATCGCAGTTGGTTTTTTTTCGGGCAGATTCAGCGGCTATCGATCGCGTTTTGCCGGCCTGCTTTGAACCAACCGATAGCGGAATGTGCCTGGCCAATGGAATCTCAATGGAGTGGTCGGCTCATTATGGAAAGTTCCAAGCTTGCAATCTGTTTGTCGAATGCCTGTTCCAGGGAAAGGTTGGCTATTTCTGCATTGTTTCCTTCCTCAACACCCAATGCAGCATTCCGGCAGGAAGGGAAATTTATGGCACGCCCAAAGTTTACGCCGACGTCAATGTGGGCATGGCGGAACGTGTGATGCATACCGAAGCCAATTTAAGCGGCACTGCGGTGATGAGCATTCGATCGACAATGCACAAGGAATCGAGTGTTAAGGATATTCCCCAATTGGAGCACGCCTGGATGCTGAAGGTTATCCCAAGAGCTGACGGGAAGGGAACCGATGTCATGCAATTAATCGACAACGGTAATGTGCAAAGCGATGTAACAGTCCATATCTGCATGGCCGGAGACGGGGTTGTGCAGTTTAATCCTTCGCCCACCTACAATTTATTCGATTTTGCCCCACTTGAATATTTTGGCGCCTATTACCTGGAAAAAGACCATACCGATGGATTTGGGGAAATCGTCCACGACTTTAAGAAAGACTCTTAGAGGGCCTCTTGGAAAATCTAAACGGGTAAGGAGAACCCATTCGCGGCGAAACTCCTCGTTATAGAGAGGATGTGTCCGCCATTGATTTAACTGGATGGCCGGAATGATTGGGTCGCTAAATCAAATTCATTGCGCAGTTTCCTTATGTGTTGGGCCATTCCAACAACATCCGATCCGATATTGAAGATTCGATACCCCTCCTTCAATAACTCTTCGAAGCTTTGTGTGGGGGCCGTCACCATGGCAAATTTGTTGTATTTTTTGGCGGCCTCGACAACGCGTTTTTTAGCCTGTTTTACATCGGGAGAATTAATTTCACCCGGCTTACCCAAGTGATGACTGTAATCTCCCGGTCCAAAAAGAAGAATATCAAATCCTTCGACCGCGGCGATCTCTTCTACATTTTCAACAGCTTCCGGTGATTCGATTTGAAAAATGATAAAGCGCTCACAATTGCAATTTTGAATATATTCCTCCATGGGCGCCAGGGCAAACTGTCCATCCGCGTTTCCTCCGTCCAAGGCGCGCATGCCCAAAGGGAAATACCGTGTCTGATTTACAATTTGGCGAGCCTGATCGGCGGTATTGACGTGTGGCACCATTATGCCCGTGGCGTCGGCTTCAAATGGTTTGATATAATCGCTGTAGCCGCCGCTGCCAACCCTGACGATAGTATCGACATCGTAGAGTTTTGCCGCCCGGATCTGGTTTTCCAGATTTAGCCAGTCATTGGGCACATGTTCCTGGCATAACCAAACGGCATCCATTCCACAAAGCCCGCTAATTTCGATGATGCGCGGATCTGAAAGGTTAATTTTCAGGCAACAGGAAGACTTTCCCTCCCTCAGGCGTTGCAGTAATTTACTTTTTCGAAGTTTCATCATTTTTGAAGGAAAGAAGGGTATTCAAGGTAATTGTTTGGTCCCGGTTTTGAAAGATTCCAGGGCAGAGAGGACAGTTTTTTGCGTTTGAATGGCTTCTTCTAAACTGGCCATTTCATTTTTCTTCCCTTCGATCAGGTCTAAAAATGCATTTGCCTGAGTAATAAAAAGAGAGTCACGGTCTTCAAATTCGGCCTGGAAGTGCGTCCACTTTTCCTCTTTTAAAGGAAGTATGCTCCACCGCTGCCTGCTAAATTCCGTTTTAACGCTGCCTTTTTCGGCATGGACGGTTATCATGAATTCATTGGGCGCCTGAAAGAGATTATAAGAATAACTGACAAGCGTGTCGCCATTTCTAGCTATCATATTGGCGGTATCTTCGACCGATATGCCCTCAAGGGCTTGGTGATTGCCATCACAAAAAATTGAGTGTGATGGCCCTGTCAACCATTCGACAGCATTTATAATATGGGTAAGTCCATCCTGAATGACACCACCCCCGGTCTCATGGCTGGTAAAATAAGTGTTTTTGTAGGCGGGCCGGAAAGAGGGGAAATGCTGTCCTCCCGCTGCAACGATATGAAGGGGTTTTCCAAATTCGCCTTTATCGAGAAAATTCTTTAGGGCCTGGATGGCCGGGACGAAATGTAAAACATAGGCAACAGCCGCAATCAAATTTCCCCCATCCCTGAGTTTTATCAATTCTTCGACGCGATTCAGGCTGGTAGAAAGAGGTTTTTCAATAAGCACATGTTTGCCTTCCTCAAGGGCGCGAATTGCCATAGGCACATGGAGATGAGCGGGTGTGCATATTACAGCGGCAGAAATTTCAGGGCTTTTTAGAGCCTCATCCCAATTTTCGCAAATATCGACCTGGTATTGGCTCTGGATCCTTTTCAGGCATTCCTGATTGTTGTCGCAGGCTAATATTTTGGCTCTGCCAGCTTTTTGAAAGCACCGAAGATGCCTTTCTCCGATGCTTCCACAGCCGATAATCAATAAATTTTGTATTGCCTTCATTTATTTATGCTTCAAACCCTATTCCGATATGGAGCAATAATGCAACTTGCATGAATATGTATACACAGGTATGTTTAATATCTTATGGAATATGTCAACTCAGATATTGCGTATAAATACATTCGCGAAAAAATACTTTCCTCCGAATTGGCGCCTGGAGCGCCGCTCTCAACCAAAAGCCTGGCCGGTGATATCGGGGTAAGCCGGACTCCGGTGCGCGATGCATTGCGGCAACTGGAGAGCGACGGATTGGTCGAAATAAGGCCGCGCATGGGAGCAGTTGTCCGGTCGATGACCCTGAAGGAATTCAAGGAGGTGTGCGTGTTAAGGCAGGTTCTTGAAGTGTATTGCACCGGAATAGCAGCTAAATACAGGACCGACACCGAGCTAGAGGAAATTCAAACATCGCTCAACAAAATCAGGAAACTGAACAAGCGGGTCATCAGTAAAGATGCGCAGGAATCGGATGTATTGAAGTTGGCGGATGAAGACGCCCGGTTTCATCTTGCGATCATATCCGCTGCCAAGAATGAATTGATTCGGGAGGAAATCCTTCGCCTGCAACTCTTGAATGGGGTCCTGGTAGAGAAAGGCAGTCATGCGGAATTTTGGGGAATGCTGTCACCGTTGGAAGCAAAAAACCTGCGGATGGAAATACAAAATGAGCATGAGGTTATATTTTCCGCTATTCAGCAGAAGCGCGTGACCAAGGCCAAAAAAGCAATGGAAGAACATTTGCAGAATATGATGCGGCACGACATTCAGCATTTTGGAGACGTCGAGCAGGCAAAGTTTCGCGCTTTGCTATAGGACCACAGGTTTCTATTGGCAGGCAAGAAGATCAAATTTTCGCCGGCAAATTTTCCAACATCCAGGGGGCGTTTTTGGCGTACCAATTTTGCAGTGTGGCAAGATCTTCCGGCCTCAATGATGGGTAAGGCGCCCGGCAATGAAGGCTTGTTTTCAAAACACCCCCGGCGATGCCGCCAAACCGGTCAAGGGCGGAATCGACATACCCTTTATTCGCGAATTCTGTGAAGATAAAGTTGTAAACGAATTTGATCCGTTCACCATCGCGAGATACTGCCTGCCAATCCTTATTTTTCAGATTCTCCCACATGGAGAGTACCAGCTTCGGGTTATAGTAAACAAATGCGCTGCAGCAGCCGCAAGCGCCGTGGGGTCCTAGCTGAGCCCAATGGGTTCCCTCGTCGACAAAGACATTGATACCAAGATCGGTCAGGCTGCGGCAGCCCTCCGGCGTAGTTCCAACGGTATCGGCGTTTGCTTTTACCATGGTGTAACCGGGTACCGCTTCTTTAATTTCACGGTGCTGATCAACCGTTAGAGCCTTTTTCGCACGGGTAGTTTCATAAATCGAAAGAAGCAATCCCGGGGCAGCTCCAGCTACTGTTTTAAAGAATTCAACCACTTGAGTATCATCGATTTCCATCCAAAATGGCAGCGCTACCTGGATGGCATCGGCGCCGGCAGCAGCCGCAAATTCGGCACGCTTGACCGCACCGCCGGTGTAGGTTGAAGACACCCCGATCATTGCTGGGGTGTTATATTCCCGGCAGGTTTCTATGGTTGCTTTGGTGATTGCCGTAAACTCGTCAAACTCCATGGCGTAAAACTCGCCCGTCGTGCCGCCGGAATAGATTCCGGGCATCCCAAGTTGACAGCATCGACGGACATCCTCCCGGTAAACGGTTTCGTCGAATCGATCATCCTCAGACCATGCGACCGGCAGGCCCGCCCAGGGACCGATAAAATTCTCTTTCGTCAATTTTGTATCCATAGCTTATTTCCCAACTTGGCCTTTGTGATTGTGAGTTTTTATTCTAAGTTAAAAAGCTTTTGAGCATTTTCTCTTAAAATGAGCGTTTTATCTTGGTCGGATATTTCCGCTTCATCTATCCGGGCCTTTTGCATACCGGTGGAATAAAGAGGCGCATCTGTTCCGAAGAGGATGCGATGGGCGCCGATTTCCGTCACCGCCCACTCCAGGAGTCCAGGCATGATGCTTCGCGAACTGGAGGTATCCGTATAAAGGTTTCCGTGGCGCGCCTGGGCAATGGCTCTTACTTGAAGGTCGGGTTGGTTATCCCTTCCCGCGCCGTTTCCCAGGTGGGCGAGAATAATTGAGCCGTCGGGATATTTGTTGGCAAAAGGCAAGTAATCTTCCGGAAGACTGTAAGGGCACCCACTGTGGACCAGCACCGGCACGTTCAATCCCGAGGTGAACCCAAAAATAGTGTCTCCATGATCGCTTATGCGATACTGATGCTCTTCCGGATGAACCTTTATACCGACACATCTTGGTTCTTTTACCATTTCCCTGGCCTGGTCGAAGGTCTTGGGTTGGAGCGGGTTTACAATCGCATAGAGCAACAGCCCATTGGTCTCTGCAATGTCCCTCATGGCCACACGATTCGCTTCCACCGCATTGGCCTTTCCCCGTGGAAGCAACCCAAAAAGCGGCGAAACAATAGTCCATTGAATACCAGCCGCATTTGCCCGTTGTCCGACCACCGCCGCATCGGCGCTCATAAGCGTATTACACAAAGCGCTCGAATCCTCACGGCAGTATTGGCCATAATGCGCGTGCACATCAATGGCCAATGCGGGATTATGCTCTATTTGACTATTCATTCTATCCAGGTTGAAAGCTAAATTATTTCCACCTCTTTCTCAGAAATCTTTTTGTTAATTAATAGGGAACTGGTTAGGGCGCAGGACCGCATGTTCAGCAGCATCCCGGTTTCCACGGAAGCGTATTGCATACAGATCTGCATCCCGCAGGACGAAGCGCAGTCGCACGGGTTGGGCGGAGAGTTCACTCACCTCACGGCCGCCCTGCCATCGAACCGGATATTCGATCGCGTCGCCGAAGATCTCAGGACAGTCTGCAAGCGTATAACCTTCGATCGGAATGCCATGGCGGTCCTGGACCTCTACCTGGATGCCGCCGCCTGCGGAAGTCGCAAAATTGATCGTCATCCTGTCGCCTTCGAAGATGAGCGGCTTCGTGGTGAATTCACCGCCTCCAAGCGGCGCGTAAACCGACGCGAAACCGTCGATACGCAGGGTGTAGCGCCGCAGACGAGAGCTGTTGCCCGTAAAATAGCTTTCGGTGGCATAGAGGGATAACTCCCTCGGTGAATCGTCTTCGACGGAATCAGTCTCCACGACATGCCAGGCCAAATAGTTATCCCCGTAAGCCCAGTTGTGCCGGGTGCGCAAGCCGGGGCGGAGAAAGGCCTCTTCCCAACGATGGAAAGTGAGGCCATCCCGGCTGGTCATCAGAAGCGAGTCGGTCACGGCGGACCCGTAGCGGCTACTCGTTTCGGCACGTTGCCGGCGAAGTTCCGGTGAAGGCAGAGCACGGGTGGCATCCGTCCAGCCTCGATCCACGTACCTGGCCGGAAACCCAATATAGATATGGTTGGCTCGGTAGTATGGTTTAATCTGGTTGACGTAAAGCTGCTCAATGGGTGCATCAGGATATTGCAGCCATTCTCGATCCGACCAGTGAATAAAGTCATCGGATATTGCCGTCATGATGCCCCGGAGCCCTTTTTTGAAATCGCGGATGTAAACGCGGTATTTACGGATGTTGGGGTCCCAGAAAATGGTGTTCTGCGTGTCGAAGGGGTGTCCTGTCATGACTGGTCGGCTCTGGTTGAGGATGGTCCAGTGAACGCCGTCGGAAGACTTGAACGCATAGAGACCATCGGGTTTACGACCAAGACCAACGGCTTTATACTCCTCTCCCGGCGCCACCTGCGGGTTGGTATCCTTGAACACAGAAAAGTCGTGACAACGAGATCCGTTGATTTCAGCAAGGACGATATTGTTTTCCCTGGAACCATTGTGCTCAAAAAGGCCGAAATTCGGTTTAACCCAGTGGACACCATCCAAACTTTCTGCATAGGCGATGTAGACGTAATTATCCACGTTACCGCTGGGTGAAATATGCCATGACTTATAGTACATGCGGTATATGTCACCGTCCCTGAACACGGTATGGTAGCCGCACGCGTTCCCCTCCCAAGGCTGATCGTAGACCATTGCGATCTCTCGACGCACCGGGTGATGCAGGCGTAGTTCCGCATTCCCCTTCATGCTTGCAATCAGGTGCTTGTCGACGAAAAGCTCCCGGTTTTGGCCGATGTCGATAGGACCTTTTTCGGTTGCGGTATCCTGACCGAAAAAGAATCCGGTGATGAGACAATTTACAACCAATATCAGGCAAAGTTTCTTAGGAAGGTATTTCATCCGCTTATTCCAATGCCGCACTATTGCGGGAATTCGATTTTCACCGTGTCGAACATCAAAAGTCCTTTGGGGTGGTATTGCGTATCGACCGGGTAATCCTTTCCCGCCCACAGCCCGTGGAGGTCGGTTATTTCCTTATCCAGGGGAACCACCTTAACCGGGAAGAGGACAAATATAAGGTCTACATTAAGGTCGTTGAGAACAATATCGATGTCATCGCAGCCATAGTGAGGGGCGTCGTGCCGGGCTCCCATGCAGGTCCACTGTGCCGGGTCGGGGACCAAAGTGATTGTTTGCTCGCTCCAGTCTTTGGTAATCTCAAAGGGTTGTCCGCTAAGGACGTAATTGGAAGTCGTTTTTGTTGATTCAGCCTGCGCCAGCAAAAGCAATTGGGTCCCTTTCAAATCCACATTGCCCCGAAGACGAACGGTGAATTTGGCATTAGTGAAATTCGTCCCGAAACCCTGTTCCAGAAAGGAGTTGTTGGTGTAG
>JAJFLV010000173.1 GCA_021772535.1 Opitutales bacterium | reverse complement strand
ATTATTTTGTGAATTAACCAACCAACGAAGAAAGAACCAACAAGGAGAGAGGAGTCAGTTATGAAAGAGAAAGAAGGAATCCTGAATATTCAGCAAGATGGCAAAAAAGCGGAGTTGGTCATCGACACCGGTCATCCGCTGCGCAATGGCAAGAATTGGCAGGCCTATGCCAAGGTTTACTGCCCTAATGTCTTTACCGCGCAATTGGTGGCAGAACGGCTGGCCAAGCGCCTGGGCGACGCCGTGGAGGGGGCCCGGGAGGAGGCTTACGAATTGGGTTATCAGCATGCTTTGGGCAACCACCCCCGGATGAGCGGGTTTTCCAGGGCTCTTTAGAACCTCGACAATCAAATGTGCGAAAACGCTAACACTAACACTAACACTGACGAAAATGAATGCGAATGCGATGGCAGAGAAAGTTACCATTATCGAGGAAGAGCAATTCAGCTTTTTGCTGACGGAGGGCAAGGAATGGTATTCGCCCAAGGAAGTCGGCGCCATGGTTGGTCGAAGCGATCAATTCATCCGGGATTTGTTTGATAACCAAAAAATTCTCGGGCACCAAGCCAATGGCCGGGCGGGTAGGGGCCGTGCGCAAAGATATAATTACCAGATACACCGGGACGGCGTTATCTTGTATTTGATGGAGACCGCCAATTATGAAGCGGCCGATTTCATCGAACGGCTGGGCGAGGTTTTTCGACGCCGCTCAATGACGCAATTGAGCAGAATCCGTGAATTGCTGGATGAGGCCGTCCAATTTCAAACCAGCAAGGGCCTGTTGCTTTGGCAGTAGGGTCGGGGAAGGTCCCTCAATGATCGATATCATCAGAGAATTTCAGCCCATGGCGAATGTTCAGGTAATTGATACCTGCGTGAGCCGCCATGGCGTAAACAATGGTCCCTGTCCAGAGGCAAAGAGCGGCCAGGATAAGGCCCATGACGAAAGCAAAAAGGGGCCAGAGGCGCCAGTTGCGGTTGGGGGGCAGGTGCATCAATCCGAAAAGAATGGAGGAGTAGAGGATTCCGATTTCGTTCAAGAGCCAGCCGCGGAAAAAGATTTCCTCGGCCAGGCCGCTGGCCAGGGCCAAAATGAGAATTTCCATTTGACCGATTGCGCCGAGCCAGAGCTTGAGGTCGCGAACGCTTCGCTGCACTACGCGGGAATACTTCAATGCCGCCAGGGAAGCGGCATGAACAAGGAGGACAAACGCCAGGCAGACCCCCGCATGCAAAAGCCAATCTTCTCTCGAAAAAGAAAGCGGTTGGTAAAGAAAATGACCCTTCCCAGCCAGCCAGAAAGTCAGCCCGAGGCCAATCAGCCCAAGGATTCCATAAACGAGGCAAGCCGCTCTGATCACGGCAAACTCCCCTTAACTTTTCGTTCCCTGTAAAATAGGTAAAGCCCGCTAGCGATTATCAAGGATGCGCCCAGGAAGGTGTAGAAATCGGGAAAATCCTTGAAGAGAATGTAACCCAGAATGGTTGCATTAACAATTTGAAAGTATTGATAGGGTGCGATAGAAGAAGCCGTCGTACAGTACAATGCCTTAATCAGGATAAAATGACTCAAAGCGCCGAATAAGCCCACCAAAGGCATTAGCCTCCAACCGGTTAAATCTGGATTCACCCAGTAAAATGGAGCGGCAATAGTAGCTATTACAAGGCCAAAGAATGCCGGATAAAGAAAAGTCAAAAGAGGTGTCACCTTATTTTGAAGCTTCTTCGTAAATATCATGTAGAGGGCATAAAAAAAAGCTGCCACAAGCGGATACAATGAAGCCCAGGATAATAGGCCCCGGCCCGGCCTCAGGATTATACAAACGCTGATCAGGCCTATAGCACAAGCAGCCAAACGCCGGAATCCAATTCGTTCCCCCAGCATTGGAACTGACAGCAAAGCGAGGAAAAGTGGTGTGGTAAAAGCAATCGATACCATCTCGGCCAAGGGCATGGTTTTTAATGCCATGAAAAAACAGAGGGAAGCGCCAATAAGGAGCAACGAGCGGTAAAGCTGAATCTTCGGTTCTTTTGGTCGGACCAATGTTACCCATTCAGATGGGGAAAGAAAAAACAAACCGAAAAGGAAGTGAAAAAAATACCTGGCCCAAAGCAGAACCAGAAGAGAATAGTGTGGCAGCAAAAACTTGATTGAGGCGTCAAGGAGACTGAAAAAAACCAGTGCGATGAGATAAAGGACGACTCCTTTGGCATATGCCTCATTCTCCGATTGGGAACTCGGGCTCAGGGGCATGAGATTTCAGGTGAGGGTGTTACCCTCCGGCTTTCCCCTCTAATTCTATTATGGGCGTTATCTTTCATCTCATTTTTCGATGGCGATTATCGTGATCGGACAACCGCCCGCAACAGTGATTTCGATTGATAATAAGAAATCTTTCCGGAACCCAATTGGGGAATCGGCAAAACGGGCTTCGCAGCTTCAGCCGGATTCCTTTGCCAATCGTTTCGACAGCCCTTGTAAAAAGGACCAGACCGTCAAGGCCGCCAGTCGTGCTGTTTGGCAATCCCTGTCAAATGCCGGGTTCATCTCCACGATATCGAAAGAGGCCACATGTCGGTTTTTTCCTGCTGTTCTCGCGGCCCGCAGCCACAGGTCGGGAGTGAGTCCGTTGGTCGCCGGGGCGCTCACTCCGGGAGCAAAGGCCTGGTCCACGGCATCCAGATCGAAAGTCGCCATTATGGGCGCGGAACAACTCGAAAAAACGTCTTTCACTTTCTTTTCAGACAATTTCCGTTTCCAAATAAATTGGCAGTCCTTGGCCTTGAGAAAATCGATATGATCCTGTGAACCCGAATGCTCCTGCAAGCCGGCAACGGTGTAACCCAGACAGGCTCCCGATGGGTGCAGGAGAGCCTGGCGAAACGGCGAACCCGAATGCCCTTTCCCCTCACTCAAGGGGCGAACATCGGGATGGGCGTCCCAGTTGAGAATATGCACATTGCGGTTGGCTTTAACGTGACCAAGAAAATGTCCGTAGGCGGTTTCGTGCCCGCCTCCAAGGATGATGGGGATAGTTCCATTCTCCAGATGCACAGCGACCGCGTCGGCCAGGATTT
>JAJFLV010000172.1 GCA_021772535.1 Opitutales bacterium | reverse complement strand
GATGGTGAAGCCGTTTTTACGGGCGATTTCCGGGATTCTCCGGCGCAGGAGAAGGTCAAAATGATTCTTGATAAGAGCGGCTTCGGGTCCGCTGCCTTTGCCTTTGAGTGCGAGCTGGGTGAGGAGGCAGTCCTCAAGATCCATACTGCCGATACCGGGCGGATCGAAGGTTTTCAGCAGCTTGTGCGCTTTTTGCACAACAATGAGAGGAAGATTTGATAATAAGGCGATATCTGAAAGGCTCGAGGTAAGAAATCCGCGGTTATCGAGGCTCCCGATGAGGAATTCGACAGCTTGAATGATTTCCGGGTCCGATTCTGCCAATTCGGCCTGGCGAATGAGATGTTCCTGCAAGGAGGTCTCGCTGGTCAGAGAGTCAAAAAAATACTGGCGGCGTTCGGCAGCTTCGCTCGAGTAAGCTCTACCACCGTTTTCCAACTCATAATTTTCCTTCGAAACCTCATCAATTTGAGCAAGCACACTGAAGTCATCCCCGAAATCCAGTTCCTGGGACCGATCCTCCTTAGTTGGCGCCCCTTCACCCTCGTCCTTTTCCTCCAGGCTCACTCCCTCCATGGGAAGTTCCTCCAAGGCTGGATTGATTTGTAGCTCTTCCAGAATGGTATTGCGTAATTCCAGGGCAGGTACTTGCAGAATCTTCAGGGATTGACGAAGCTGCGGCGCCAGTACGAGCGACTGGGTTTGCTTTTGAACCTGTTGCAGCCCCTGGAATATCATGACATGAGCAACAGTTAATCGGATTGATGTTTGGAAGTGAATGCGTCGTCGCCAAGCAAATAGGCTGGGCCGTTGGCAAAAAGTTCGCTTAGATAATCGGACAGTTTTTCAGTTGTTGGCCCGTAACTGTCGCTGTAGAGGTACATTTCCAGAGCTGTCAGCATTTCTTCACCTGTCTGAAATCGCGCATCGCGATCGCGCTGGAGCGCCTTGTGCAGGATTCCGTTAAGCTTATCGTCGATACCGGGCCTTAATTTTGTGAAATCGGGAATTGGCATTTCACGTATATTACGGCGTGTTGTGACCGAATCTTCAGCTTCAAATATATTTTCGCCCAACAGTAATTCCGCCAGAAGGATACCGCCTGCAAAAAGATCGGCCCGTGCGTCCGTCACTTCTCGTCGGGCTTGTTCGGGGGAGAGATATTCATCCTTCCCCGCAATGACCTCTCCCTCTTTATTGTACATCAGGTCGAAGGCTTTTGCGATGCCGAAATCGGTTAGTTTGACGTCTCCTTCTTTGGCCAGCATGATATTTTTCGGGTTCACATCCCGATGGACAATGTTAAGGAGGCGTCCTTGCTTATCGACGGCGGCATGAGCATGGGCCAACCCTCTGATTACCCGGGAGACGATGAATACCGCCATATCGACCGGGACGCGGCGGCCCAGACAGCGATGCTGACAAATAAATTCCTCAAGATTGTAACCGTTCACATACTCCATTACCATAAAATATTGTCCGGCAATTTCCGCCAAGTGGTAGGTTTGCACGATGCAGGTATGGATCAGGTCGGCTACAAGCCGGGCTTCTCCCACAAAATTGTCCCGAAACTCTTTAATGGCGGAAAATTCTTCACGTATCAGCTTGATAGCCACTGTTTTGGAAAATTCATCGACTCCCAGTTGATTTGCCTCATAAACCACTCCCATGCCCCCTTCTGCGATCTTTCGCACCAGCACATAGTGAAGTTCGTTGAAAAGATGTTCCTGAGCAGCCACATTTTTAAAAAACACAAAAATTTTCACCCTTGCAAGCGGGAAGGCAAATTCTAGCACGAAAAATGCTCTGAAATTTCAGAAAAGCAGCTTTTCGGTCTTAGAGGGCGCCTAAATTACCACACTTTTGGTCAGTACGCCTTCATTTGACAAAGATGGAATTTATCCTATTTAATTGAATCCATGATAACATTGACTGAAAGAGCCGCTCGTAAGATCAGCGACCTGAAATCGGAAATCGCCGGTGAGAGCAAGTTGCTGCGCTTACTGGTGGAGTCCGGCGGTTGCTCAGGGATGGAGTACGGCATGTCCTTCGACAATATTAAAGAAAACGATGTCGAATTGGAAAGCGCCGGTGTGCGTTTCATCATAGATTCCGAAAGCCTGGCCCACATGAAAGGTTCGGAAGTGGATTTCGATGACGGCCTGCAGGGGAAAGGTTTCGAAATCCGCAATCCCAATGCCGAATCGACCTGCGGCTGCGGTCGTTCCTTCAACTGAGGAGACCCCAATTAACGGCTTGCGCGTTACCTTACTGCGGGAACTTGTAGAGAAGAAACGCCGCCTCGTAAATCATCTGGCCGGTGTTGGCCGATCCATCGTCCAAAATGTCATCGACAAGGGCAAAGATGGCTGAGTTATCCTGGCCGACGGTGTCAAGGACGAGCTCCGGGATATAGCCGCCGCCAGGTGAATAATAATCCCAGGCGCCTCCTGCCAGGGCGGAGCCTTCATTCCATTTCGCCTCGCTGATCCAACCACTGAATTCTGCCGGGAACCCGCCTCCGGTCACTTGCGGAAAGACCCCGTTTTCCAGGACATAAGCTTCAATAGCATCGCGAAATGTGCGGATGTCGTTGGAAATCGTGGTGGCCTGGGATTTCGCCCTAACCTTGTTCAAGGCCGGTATGGCCATTGCCGCCAACAGACCGATAATAACCACTACGATCATTATTTCGACCAGAGTAAATCCCGGGTTTTCTCTCACCTTGTACATCGACAAACCCTTTAGCATAAACTAACCGTCAGGGCAATCCTAATGTGAGTTTGGAATAAATTCTCTTTCAATTAAGATTATTTTCCAGAGTCCTCTCCGCTGCACTCATCATTCCTGTATACGCCCGGCGATAGTTTGGTGGGAGGCGAGGAGTTCGGGCAAGTCGAGGCCGGTGATGCGGCCGTCCCGCACCCGTACCCGGCCATTAATGATTAGAGTCTCGACTTGTCGGGGAAAGCAGAGGAGGAGGGCCTCGACTGCATTATCCGCCCCGCTGCTGAATAGATCTTCGGCTGGAAAAATCGCCAGGTCTGCGCATTTGCCGACTTCCAGGGAGCCAAGATCATCGCCACGGCCCAGGCAGGATGCTCCTCCGGTGGTAGCAAGTTCGAGCGCATCCATTGTGCTCATCGCGCCCGCTCCGTATTTTACCCGTGCCAGAAGGAGGGCCTGACGCGCCTCATTGAGCATGTGGCTGGAATCATTGGAGGCGCTCCCGTCCACCCCGAGGCCGACCTTTGCCCCCGCCTTTTGCAAATCGCCAACACGGCAGATCCCCGAACCCAGCCGCATGTTGGAGCAGGGACAATGGGCGATTCCCATACCCCGTTGGCCGAGATGGGCGATTTCGGCGTCGTCAAAATGGATTCCGTGGGCCAGCCAGACACGCTCTGTTTCCCAACCGCAATCAGCAAGGAAGGGCAATTGCCGGCTCCCAAGATGGTCGAGGGCGTATTGGTCTTCTTCGAGCGTTTCGCCGCAATGTATGTGCAGTCCCAAATCTAGCGAAGAGGCCATACGGGCGCTTTCCTTCAAAAGGTCCGGGGAAGCGCAAGTGAGGGCGGATGGGGCCAAAAAGAGCCGCGTCATGCTACCCCGGCTGAAATCGTGATAACGGTCGTACAGCCGCTGACAGTCATTCATGATTTCGTCCACCGTTTCTGTGGCCCAAGAGGGAATGATCTTCGAAACGGTGTCCATCGAGCCGCGACCGGCATGAAAGCGCATCCCCATCTCTCCGGCAGCCGCGAATTGAGCGTCAATGAAACCGGAATTGGAGGGTGGAAAAAGATAATGATGGTCGACCGTGGTGGTGCATCCGGTGAGCATCAATTCAGCCATGGCTACTTTCGTGGCGATTAAGAGGTCTTCCGCAGTAAGGTTTCTGAAGAGCGGAGTGATGCAGGTCAGCCAGGGGAGCAGTGGCAGGTTTGTCGCCGGTGTGTATGCGCGGGCCAGATTTTGATAGAAATGGTGATGGGTATTAATCAATCCCGGCAGGACGATGCCTTGCCGGGCGTCAATTACTTTACACTCACGCCCTTTCAATTCAGCCTCTTGGTCCTGACCGGAGCCGACGGCGGTGATCCATCCATCGGTTATCTCGATCCAGGCGTCCTTAACGATCGAGCGATCCGCATCCATCGTAACGAGATGGCTGATGTTGATAATGTAAAGCCGGGAGTTGGCAGGGTCCATTTTTCCCATAGTGAGTGCCTGTCCTTTGTAGTCAGCAGAAAAATGCTACCGGGAAACTTGTTTGAGAGAGCACTCCTTTTTAAAGAACAGAATCCCAGGGTGTGGACCCTGGGATTCTGGTTGCAACTTCCCCCATTTGGTGGGGGTTGTCGCTTTAAACTTGATCAGTTGTTGTACTCTTTGCCTGTCGCAATAGAGGTGTGAGATTTATGCTTTATAGATCCTCAACCCAGTGGGCGTTGGAAACTGCAACGCCACCGGCCCATGCGCGGCCACCGGCCCATGCACGACCACCGGCCCATGCACGACCACCGGCCCATGCCCGACCACCGGCCCATGCCCGGCCGCCTGCCCATGCACGACCGCCGGCCCATGCGCGACCACCAGCCCATGCGCGGCCACCAGCCCATGCACGGCCACCAGCCCATGCACGGCCACCGGCCCATGCTCGGCCGCCTGCCCAAACCATTCCGTCACCCCAGCCGATTTGGTTATCGGCCCAAGTTAGGCCGGAGATGGACAAGGTTTCTGGATCAATCCATTCAAAGGTGTCCGTCCAGGCTGCTCCCAATGCGACAAGTTCGCTATTTTCTTCGTCATATACGGTGTAGAGGAACGCTTTCCCGTCATCACTGGAATATACATCGATGGGACCGGTGAAATGATACGACATTTCGGTGGGATCTACTTCGTCCGGATCCACCATGTCGTCGCCATTCAAGTCTTCCCACCCAATTCCATGGGCCAGATCGGCATCAATATCCATTCCGTAATTGGCTCTGCCTTCGGCGGGAATATCTGCGCCTAAAATAGCATCGGGCGCCCAAATACGGCCCAACCCCTGTTGAAAGACGTTGTAAACCAGATCCCCGTCATCAGTGGTAATGGCCGGAGCGGCCGTGTACATGAGACGGAATTTAACCTGGTCGGGATCCAATTTGGGGCTTTCATCCAGCATGAGGGCTACCAAGCCTGAGGCAACTGCGGTTGCCATACTGGTCCCGCTCATGCGAAAGAGGCTGCTCGATTCCGAGTAATCGGGGTGCTGCTGGACAAGGGTTGCCGAATTTTTGATGTTGTCCGGGTCATTATACATGAATGAAACGATTTTGCTGCCCGGTGCCAGAATATCAGGCTTGGCGAAATTATCCAGGGTCGGTCCAGTAGCCGACCACTCGGGAAGAATATCATCCGACCAATCGGCCGCAGTGACATTGCTGTCCACCGCTCCCACAGTGATGACATAGGGGTCGTTGCCGGGCACGGAGACGCTCTCGGCGTTTGGTCCAGTGTTCCCTGCGGCGGCTAAAACGACGATGCCGCTGGCCCAGGCTTCTTCCACGGCCCGGTCCAAGGGATCTACGAAGTAAGGAGTGGTGGCATAGGCGCTCAGGCTTAAATTGAGAACCCGAATTTTATAAAAATCCTTATTCGCAACGATAAACTGGATACCTTCGATGACATCTTCATAAGTTCCCATGCCCTCATCATCGAGTACTCGAACACTCAGGATTTTCGCTCCGGGTGCAATCCCCAGGTAGGTATTTGTTTCCAAGTCCAGGAAGCGGCTACCGATAATTCCCGCAACGTGGGAACCGTGCCCGTAATAATCCCTGCTGTTCTGGGCATTGCTGATGCAGTAACCGTCATACTGGCGCATTCCGGCGACATCATCATCGTCGTAGCCATCTTTATCACCATCCTCGAAATAACCATCTCCCCAGCAGGCTCCGTCGCCAACGAAATCGGCCTGGGCGACGAAACGAATAGCATCCTGCATGTGCAACTGGATTGGTTTGGCGGCGCCTTTGGCATTTCCCGAATTTCCAGGCATGACGATGGGGTAGAAAAATACGCCGGAATCCACTACCGCAACGGTAACTCCCTGACCATTAATATCTGCCTCATGGAGTTCATCGGCGCCTACGTCCATGCCAACCGGCCAGGCTTCATCCGTTGTATTCAAACCACGCACGCGAACCCAGACCTTCTTATTGTCAAAATCCCCATTATCGGCGGATTTCACGCGCTTGTTCTCGACAATAGAGATGACTTCCTGATGCCGGGCCAATTCTCCCAGCCGAGAGGTAGGAAGGTTCGCAGCAACGGCGTCTATTATATAGAGATCGCTCGTTACTTCTCCCCCCATCTCGGCAATCGCCCTGGCGGCAGATTGGGAGCTTTGGGCGGTTACAATAAGGGAAATCGAATCGCTCTCATGTTCCCATAAGGTGGATTCAACGTAGGCAATCTCTTCTACAGCGGCATCGGGTTCTGTTTGCCTGATGGAAGAGAATGCGCTCAATAGCAGAAGGCTAAATGCAGCAATTAGTAATTGAATTTTGAAAGATGTTTTCATGGTCAGTTTCCTTGTAATTTAAGAATTTTTCAAAAAATATAATATGTTAAAACGTTTGTTTATCGTTATTAAAATAAATCTATTTTTCATTGGAACATTGGTTCAATGCTGCTTGCGCCTGGACCAGGTTTTTTGTCGCGCCGAGAGGTCTTAGTATTGCTATTGACGCCTGGAGGATTTTTGTTGCCTTTGATCGCAATTGCTCCACTGCCTCCGGCACCTCGCCAACGGCTTGAAGGAGGAAATTTCGACCTAATTCCAGTAGTGCGAGTCCCTGGCGGTAGGGGTCCGGTTCTTTGCGGGAGAGGTCAAGTGACTGCTGCAAGGAGCGCTCAGCTTCCCCGAATTCGCCCTGGCGGGAGTTGATGACTCCGAGGGTTCTCAGGCAATCGATTTCCTCATCCTGGAAACCTTCATCATGCGCATATCGCCAAGCTCTGTTGGCAGTATTCAAACCGGTTCCGAGGTTTCCGGATTCGGCTTGAACCATGGCTAAAACCCAGCTGGCCCAGACTTCAGCTTCTTTTCCTCCAGTCGCCTTGGCCAGCTCCAGGCTAACCTCCGCGTGACAAGCGGCGTCATCGAAGCGATTTTCACACAGAGCCAGTTGTGCCAGATTGGCACGGGATTGGGATATTCCGTAATTTTCACCCAATTGCTGGCGAATATCTAAAGCGGATTGGAAATTCTCTCCGGCCTCTTCATAATTTCCCATGGCCATGCGCAGGGCGCCAAGGTTGTCGAGGCTGCGGGCCTTGTTTTCCAGGTCCCCGATTTTGCTCTGCAAATCAGAGGCCTGTTTGTAGAATTCAACCGCTTTGGACCAATTGCCTTTTATATCATTGAGAACGCCAAGATTTGTATAGGCGACACCCATTCCCCAGGCATTATCCAATTCACGATACAGCTTCATACAGAGTTCGGTATAGGTAATTGCTTGGTCGAGGTTTCCTTTTTGGTAAAAAATGCCTCCAAGGGTATTGTAGAGGCTGGCCAGGGTGGCGGAGTCATTGGCTTCCGCGGCCTTTGCCTCTTCAATGGTTTCGGTGGCGATGGTTGTTGCCTTTTGGAGGTCTCCTTGTCGAAAGTGAATCCAGGCAATGCGATCCTTGACTGTCTGTAACAGTCCCGGGTACACACGAGTATTGGTTTCGCTCAATTGATGGAGGCTTTTTTCAAGATAATTCATGGCCTCATCGAAGGATCCTTCGCGTTGCTTAACATCCCCTAATTCACACAAGGTGCTGACCATGGTGGGGGTAAAGATGGGATGTTCGAAACCGGACTCCCAATTTTCCAGATGATTGAGGGCATCGGTGAAGGTCTCTTGGGCTTCTTTCAGTTCCCCCGTTAACTTCAGAGCCTTACCCAAACCCAGACGGGCCTCGAAGAATTCCTCCTTTTGACCGTTCAATTGTCTAGGTAGAATTTCTAATGCCTGCCGGTAGTGTTTGATGGCGGTTTCGTTGGCGCAGCGTTGTCTGGCTTCTTCACCTACTTCAATTAAATAGGAGATCGCTTTTTCCGGTTGGTTGTTTTTTAGGTAGTATTGAGCTTTGTTTTTGGAGTTTTCTTTATGTGGCATAGTTGTAATTTCCTTTTGTGGTTAGTTTTGCTTTTGTAGGGTTACTCCGAATCAGCAAATATCATCAAAGATAAGCTTTCTGCTGACTTGAAATTAAAGGGGGTTACAAAAGCAAATGAGATTTAATGTTGGTGCTGAATTAACTAATAAACCCTCCCATAAAATTATCAAGGGGGGATAGATGGATTTTTTGTTAAAAAAATGTAAAATAATCATCATTTAACGTTAGGAATGGAACTATTGATTCAATCAATAGTTCGGAAAATCATATTTTCGCCAAAAAAAATAAAAAGGGTATCGTAAAAAAGCTATTAGAAAATCGATTAATAAAAACCGTTAGTTTATGTTGTTTTCGATGCCCGTTTCAACTTAAAAATTGCTCTCCCTATTTTAAGAAATCAACACAGGGAAATCTAAGGGGTGACAGTTTCACCGGATGAGAGCATGCTTGACTCAATAACGGGTGAAACTTTCACCGAACTTTGCCATTTGCAGATCCTCCATGGATTCTGAATCCAACAAGCTATGGAATGAACGTATATAAACTCTATCTAGAACCTATCTCAAATTCAATATTTTGAAAAGTTAGATTGCCAAGTGACGTGATAGTGATAGCATTAAATTATGCAACTTACAGATGAACAATGGGATATGATTAGGAAGCATTTTCCAGAGGAGACCCCGATACCGGGC